>NZ_JAVSJA010000001.1:1997500-2336875 GCF_032027425.1 Microcystis wesenbergii NRERC-220 | reverse complement strand
AATGGTAGCCACTACCTATAAAGCTTTCGAGATTTATATCGCTGTTGCTTTAGTTTATTTGGTTTTAACTACCCTTTCCTCTCTGGTATTTAAGCGCTTAGAGATTTATATGGATCCCCTACATAAATCTAAACAGGAACAGAAAGCCTAGGGGCAAAAGATGGGAACTGATACTAAACGTCGTGCTTTGCTTACCTCATAAACGATTAAAGGTAGCAAAAAAAGAATTAGATTCGGAGAATGAATCAGCCCTACCCAAACCCTGGTCCAGTTATAGTAGGTTGATTCATGAATCAACCTACAGCGATTAAAGGTAGCAAAAAAAAAGAATTAGATTCGAAGAATGAATCAGCCCTACCCAAACCCTGGAGCGCATTAGCTTTTCGGTGGGATGCTTACAGCCAGCTGCTGATATATCTGTAATAATTTAAGAGTTACTAATAATTGCTGATTGTCGGTATTTCTGCAAATGTGAGATGCCCCCGTGAATCAGTCGGTCGAACCCGCGTTTCTAGAGGCAGAAACCAGCCAAAAAGCCCCTAAACCAGAGGTAAGAACCACGACAATAATTAACCCGACCAGTAACCAAATATTTTTAGGTAATTGCTGTTTTGAAGCAGTAAGGGTGATGGGAGGGGTGACTGAGACTTCTTTCTTAACCGGCAGCGAAGGAGAAGGGGGTGTAACCAGACGGGGACGAACCGGGATCAGGAAGGAGGGTTCCTCGACGGGATTCCTCTCGAAACTCTCTACCACTTTTTCTAATCTTCTTCCCTGAGCAACTACTGTCTCGATTTCCTGACGTAATTGCCGATTACTCTTGACAAGTTGCTGGTTTTGTGCTTCTAGAGATTCCGCCCGTGCCTGAGTGGCCTGCAATTCTTTGACTAATTCTCGATAGACCGAGAGGGGAACCGAGGGGCGACCGGTGCAACTCTGGGGTACTTGGGGGGAAAGACGCGGCGTAGTGGTCATGAATTGACTAATTTAGGGCTTTTAAGGGGTAAAAATGGCCCACTGGACCGGTTCCGTGACCGATGGCGAGGGAATGATCGAGGGCGTTAGTAACGTAATCCTTGGCTTTTTTCACCGCCATTTTCAGGTCATCACCCAAAGCAAGGTTAGCGGCGATCGCCGACGATAGGGTACAACCAGTCCCGTGAGTGTTATTGGTTTCGACGCTTCTGGTCTTAAAAGTTTCCCATTCTTGCCCATCAAAGCAGATATCAACCCCACGCAGCCGACCTTTCATGCCGCCACCTTTCACTAATACCGGTGTGGCCGACTTCTGGAAAATAATTGCGGCGGCCGCTTTCATCGCCTCAAAATCATTGATCTCGATGCCACTTAAAAGCTGTGCTTCGTAACGATTAGGGGTAATAATCGAAGCCAGAGGAATTAAACTATCCAAAAGACTATCTACAGCCCGATCATCAATTAATTTGGCTCCTACCCGCGAAACCATAACCGGATCCACCACTAAACTGGTCAAACGCCAGCGCTCGATCGCCTCGGCCACTGCTTCGATAATCTCGCTACTAAACAGCATTCCCGTCTTGACCGCTGACACTGCGAAATCCCTGACCACGGCATCGATTTGGGCCGTTACCATTTCCGGACTTAGGGACTCGACGCGCTCGACCCCCAGGGTATTTTGGGCGGTAACGCAGGTAAGGGCGCTGGTGCCGTGAACTCGGTGGAAGGCGAAGGTTTTCAAATCCGCTTGAATTCCCGCGCCGCCACCACTATCGGAACCGGCGATGGTGAGGGCAATGGCAGTCATAGGAGGTTAGCGATCAAAAGGACGACGACGTTGCAAGAATTCGGGGATATCTAACCCCGCCTGTTTTGGTGGTTCGGGAGTGGGTGCTGGACTCGGTGCGGGGGTATTAATCACCACCTTGTTAGCAGTGGGACGAGAGGGGGAATCGCCGGAAAAACCGGTGGCAATGACGGTAATTCTGACTTCTCCCTGCATTTTCTCGTCAATTACTGCCCCGAAGATGATATTAGCGTTGGGATCCACCACTTCATAGATAATTTCGGCGGCGGCATTGACTTCGTGTAGGGTTAGATCTTGACCGCCGGTGATATTAAAGACCACACCTTTCGCCCCTTCGATCGAGGATTCCAGTAACGGCGAGGAAATAGCAGCGATCGCCCCTTCCTTAGCCCGAGATTTTCCGGAACCGATGCCGATGCCCATTAGGGCCGAACCCGCATCGGCCATCACTGCCCGCACATCGGCGAAATCCACATTTACCAGACCGGGGATAGTGATAATATCCGAGATCCCCTGTACCCCTTGCCGCAGCACATCATCAGCGACGCGAAAAGCCTCCTGTAGGGGAGTGTCGGCGGGTATTACCTGTAATAACTGGTTATTGGGGATAATAATCAGGGTATCGACCCGACTTTGTAAACCACCCACCCCTTCATCGGCCTGATTAGTGCGACGACGACCCTCGAAGGTAAAGGGACGAGTTACAACTCCCACGGTCAAACAGCCGATTTCTTTGGCAATTTCGGCCACAATTGGAGCGGCCCCCGTTCCCGTGCCGCCGCCCATGCCGGCGGTAATAAAGACTAGATCGGTTCCTTCCAATGCTTGGGCGATTTCATCCCGAGATTCTTCCGCCGCTTTCTGTCCGATCGCCGGATTGCCGCCCGCCCCTAGGCCGCGGGTTAATTTTGTCCCGATTTGTAACCTCTGGGGGGCGGAGGAGTGGGCCAGGGCCTGGGCGTCGGTGTTAATTGCCCAAAATTCGATTCCGGTCACGCCACTGGCGATCATGCGGTTAACGGCGTTACAGCCCCCACCGCCGACCCCGATCACCTTGATCTTGGCGACATTGCTCGGTACGATGCGATTACTACGACTTTCTTCTCGGGGTGTCATCTGTGATTCATGGGGGCGAGAAAATGATACTCCAGTATTATTCTGATAGTAATGATTATCTTCGCTCATAGCTGAACTGGCATAATCGTTACTGTTCAGATTGGGGTAGGTGGGAACGATTTCATTAATCGATGTCATTGGAATTGGAACACTCTTAGTACAAGATTCTGTTATTGATTTGATAAATCAGAGATGTGCTGTTAACACTATCACTAATATTATGTCGGTTCCAGTATCCACAGTATCAGTTTCCTTTTCAGAAAATCATAATTTGGGGTTTTTGCCAATACCTCAAGGGAATAATTGCGGTTATTTGCTGATAAACTGCCGTTAATCCCGACGAGTTGCCGTTACTTTGGCAACGATGGGGGCTAACTGCGGTTTTAATTGTACAGTGGGAGCATCGGGATTGCTCAGGTCAATGTAGAGAATTCGCGCTAGAGGTATCTTGGATGACAATGGCCGCGATTGTACGAGAGCGGTTAATTTTTCGGGCAATCTATCTTTATAAAAACCTAAATAGACCTGTCCTAGCTCAGTTTTTAGTACAAGATTACTAGGATTGCGCCAATCGATGGCGGTAACTTTAATCGATAAGTTATCAATTAAGGGATAAATTTTTTGCCACTGTTGTTGATGTTGTCGGTCGTAACCAAGCACTTCTAGGCTAGGTAATTGGGTTTTGGGCAGAGTTCGACCATAATAATTTTGAGGAATTATCGTTCCCGAGGCATCTAAAAAGCCTTGCTGTTGATGGGAATGCCAACGGGCAACAGGTTTTCTTTCTTGAATAGAAACAATCACTTTCGGGGGCAATAATTGCCGCTCGATCTTAACGTCGGCAATAGCGGGAATAGCCGCTAATTTTTCTCGCAATTGATGGGTAGGTAATTCCCAGAGAGACAGAGGATAGCTTAATTTCAGCCAAGCACGAATCGACTCGGGCGACATTAATTCCGTGCCTTCGATTTCCACCTGTCCGGCCTTGGTAATTGTCCAATAGGGCGAAGTCATCCCCCAAGCTAATCCCGCCGCTAAACCACTAACCACCAGAAACCGACCCAGGGCTTGCCACACCTTCGATCGCCTTTGGTGGCGCAGGTTTTGTCGTTTTTGTTCCAGGGAGAGGGAAGAAAGGATTTGATCACTCATAGGGAAAATATCGGGCAGTTTTGCTGTTATCTTAGGTCGCGAGGTGGGCTGCTGGCAACTCGATCGCTACTCAAATAACCAGTTTGACAAAGAAAGAGATAATAAATGTTATAACAGTAGTAGTCTACAGGCGTTCTTTTGTCTGTCTCCAGTAAACCTAAACGCTCCTTTTTGCCAAGATATTTCGACGGTCAGCCAGAAAGAGCATTTCGGCAAGAACAGCCTAATTTATCCGAAAATTACCTATGGTTATCAACAAACGCGGACTTGTTCTCGGTGCTACAGCAGTGGTCCTGTCTACCGTCGCCGTCACGGGGGCGGGATTCCGTCTCTCCCAAAGTCAAGCTTTTTTTCAGGAAAGTCCCAAGGAAACCGTTGATGAGGTTTGGCAGATCATCAACCGCACTTATTTAGATGGCACTTTTAATCAATCGGACTGGAACGCCATCCGCAATCAGTATTTAAATCGTTCCTACAAAAATCAAGAGGAAGCATACACCGCTATCCGCGAGATGTTGAAAACTCTCAATGATCCCTATACCCGTTTTATGGATCCCAAAGAGTTTAACAATATGAAGATCGATACATCGGGAGAATTGACCGGGGTAGGGATTCAACTGACCAAAGACGAGAAAACCAAGCAGTTAGTCGTGGTTTCACCCATTGAAGATACTCCCGCTTCTAAAGCTGGTGTGCTGCCTAAAGATGTGATTATCGCTATCGATGGTAAATCTACCGAAGGCATGGAACTAGAGCAAGCGGTGAGCATGATCCGCGGCAAAGTGGGGACAAGCGTTAAGATCACGATTCAACGGGGTGAGGAGAAGAAAGAATTAACTCTTACCCGGGCCAAAATTGAAATTCACCCAGTGCGCGCCCACACGGAAAACACCCCGATCGGTAAAATCGGTTATATCCGTCTTAATCAATTTAGCGCCCAAGCTAGTGGCGATATGAGTCAAGCGATTCGCGAATTGGAAACCGAAGAGGTGAAGGGTTATATTCTCGATCTGCGTTCTAACCCTGGCGGTTTACTCTACGCCAGCATCGAAATCGCTCGGATGTGGATACCCGATGGTTTGATTGTCTCTACGGTTGATCGCAAAGGGGTGACGGAACGTCAACGGGCTAATAATCAAGCTTTGACTAATAAACCCCTAGTTGTCCTCGTCGATGGTGGTTCCGCCAGTGCTAGTGAAATTCTCTCCGGGGCTTTACAGGATCATGATCGGGCGGTTATTGTCGGTACGAAAACCTTTGGTAAGGGATTAGTGCAATCGGTACGCAGTCTTAGCGACGGTTCGGGATTAGCGGTGACAATTGCCAAGTATCTCACCCCCAACGGACGGGACATCAATAAAGATGGTATTCATCCTGATGTGGAGTCGGAACTGAGCGAGGAAGAACGCAAAAATCTTCAAGAGGAAAGGGATCGGGTGGGAACCTTCCAGGATCCTCAATTCAAGAAGGGTTTTGAAATCTTGGAAAAAGAAATCACTGAAGGCAAGAAAACACCCACCAATACCGCTAAACAATAGGTTGACATTTGCCCGCTCGAATTAAACCCACCCGACGGGCGATCGCTTCTCCCCGCTCGGCAAAAGGACCCCAGTATTGACCATTAACTGGGGTTTGGCCGTTTTCTAGGGCTATAATCTGACAAATTCCAGTACTTTCCCGGACAATGTACCAGTTTTCTGCGGTATGATCCATAGATTTTTCTCCTTAATCCCTCCATTCCCTTGTTCATCAGTAGCTAGACGCAATTAATTACACATATCTAACTACCTCCTGCATGAGTGCATCTGCTAACCAAGAAGTTAATTTTGCCCTATTACTTATCTGCTTTTAGCAAGAGACGATCCTGATTAATTTTTCCGGCAGCGGTTTTCCCTTTTTGGCTCAATTCTTACCCAGAGGTGCGTTGATTCTCCGTTAGAGAAGAGAGACGATATATTTTTTAGCGGGCATAATTGGACAAATTAGGCTGAATTTACCGCTCCCATTATCCGTCATTATGGCTTTGACAGACCACTACTTAGCGGTTTTCCCTGACTGGTTAGCGTTGCTCGCTTCTTTTGTAATCCTCTCAATTTCCCCAATACGGTAATCCGTAAATCGACTAGAGCTAGACTTTTTCCCCGACTAAAATAAAATGGGAGAGAGAATAACTATCGACGATAAGCCGTTTTAAGATTATGGGATTCTTTGACTCAGAAGTGGTTCAACAGGAAGCTAGACAGCTATTTGAAGATTATCAGTCTCTCATACAACTAGGGAGCGAGTACGGGAAATTCGATCGAGAGGGTAAAAAAATCTTTATCGATAGGATGGAGGAGTTAATGGAACGCTACAAGATATTTATGAAGCGTTTTGAATTATCTGAGGATTTTTCCGCCCAAATGACCGTAGAACAGCTAAAAACCCAACTAGGTCAATTTGGTATGACTCCCCAAATGATGTTCGACCAAATGCAGCAAACCCTTGAGCGGATGAAGGCAGAAATTCGCTAAAATTGCCGATATTTATCGGGTATTGGCGGACTTTTACCCGATAATTTCCTCTCCAGTTTACTGCTGAGAAAATTGGGGTTTCTGCGGTTTTTTGAGAACAATGATCTAATAATTTTAAGTAGGTTAGCTGATGAACTCCAGGCCAGATTCACAAGAAAATATTGAGCCACCTCAGTATAGTGAAAAAACTAACCGCATTCAGGCAATCAGTCAACTGATTAAGGCGATCACCCCGTTAATTTGGGCTATAGTTGTTCTAGTGGTTATCGTGCCTCTCTTAGGGAAAATTTGGCTAGGAACTGCCGGCAATGAACCGTTAAAAACTAGGGTTGCTACCGAAACTAACCTAGAGATTCCCATCAGTATAAACAAAAAATCTAACAGTCAAATCGATCGGGAAATTAGCCAAGCTTTACAGACAGCGAGAGCAAATTCTCAAACCTTCGCCCTAGGAGAAATTGAGGGATGGGTGGAGGAGTTGATGACACGGGTAGATCAGGGTTTTCTGCCTTGGTATTTTAACTATTTCAATCAAAAACAATTTGAGGGCAAGGCCTTTTTAAGCGGATTATACTCCTCGATCGCTCACTGGGTCAATACAGATAATCCACCCCCGGAACAGGTGGTGGCAGAAAATTTGACCAAAACTATTCAAACCGAGTTTACTAAACGGGTAATTCGTCCCCAAGAGGCCCAATTGCGTCTAGAGAGAATTACTAGGGATACAGTTAATTTATATGTCAGTAATTTAAGCAATGAATTAGAGAATATTCAGGCTAGTTATCAAATTCCCCAAGGCAAATGGGAGCGTTATCTTAGTGATATAGCCATAACAATTCAAGATACCGAGGGCAATATTTCTAACACATCAATTAAACTTTTAGTCGGTGGCACCACCGCTTTAGGAATTAAATCTCTCATTCCAGTGATGAAAGTGGGCAGTACAGTTTATTTGTCCCTAGCGGGAAAAACGGGGGCGAAAATTGCCACTAAAACCGGTGGGGCAGTAGCGAGTAGTTTTGGGGCAGAATTAATCGATCCAATCGTGGGAATTGGTTTGATAGTTTGGGATTTATGGGACTATCAGCATACGGTAAACATTGAAAAACCGATTTTGCGGGATGCCATTTTTAATTATTTACAAGAAGTTAAATACGATCTAGTCAATAATCATCAAGGTAGTGTCCTTTCCTCTATTTATCAAATTGAAACCAGTGTCAATAAATCCTTAGTGAGAACCTAAATAAAATGATCTAAGTAGGTAGGCGTTAAAAATTATCAGACACCCCCCTTATCAAGGGGGGCAGGGGGGATCGAACCTAAAATCCATTTTTAATTTAATTATAACCAGCTACTTAATTCTAACTACGCCACCGTAAAATCTGTGCTTTAATGGGGTTGACAAAATCCCGTTTTTCTGCTTGACATTTCTCGTATTCTTGCTTAAGGCGATAATACCATTTGGCCTGGGTATCGGCATCATCAATTAACATCAAAGCTGGATGATAACTAAGTCCTTCCTGTTGTTTAATCACCACATCGCGATCCTGTGTGAGGAATTGTCGGGTTAAATAACGCAAAAGAGGGGTTAAAAATGCCAACCAAGGAATCGTATAGTATAAACTTTGATGGACTTCGCAGTGATTTTCATCGATGGGAGTAATTGCCGTAAAAGCACAGGCTAAATGCCGATCACCTCGTAGTATTTCTGTACGCACCGAGGGCAATTCAAAAACAATTTCAATCGATACTTTACTACCCAAAATTTTATAGGGTTTCGCACTGACGGGCATATCATAGGGGGCAAGACGAAAACCCAGGGGAACAGGTTCGTATTGTTTTTCCTTGACCCGAAATTGGCGCGGACCGCTGCGCCACCACCAAGAAGTATGAACGTAGGGACCGTGGGCTGGATCCATCAATCCCACCACTGCATGGTCAATATTGCAGTCAAAAGTGATAGTTTCGGCTACTTTGGGGGTAAGTTTGCCAAAATCGCTAATAGTCGGCACAGGAGGCAGATTTTCTTGATTAATTTCTCTTTTTGAGTCTGCCGGAATAAACACCCAAATATGACCTTGTATTTCACGACAGGGATAACTGGTGACACAAATTCTGCTAACATCAAGGCGATCGTGTTCAGTTAATGAGGGGATCTCAGAACAAACGCCATCGCTAGTGTTAAATTTCCAGCCGTGATAGCAACAGAACACCCCATCCCCTTCAATCCAGCCATGGTGCAGCGGAATCCCACGATGGGGGCAAATATCCCGCAATGCGAACACTTCTCCATCCTGTCTCCTACCGACAACAATCGGTTCACCTAGCATTTTTTTGGCCATTAGCTGACCGGGTTTAAGTTTATTTGCCGGTGTGGCCACATACCAAAAGTCGCGCAGTAAGCTAGTCATAGGGTTTCTCTGGAGAGCTTCGATCGTTCATCCTATCATTAGAATTGAAGGTTATGAGACTAGAGTTCTTGACAAAAAGTAACACAAGAAAACCGGAAGAACCCAACGCCGATGTAGCCAACCCTCAGGTTATGCTTAATTATATTAGAGGCTTGGAACGAGCCAAAGCACGACGCAGAAAACCGCCATCGACGAAGAAGCGTCAGAAACTCCCCACTCAGCCAAGGGGTGGGGAATAGTTGATTAAAACATTGTCCAGCTTTCTTTGACCCATGACTCTCCCCTCGGATTTTCCCCTAGAACCACCGGCTACCAATAAGGATCCCCATCGTGATTATCGCGGACTCGATCGCGGTAAACTCACCCCCATGTACCAGCATTATGTGGAGGTAAAAGAAACCTATCCCAATGCTCTTTTACTCTATCGTGTGGGCGATTTTTTCGAGTGCTTCTTTCAGGATGCGGTGATTATCTCCAGAGAATTAGAATTAGTTCTCACCAGCAAGGAAGGGGGTAAAGGTATTGGGAGAGTCGCCATGACCGGGGTTCCCCACCACGCCCTAGAGCGCTATAGTCGTTTATTGGTGGAAAAAGGCTATGCGGTGGCGATTTGTGACCAGGTAGAGGATTCAACGGAAGCAGCCGCCGAAAAACGGCTCGTAGAACGCGCTATCACCAAACTTCTCACCCCCGGAACCCTCACCGATGAGGGAATGTTAAACGCAAAAAAGAATAATTTTCTGGCCGCAGTGGTGATTACCGGAGAAAATTGGGGATTAGCATATTCAGATATCTCCACTGGAGAATTCTACACCACCCAAGCCAGCGATTTAACGGCTTTAAGCCTAGAATTAAGCCGTTTACAGCCCTCGGAAATCCTTTTCCCCATCAATGCCCCCGATTTAAACCGTATTTTGCGCCCCGGGGAAAAATCTGACCATCTCCCCCCCTGTTTACCCGATAGTTTTTGTTATTCTCTCCGTCCCCAAACTATCTTTACTCTCACAGAGGCGAAAAATCGTCTCTTAATCACCTATAAAATGCGTTCCCTAGAGGGGATGGGCTGCGAACATTTACCCCTCGCTATTCGCGCAGCCGGAGGCCTCTTAGAATACATTGAAGATACCCAAAAAGCCAATCAAGTCCCCCTACAACCTTTAAAAACCTACTCTATCTCCGAATTTTTGATTTTAGATGGGCAAACCCGTCGTAACCTTGAAATTACCCAAACGGTGCGCGATGGTAGCTTCTATGGTTCTCTATTATGGGCGATCGATCGCACTTGTACAGCCATGGGTAGTCGCGCTTTACGTCGTTGGTTACTGCAACCCCTCTTAGATTCTCGCGGTATTCGCGCCCGTCAAGATACTATCCAAGAGTTAAAGGATAATCCCGCCCTGCGCCAAGATATTCGGCAAAAATTAAGGGAAATATACGATATAGAACGTTTAAGCGGTCGTGTTGGCGCAGGAACGGCTAACGCCCGCGATTTACTTTCCCTAGCGGCATCTTTAGTCAAATTAGCCGATTTAGCGGCTTTGGTTGCTTCGGGAAATTCGCCCTATTTGAAAGCTTTACAGCAAATTCCCGCCGATTTAGAAAAATTAGGCCAGCAGGTGATAGCGCATCTGGTGGAATCTCCTCCGCTGCATCTGAAGGAAGGGGGGGTGATTCGCGAGGGAATTGATGCCCAATTGGATGCCCTGCGGCGCGACTATCAGGAAGTAATCGATTGGTTTAAGAATCTGGAGACGACAGAGAAAGAAAGAACGGGTATTAGTAATCTTAAGGTTAATTATAACAAAACTTTCGGTTATTATATCAGTTTACCCCGCAGTAAAGCCGATTTCGCCCCAAAAGAGTATGTGCGTAAGCAAACTTTAGTCAATGAGGAACGTTATATCACCACCGAGTTAAAGGAGAAAGAAAATATAATTCTGACGGCAGTAGATGAATTAAATAATCTAGAATACGAGATTTTTAGCGATTTACGCCGTCAAGTGGCCGAATTTTCCCCAGAAATCCGGGAAGTGGCCACAAAAGTCGCCGCTTTGGATGTGTTGGCAGCATTGGCAGAAATCGCCGTTTATCAGGGATATTGTCGCCCAGAAATCGCCGATGGTCGTCTTATCGATATTAAGGATGGTCGTCATCCCGTGGTGGAACAATCCCTTGGGGCTGGCTTTTTTGTGCCGAATTCGATTAATTTGGGCAATCAGGAAGGTTTAGAATACCCCGACTTGATTATTCTCACCGGTCCCAATGCTAGTGGCAAAAGTTGTTATCTGCGACAGGTGGGATTAATTCAATTGTTGGCCCAAACCGGCAGTTTTGTCCCGGCAAAGTCGGCCAAAATCTCTATCTGCGATCGCATTTTCACCCGGGTGGGGGCTGTGGATGACCTCGCTACTGGCCAATCCACCTTTATGGTGGAAATGAACGAAACCGCCAATATTCTCAATCACGCCACGGACAGATCATTAGTATTATTAGACGAAATTGGCCGGGGGACAGCCACCTTTGACGGTTTATCCATAGCTTGGTCTGTGGCGGAGTATTTAGCCACGGTACTGCAATCGCGGACGATTTTCGCCACTCACTACCACGAATTGAATGAATTAGCCTCAATTTTAGAGAATGTAGCTAATTATCAGGTAACAGTCAAAGAATTACCCCATGAGATAGTATTTTTGCACCAAGTACGACCGGGAGGTGCGGATAAGTCCTACGGTATCGAAGCGGGGAGATTAGCCGGTTTACCAGCTTCTGTGATCGATCGTGCCATGCAGGTGATGGGTCAAATCGAAAAACATAGTAAAATTGCGATCGGTTTGCGTCAAGGAATTAAGAAAATTAAACCGGTTAAGTCGGATAATTCCCCCTCTCTGCAGCAGCTAGATATTTTTGATGACAGTAAGTAGGTATGTGTTAAAAATTATCAGAAACCCCCCTTATCAAGGGTAGATCCCCCCGCCTATCGGCACCCCCCTTATCAAGGGGGGCAGGGGGGATCAGACACCCCCCTTATCAAGGGGGGCAGGGGGGATCGAACCTAAAATTCATTTTTAATTTAATTATAACCAGCTACTTAAGTAGTCGTGGAAAACTCAACTTTGTGTCCTTTGTGTCTCTGTGGTTCACAAAAACAAAAAAGGCTTAATTTGGCAACAGTATTAAAACTGTAAAAACTTTTTAATTTGTGTCCAAAGATTGGTAAAAGACTCTTTCATTTCCTCCTTAATTTTCCAGCGTTTAAATGCCTCTTCGTAGGCAATCCCTTGATTTTGAAAAGTTTTCCAAGCGGAAAGAGAAAGAGGTAAACCCATCAGCAAAAAGATATAAATTGCCCAAGAAATTGTTCCCGCACTAATTAAATTAATGATAATAAAAAAACTATTAATAATCAGATAGCGAACGGTTTTATGTTTTAGCTCCTCGCGACGAAAGCGATCGAATTCTTGCCGTTTATAACTGACCATTTTTGACTCTTGCCAGTCCTTTTCTGCCGCTTCTAAGTCTTTAACTTCAATAGCTAAATCGTCGGCAATTTCTAACAACTGTTGACGGGTAATTTCTCCCTTATCCCCTTGACGGGAGATAGCCAAATAGAGAATTTCCTGCACATCCTCTTGACTGTAGGATTGGGGAGGGAAAAAATCGGGGTTTGGCATAGCGATAGAGAAAGAAATAGTTTCCTTCTCTATTATGGGCGATCGATTTAGCGATTGACAGTTAGACGAGACAGGGAGTTTTTAACTGATTCATCCATGCTTCTAAATCCTGCAAAGAGCGATCGGCATATTGACCGTAACGTTCCCGTTTATTGCGGATTTTTCTGGTAAAATTCGGCAAAATGCCAAAATTTGGCGGCATCGGTTGAAAATGTTTCGGTTCGGCACTGCTGATAAACTCAAATAATGACCCCATCATTGTTGTGGTTGGCAATGTCACCGTTTCTAATCCTAAAGCTAAACGAGCGGCATTAGTTCCCGCTAACCATCCCCCAGCAGCCGCAGCCGTATAGCCTTCCGTGCCGATTAACTGTCCTGCCGCTAACAGCGTCGGTCGCGATTTAAACTGGAGACTGGAGGATAATAACTGGGGAGAATTGATAAAGGTGTTTTTGTGCATCACCCCCATGCGGACAAATTCGGCCTTTTCTAACCCCGGAATCAGACGGAAAACCCGTGTTTGTTCACCCCATTTTAAATTAGTTTGAAATCCCACCATATTCCACAATTGCCCCGCTTTATCTTCCATTCGCAACTGTATAACTGCGTAGGGACGTTGATCCGGATATCTGGGATCCGCTAATCCCACCGGTTTCAGGGGACCAAAACGCATGGTATCCTCTCCCCGACAGGCTAATTCTTCGATTGGCAGACAAGCCTCAAAAAATTTGGCATTTTCTCGCTCAAAATCCTTTAATTCTGCTTGTTCTGCCTGTTTTAACTCTTGCCAGAAATGCAGGTATTGTTCCCGATCCATAGGACAATTGAGATAGGCGGCCTCACCTTTATCGTAACGGGAGGCCAGAAAAGCGATCGATCGATCAATAGATTCCCCTAGAATAATCGGACTAGCGGCATCAAAAAAGCTCAGATAGTCCAGGCCGGCAAAATTTTGCAGATCTGCGGCTAAAGCAGCACTGGTTAACGGTCCAGTGGTTAAAACGACGATACCATCCCGGGGAATTTCCGTGATCTCCTGACGTTTTAAGGTGACTAGAGGGTGGTTAGCCAAGATTTCCGTCAAATTTCGACTAAATACCCCTCGATCGACCGCTAAAGCCCCTCCTGCGGGGACACTGTGCTGATCGGCCTGAGCAATAACTAGAGAATTTAAGCGTCGTAATTCTTCATGGAGTAACCCGGTGGCGCGATCCACCGCCATGGCACCAAAGGAGTTACTACAGACTAATTCGGCTAAAAATTGGCTATGGTGGGCGGGACTAGAGCGAATTGGGCGCATTTCGTACAGGATCACGGGAATACCTGCTTGGGCTATCTGCCACGCCGCCTCAGTCCCCGCTAATCCTCCACCAATTACATGAATAGGGCGATCGATCATAGTTGGGAGAAAATGGCTAGAGTAGGATTATTTTAGCGTCAGTTCCGAGTCACCAAAAAATAGGGCCGGTCTAGGGCGATCGCATGAAGATTGGGGCTGATCGCAAACTCAGGTTATAATATTAAGGAAGGGATAGAATATTATATTTTATCTCGTCACGGTTTTTGCTTTCGAGAAGGTGGCAACACCGCCCCACTTTCTCACCATCTCCTTCCAGATGGGCTAGTTAGCGGTTTGACTTCTATGAACACCAATTATCTTGAGGAATACCAAAAATACCTAGCCGAATGGCAGAAAATGCTTCTGTCCGCTTGGGGTAATGGTCTTCCCACGACTACACCAGTGTTTGAGTTTCCGGAAACTTTGGTTAAATCCCTTGAATATCAACAAGAATGGGTGAAATCCTACCTAACCGCCCAAGAAACCGCCACCAAAGTTGCCCTCGATAGTCAGAAACAATTCTGGGATAGTTATTTCGGTTTTGCTCGTCAGTCCATGGCTGTAATCAATAAACCAGCTTAATTAGGGTTTGCTGAATAAATCTAAAAACCTTGTTGGACAAGGTTTTTAGACTTTTTTTCCCTCAAAAAGTGCCGACCTTTGGAGTGATTGGGGGGAAAATCCCTGGACTTTTTCCCTGAAAATTAGGTAATTGACCACCTGAAAATGGGTAAAACCCCACACCCCACACCCTACACCCCACACCCTGCCACCAGGAAAAACTTTTTTAGCAAACCCTAGATAGTTCGGTTAGTGACTTAACTTCCCTTAAAAAATGAAATCCCTCAAATACAATCCCCTCCGGCCTTGTATTTGAGGCTTTTTTTGTGTTATTCCCTTTAAGCAATCAGGGAATTTTGGGGTTTAGCAAAAATCATCCGTCCGGCCGAGGTTTGCAGTGCAGATGTCACCACTACCCGCAATTCTCCCCCTAGATAATCTTTTCCTTCCTCTACCACCACCATCGTGCCATCTTCTAGATAACCGATGCCTTGGGTGGGTTCTTTTCCTGCTTTGAGAATTTTCAGATCCAAAGTATCCCCGGGCAAGTAGATCGGGCGTACTGCTTGGGCGAGATCGTTGACATTCAAGATGGTGACTTTTTGCAGATTGGCCACTTTACTGAGATTATAATCGTTAGTGAGCAAGGTGGCGTTAATTTCTTGGGCAAGATGGACCAATTTAGCATCTACGGTGCTAATATCCTCATAATCGGCGGGATGAATGATAATGCGATCAGGGAATTCTTGCTGCATCCGGTTTAAGATGTCTAATCCGCGTCTTCCTCTGACTCGTTTTTGGTCGTTACTGCCATCCGCTAACTGTTGCAATTCCTGAAGGATAAATTGGGGAATGAGTATCTGTCCTTCGATAAATCCTGTGTCTAACAATTGTTCGATACGACCATCGATAATACAACTGGTGTCCACAACTTTGGTGGCGGCAGCTTGCAGGGTCCCTTCTGCCACTAAAATTGATTCCATACTATTGGGGTTAATCAGACGCAAAAAAGTGCGCCCGTGGGTATCAGCTAAACTAACCCCCAGATAGGAAAACATAATACTGCCTAAAATAGCGATTATCGGCTTGATAAACGAGAATTCTCTGGGAATCGGTAGGAAGAAAATCGGGGCTAGGATCAGATTAGCAATTAACAAACCGATAACTAGACCGACCGAACGGGTTAAAATAACTTCGATCGGAGTTTGTCGTACTTGGGTTTCTAGACGACGATAGGTAGTTTGGGCAACTAAACCAAGAGCTAAACCAATAATTGAGGCAAAACCCGCCGATAACCAGCGTAAAGCTTCAATATTGCTGATTTGCGACTGGACAGCAACCGGCAGCAAGTCCACACCACTATAACCAATACTGGCAATAGCGAAGACGAATAGTAAAATTATGACTGCATCAAGCATAGGGATAATACCAGAGAGGATAGGGGGGAATGATGGTAGAAAAATAATGAGTATGAATGCTTTTATATTATATCCGTGGGCCTCTCCTAATTTGTGTCGGGAAAGTTGCTTTCATTCTAGGAGATGTTCTCCCCAGCCATAATACATCTTAACGAAGATCAACGAAATTATAGCCGTCGGGAGTCAGCCTTGAATCAGTTATCAGTTATTAGTTATCAGTCATCAGATACGAGTTACAGCGTTTCTCAGATAGATGAGGTTCGTTCTTGCATCTAAAATACTTGATTAGCAAGGCTTAGTCTGTACCTCACCTTGACGAGAAAGGCTGTATGAGTTCACTGATTACTGATTACTGTTCACTGATAACTGCTTTAATGCCCTATTTTCACCCCATAACCTCGGTTTATATTCATATTCCCTTTTGTCGTCGGCGCTGTTTTTACTGCGATTTCCCGATTTTTGTCGTCGGTAATCACACCAATCCGGCGACTTTTCCCCCTGTGGTGGAGTATGTGGAAATATTACAAGAAGAAATTAGTCTTAGTCAGGGGACGGGGAAACCCCTAGAAACAATTTTTTTTGGGGGGGGGACTCCTTCCCTGTTACCGGCGGAATTATTAGGATCAATTCTGGATACTTTAGCCAAAAAGTTTGATTTTGCGGCCGATATAGAGATTTCTATGGAGATTGACCCGGCTACCTTTAGTGTAGAACAATTACAGGGTTATATTAGCGCGGGAGTCAATCGGGTTAGTTTAGGAGTACAGGCTTTTCAAGAACCATTATTACAGGTTTCTGGTCGATCGCATACCGTTAAGGATATCTATCAGGCAGTGGAATTAATTCAGGGAGTGGGAATAGTTAACTATAGTTTGGATTTGATTTCGGGATTGCCACAACAAACCCTGACAGATTGGGAAAATTCCCTAGAAAAAGCGATCGAACTGCAACCGGCCCATCTTTCCTGTTACGATTTGGTCTTAGAAGCGGTTACTCCTTTCGGTAAACAGTATCAACCGGGGAAAAACCCCTTACCCGATGATGAAACCACGGCGAAAATGTATGTTTTAGCTGGTGAAAAACTAGCTTTAGCCGGTTATCAACATTACGAAATTTCTAACTATGCTAAACCGGGTTATCAATGCCGACATAATCGAGTTTACTGGGAAAATCGTCCCTATTACGGTTTTGGTATGGGGGCTGCTAGTTATCTTCATCAACAACGTTTTACCCGTCCGCGCAAAAGTCGCGACTATTTCGCTTGGGTAAAAGAAGGCTGTCAGATTGACGTGGAGAAAAATAGCTTGATTGATGATCTTCTCGAAACCTTAATGCTAGGGTTAAGGTTAGGGTCAGGGGTGAGTTTACCTGCCATTGAAACTAATTTTGGTTCGGAAATCAAAAAAGCAATTTTAGAGGTCTTAGAGCCGCATAAACAGCGTAATTTAGTAATAATTGAGGGGGATAGCAGGGTCAGATTAAGCGACCCCGAAGGTTTTTTGTTTTCTAATCTAGTTTTAACCGATTTATTTGATCGCTGGCAATAGTTAGAAACTAGATTTTAAGTAGCTGGTTATAATTAAATTAAAAATGGATTTTAGCTTCGATCCTCCCTTAATCCCCCCTTAATACTAGGGTTGATTCATAGTAGGGTTGATTCATGAATCAACCCTACCCTTAATCCACCCTTGATAAGGGGGGTGTCTGACAACTTTTAACACCTACCTACTTACTAGCGATAATGGATAGCTAACCAAATACAAGGGGGATTATTGCTAGTAAATTCGACGCGATGTTTTTGGTGAGGAGGAATCAGGAGATAATCCCCTGCTTGCAGATTAACTTTGTTGCCATCTTCATAACTAATCTCAGCAAATCCCTGTAATAAAATCACCCATTCAAACTCAGATTGATCGTACCATTGACCCCGGGGAGTGGTTTGGCCGGTGGAAATAATTCTTTCTAGACGAATAGCTTGACTTTGAGCTAAAATTTCCAGAATTTCTCGGTCGGGAATTAGTTCAGGTAAATCAAAAATTGAAGCTGCTATCATTAGTTATTATCCCTTTCTGGATGAAAATCTTTAATTACCGTCGGTATTGCTGTTAAAATTTTCTCAACGATATGAGCAGGTGTATCTAGGTCAGAAACAACAATCCGAAGATCTGCTTCTGCATAAAGTCCTCGTCTTTGTTCTAATAATAATTCCAGTTTACTTTCTAAATCAGTGGACTGAAGCAAGGGACGAGAGGTATCTTTTTTTAAACGTTTAACCAAGACTTCGAGAGGAACATCTAACCAAATCATTAAACCGTGACGAAGATAACTCCAATTCATCGGTTTTAAAACCATCCCTCCCCCGGTGGCAATCACAGTTTTAGTCAGAGAGGATAATTCGGCTAAAACTTGGGTTTCTAACTCCCGAAAAGTCGCTTCTCCCTCGTCGACAAAAATTTCCCTGATTTTCTTTCCCGCGACCCTTTCTATTAATATATCTGTATCAAAAAAACGATATTGTAACCGTCGGGAAAGCAACTCTCCCAGGGTGGATTTGCCAGATCCCATCATTCCTAGCAAAAAAACACTTAATCCCCGTAAGGAGTTAAAATCCGTTGAATTGTCCATAGTTAAAATTTAGCTGAATGTAGTCCTCGCTACTCAGGGACGATGTTTTGATAA
This sequence comes from Microcystis wesenbergii NRERC-220, assembly GCF_032027425.1. Lineage (NCBI taxonomy): Bacteria > Bacillati > Cyanobacteriota > Cyanophyceae > Chroococcales > Microcystaceae > Microcystis > Microcystis wesenbergii. The sequence goes on along the minus strand of NZ_JAVSJA010000001.1, from coordinate 2,318,232 downwards.
GCATTTGGGAGTAAAAACCGCGAGATGAAATCAGAAAATCTTCTCAGAACCCCCATTGACACCGACATCGTGTCAGAATCTGGATAACCATGATACCATCTTGGTAATTAATGGACAAAATCAGCTTGATTAATTTAATCAAGTGGTGTGAGGAGTGTGAACACAGGAGTCTAAAATTCATGTCCAATCAACCAGCAAACTTTCCGGGTAACAGAAATCAACTCAAACCGATTAAAGTCGGGATTATCGGGGTCGGTAACATGGGACAACACCATAGTCGCATCCTGAGTTTATTAAAAGACGTGGAATTCGTCGGGGTGGCCGATGTCAACGTCGAAAAGGGACTGGAAACTGCCAGTAAATACCGAGTCCGTTTTTTTGAAAATTATTTAGATCTCTTACCTAGGGTAGATGCGGTTTGTATCGCTGTCCCCACGCGGTTACACCATCGAGTCGGGATGGACTGTCTGCAAGGGGGAGTACATACCTTGATCGAGAAACCGATCGCCGCTAGTATTAGTGAAGCGGAATCTTTAGTCAACGCAGCAGCCGATCACGATTGTATTCTGCAAGTGGGTCATATCGAGCGTTTTAATCCCGCTTTCCAAGAGTTATCGAAGGTCTTGAAAACCGAGGAGATTTTAGCGATTGAATCCCATCGCATGAGTCCCTATTCCCAACGCGCTAATGATGTGTCGGTGGTGTTAGATTTAATGATCCACGATATAGATTTAATTTTAGAATTAGTCGCCGCTCCCGTGGTGAAATTAACCGCTAGTGGTAGTCGCGCTGCCACTGATTCCGGTTATCTCGATTATGTCACTGCAACCCTTGGTTTTAGTAATGGAGTGGTGGCTAATTTAACCGCTAGTAAGGTGACTCATCGCAAGATTCGCCGTTTAGCGGCCCACTGTAAAAATTCTCTCACGGAAGCGGATTTTCTCAATAATGAAATCCTCATTCACCGGCAAACCACCGCTAACTATAGCACCGATTACGGTCAAGTTCTCTACCGTCAAGATGGTTTAATTGAAAAGGTTTATACCAGCAATATTGAACCTCTACACGCGGAATTAGAACATTTTGTTCATTGTGTGCGCGGTGGGGACCAACCTTCTGTCGGTGGGGAACAAGCTTTAAAAGCTTTACGATTAGCTAGTTTAATCGAACAAATTGCCCTTGATGGTCGCGTTTGGCAACAATCGGACTGGAATTATCAATATCTTAATTCTCCCGTGATTACTGCTTCTTGATTGTTTTTACCCCGATTCTTTAAGTGAGAGAATTGGGGTGAGGAAACAAAATTAGTTATCTGGAAAACTTTCCCAACATTTTTCTGAGGATTTTTTTCCACACCATTGACTTTCACAGGGAACTCCATCACCGTCTCCATCCATTTTGACATTGGGGCAATTTCTCAAGAAAAAAGTCGCTTCTGCACAGGATATCATCTGGGAACAGTGAGTTCTACCATCGCACCGAAACTGTGGAGAAGGACTAGGTTTTTTCTGGGGAGTGGGACGATTATTGTTGTTAGCTACGGCTAAATTATTGAGGGTTTGATTGCCAGAAATTGGTGATTTTATTGATATTTGTTCGCTCAGAAAACCCAGAATTAAAATAACAATTACTTTTTTCATAAAATGCTTGCCTGATTCTCTGCTCTTATCATAGTACCAGATAGGAGACGGGGTGCATCCCACATTTGCAGAAATACCGACAATCAGCAATTATCAGTGACTCTTAAATTAGTACAAAAATATGAACAATCGCGTGTAAGCATCCCACCGAAAAGCTAATGCGCTCCGGGGTTTGGGGGCGGCACCACGCCCCCAACGGGGTAGGGTTGATTCATGAATCAACCCTACCTTGAATCAACCCTACCTTGAATCAACCCTACGCCCCCAACGGGGGGTTTGGGGGGTTCTACCCCCCAAAAGCTTGGATTGAGTGATAAAACTAAAAGTAACGTCCAATTTTAGGAGAAAGTTTCCCCTGAAAAATACCAAATTAGTAGATTGACAAAAATGAGATACACCCTAGGAGACAGGATAATAAATCAGAGTTATTCCCCGTTTCCTATTCCCTGTATTTAGAGTAAAATTTCCCTCTGTTGAATTGCTAATTTATGGGCGGGAAAACCCTCGTACTCGGCTAAAGTTTTCGTGGTTTCTTTTAACTTTTCAAAGCCTTCAGGGGTGACATAAGCCAAAGTGGAGCGCTTGAGAAAATCATAAACCGAAACCGCCGAATAGGAACGGGCAAAACTTCCTGTCGGCAGCACAGCATTGACTCCGATGGCGTAGGTAGCCATAGAGGAAGGAGTATGATTTCCTAGGAGAATTTCGCCAGCATTTTTAATCTTGCCCAGAATGGCAAAAGGATTACTAACTAAAACCTCGAGATGTTCCGGGGCGTACTCATTGACAAAATCGAGGGATTGCTGCAAACTATCGGTTAAAATTATGCCCCCATAGGCGGCTAAACCCGCCTCACAGAATTCCCGTCGCCAATCCGGGAGTTTTTGCAGGTATTCCTGAGCATATTCACTAGCAGCGATCGCTAAATCTTCACAGTGGGTGACTAATAAAGCCGCCGAATCCGCCCCGTGTTCCGCTTCAATTAATAAATCCAAGGCCGCTAAACGGGCATCGGTGGACTCATCGCCCAAAACTATCGACTCACTCGGACCTGCCGGTAAACCCACATCCACAGTACCGAACAGTAACCGCTTGGCCGCCGCCCCATAGACGCTGCACGGACCGGTAATTTTGTCAACCCTTTTGATATTTTTTGTTCCCAAAGCTAAAGCGGCGATCGCTTGTACGCCACCTAACTTATAAATTTCTCTGACTCCAGCCATGCGCGCCGCCACCAGAGAAACGGGTTCCACGTTGCCCTGTTTATCGGGGGGAGTGCAAACGACAACTCTTTCCACTCCTGCCACCATTGCCGGTATAGCTAACATTAACATCATCGAAGGAAAAGCACCGCGGCCCCGGGGAACGTATAAACCCACATTGGGGATAGGAGAGATTTTTTCGCCAGCAAAGACACCGGTTTCAATTTCTGCCAGTTGCATTTCTTCCGGCATTTGGCGACGATGTACCTCTTGAATATTCCGGAAAGCCTGTTCAATGGCGGTTTTTACTTCCGGTTCAATTAACTGAAAAGCCTGCTCAAATTCTGCCTCGCTGACTTTGATATTTTCTACCGTTGCACCTTCGTAGTCAAAACGCCGCACATAGTCCACAACGCCGGCATCCCCCCGCTCCCGGATGGTTTCTATCACCGTTTGAGCGACTTTGAGGGCGTTATCAATATCTAACTCGGCTCTTTTCTGAAGTTTTGCCCGTTCCGCGCTACTTAATTGCGAAAGTTTTAATATTCTGACCACTATGGCTGCTCCTACTGCCCCCGTCCTCTCAAGAATAACGGGGAATCTGAATCTTTATTTTTATTGTAACCTTTGGGGGAGTGCTGGCTTTTCAGTGATCAGTAAACAGTAACCAGTAATTTGTTAAGCTAAAGGCTTTATTGCCAGATTCTTTCTCTTGCCTCTTGCCTCCTGCCCCCTGCCTCCTTGGGTATAATGCAGATCATGTTTAAGCTCTCTTGCTGTTCTGTAAATGCGATCGCTCTTGGTTTATTATGGGGGGCGATTAGTCCGGTGTGGGCAGAAACGGAGTTAGACCTAGACCCGAAAATTCGGCAAGAAAGCCCGGTTTTAGAGCGTTGGTTAGAAAAAATACCCGATATCGCCGAAGATATTCGCCGCGATCCTAGTTTTCGCACTCGTATCCGTTTAGGATATGCAGAGTTTCCTTCTACCGATAATTCCAGTGGCGTGATTTTGGGGGTAGAAGATGTGTTTTTCGGTCAAACCAGTTTAACCCTAAGCGGCGATTATCAGACGGCTTTTAACGGCAAAAGGACGGCAATAGGAGCAAATTTACAATACTATCTCCTCCCTTTGGGTGATTATGTCAATCTGGCTCCCATGGTGGGCTATCGTTACATTCAAACGGGAAATTACAGCACCGATGGGCTTAACTTAGGATTAAAGCTCAAATTAGCCCTTTCTCGCACGGGGGCAGCAGATATCACCGTCAGTCAGAGTTTTATCTCCCCGGGGGGTGCTAACGAGGTGGGATTAACTACTCTTTCGGTTGGTTATGCGATTACCTCTAATTTACGTTTAGCTGCCGATATTCAAGCCCAAAATTCCCGCGCGCGTAAAGATAGCTCCGTGGGAATTTTACTGGAATGGCTGCCCTAATTAGGGTTTGCGGCAAAAAGTTTTTCCTGGGTGTAGGGTGTAGGGTGTGGGGTGTGGGGTGCGGGGTGTAGGGTGTGGGGTGTGGGGTGTGGGGTTTTACCGATAAAAACTCACACCTGATAACTGAATCACTGATAACTGATCACTGATAACTGATCACTGATTAGGTACTAAAGTATTTAGCAGTGGGGTGATAGGTGATGATGGCGGTGGTGGATTGTTCTGGGTACAATTGTTCGCTTTCGTCCATAGACATCCCAATGCGATCGCATCCTAACAGATCTAATTGCTTGTATTGGTCCTGAATATTGGGACAAGCGGGATAGCCGAAACTATAGCGAGAACCCTGGTAACGCTGTTGCAGTATATCGCGGATATTATCGGGATCGAACTCTGCGAAACCTAACTCGCGACGGATGCGGGTGTGGGTCCATTCGGCCATGGCTTCGGCGGTTTGGACAGCCATGCCGTGATAATAGAGGTATTCAGTATATTCGTTGGCATCAAAGAGAGATTTAGCGTATTCCGTGGCGATTTCCCCCACTGTCACCGCTTGCATCGGGAAAACGTCGATAATACCGGATTCCTGCGGGGCGAAAAAGTCAGCAATACAGAGACGACGAGCGGATTTCTGGCGAGGAAACTCAAAAATGGCGATCGGTTGCAGATTTTCGGGTTTTTCGCCCGCTTGTATCGATTCGGGATCGTAAATTAAGAGGGAATTACCGGAGGATTGACAGGGAAAATAACCATAAATTAATGTGGGGTTTAGTAAATTTTCCTTGACAATTTTCTCTTTCCATGCTGTCAGAATTGGATGAACTTTTTCCTGTAAAAACTCGTCGTATTCTTGCTTCGATTGGCTTTTGGGTTTGCGGAATTGCCATTGACCGACAAATAAAGCTTGTAGGTCTAAATACCAGAAAACCTCCTCGATGGGAATTTCTGCTGCCGTTAATATTTTAGTACCCCAGAAGGGCGGTGTTGGTCGGGGAATATCAACTTCCACCGCTTCCGAACGACGGGTATCAATAACTAATTCTTTGTCTAGGGTTCCATCGGTAAAAATAGTATCGGGATTAACCTCTAATTCTTCTGCAACAACCGTAGTTTTTTCTGCCTCGGCACACTCCGCTAAAAAGCCTTTGCTATCATCCCATTGACCCCCAGCTTTAGCGGGCATTAATTTATCCATAAAATGCAGGTCAGAGAAGGCATCTTTTCCATAGATAACCTGCCCCTTGTAGGTTTTTTGACAGTCATCATGGACAAATTTGGGAGTTAAAGCTGCCCCACCAAGAATAACAGGAACGGTGATTCCTTTTTCATTAAAAACCTCTAGATTTTCCTTCATAAAAGCCGTCGATTTCACCAATAAACCGCTCATGGCGATACAATCGGCCTTATGTTCTTTGTAGGCTTCGATGATATTTTCTACAGGTTGTTTAATGCCCAAATTAATCACCCTATAGCCGTTATTGGTCAAGATAATATCAACTAGGTTTTTACCTATATCGTGAACATCCCCTTTAACTGTTGCGATAATAAAAGTCCCTTTGGCATTATTATCACCCTCTTTTTTCTCCATAAAGGGTTCTAAAAAGGCAACGGCTGCTTTCATAGTTTGGGCAGATTGGAGAACAAAAGGTAACTGCATTTGTCCTGAACCAAATAACTCACCCACTACCTTCATCCCATCCAGGAGGAAAATATTAATAATATCTAGGGGTGGATAGTCCTGTAAAGCTTGCTTTAAAGCCTCTTCCAGTCCCAATCTTTCCCCATCAATAATATGCTGTTTTAAGCGTTCCTCCACGGGTAAATTAGCATTACTAGAGGGGTCTTTTTTAGTAGTTTTACCCGCAAATAATTCGGTTAACTTGGTCAGGGGATCATAAACACATATATCGCCATCAAAACGACGATTATCATAGATTAAATCCCGACAAACTTGCTGATATTCTGGTTCAATTTTTGCCAGAGGAAGAATCTTATTAGCGCTGACGATTGCGCCATCCATACCCACCTGCATCGCTTCGTGGAGGAAGACAGAATTTAATACCTGACGCGCTGCCGGATTCAACCCAAAAGAGATATTAGACACACCTAAAAGAATGTGACATTCGGGCAGTTCTTGGCGAATTCGTCCCATTGCTTCGATGGTAGCCTTGCCATTTTCTCGGTCTTCTTCGATACCGGTAGAAATCGGTAAAGCTAAAGGATCAAAAAAGATTTCGTAGGGAGGAATTCCGTATTCTGTCGCCGCATAATAGGCCCGTTTAGCTATCTGGAATTTTTTCTCGGCAGTGCGTCCCATTCCTTCTTCATCAATGGTTCCAATTACTACCCCCGCGCCGTATTTTTTCGCTAAATCCAAGACTTGATAAAAACGCGATTCCCCGTCTTCGTAGTTAGTAGAGTTGAGGATACATTTACCCCCCGCTACTTTTAACCCCGCTTCCATTTTTTCCCATTCGGTGGAATCTAACATTAAAGGTAGGGTGACATTATTAACTAAACGAGAGGCTAATTGGTGCATATCGCGCACCCCATCCCGGCCCACATAATCGACGTTGACATCGAGAATATGCGCTCCTTCTTTTACCTGAGCTTTCGCCATAGATACTAAACTATCCCAGTCTTCAACATTGAGCAGTTCCCGACATTTTTTAGAACCACTGGCGTTTAATTTTTCCCCGACAATCAGGAAAGAATTATCTTGAATATAGGGTTGGGTACTGTAGATAGAAGCGGCGGAGGGTTCATAATGATAATGACGAGATTTCGGAGTTAAACCCTGACTTAGTTCCGCTAAAGCTTGAATATGGTCGGGACGAGTACCACAACAACCGCCGATAATTTGTACTCCCAAATCTTCGATAAAGTGCATTAAAGCCATTTTTAATTCTACGGGAGTGAGGCGATAATGCGCTTGACCGCCGACATTTTCCGGTAAACCAGCGTTAGGAATACAAGAAACAATAAAAGGGGAATTTTCCGAGAGATATTTAATATGGGGTTTCATCAAATCAGGACCAGTGGCGCAGTTAAGTCCCAAAATATCGATTTTATAGGGTTGTAAAATAGAGACAACGGCGTTAATTTCCGTTCCTACTAACATCGTTCCCATGGTTTCCATCGTCACCGAAACCATTAGGGGCAATCGTTGACCTTTTTGCTGAAATACTTCTTCAATAGCATTTAAAGCCGCTTTAATTTGCAGGACATCCTGACAGGTTTCTACTAATAATAAATCTGCCCCGCCATCGTACAGACCCTCTACCTGTTCCACATAGGCATTTTTGAGAGTATCAAAGTCTATATGACCCAAAGTGGGCAGTTTTGTCCCCGGCCCCATGGAACCCGCCACAAAACGGGGTTTTTCGGGGGTAGAGTATTTATTAGCGCAAGCCTTGGCCAGTTCGGCGGCGGTTTTGTTGAGATAATAGGCTTGATCGGCTAAATCGTACTCGGCTAAAACTATCGAGGTTCCCCCAAAGGTGTCGGTTTCAATCACATCCGCACCCACGGCTAAAAAGGCTTCGTGGACTTTGGCTACGGCGCTAGGTTTAGTATGGACAAGATACTCGTTACACCCTTCGTATTCTGCCCCACCAAAGTCCTCGGCCGTCAGATTTTGGCTTTGTAGGGAAGTTCCCATCGCCCCATCAAAGACGAGGACGGGATGCTTGGGGCCGTTGAGGTAGTCGAGAAAGGGGCTATTCATAGAGAGATTTACTGCTATAGCATTTTGAAAGTTTATTGTAATACGGTTACTAGAAATCTGCTATGGTCGGCATTTCAGTGATCAGTGATCAGTTATCAGTTATCAGCTTCTGAAGGCAAGAGGCAACAGGCACTCGTGCAAAAGACAGAATCTGGCAATTCTCCCGGCTCCGGAGCTTCCATACAGTCTTAACAAGTAATTTAGATAGTCAACAGCCTAGCACCAGCGATCGAGAAAGCCTATCAATCTAATTTTGTAGAACTAGACGGGCTAAACCAACTCCGGGATAATAATTACCGAGAATTTGTTGATAATCTAGGCCTTTTTCCGCTAATTTATAAGCTCCAGTTTGACTCATGCCGCGACCACCGTGGGCCCAAGCGACAATTTCATCGGTGGCGGCATAAAGAGACTCGACTACACCCCCTTTGTAACTGAGAATCTGCCCGGCAGTGGCATTAACCGCCTGGTGAGTCGATTGATACTCCGAGCGAATGCCTTTATATACCTGCCAGCGTTGGCTATTGCCCAGATGAAACCAAGCATTAGCGGGGCGGATTATATGTACTAGAGCATAGGAACGAGCGGCGATCGCTTGTGCCTTTAAAGCGTGCATTGGCGCGGTGGAGTGCATTTCACTACCCACCACACTATAGAGATAGGCCTCTAAATTAACATGATTGACCACTAACAAGCGATCGCCTTGGGCAACCAGCAGCACTTTGCCCCGATACCAACCATCATCCACATAAACTAAACCATCGGCACTGGTGGGCTGCACAAAAATCACCTCTGGCAGCGATAAATCGCCCATTTTTAAGCCATTGGCACCTGGAATGACCGGTAAACCCTCGTTAGTGGCAATCGTTTTTAAACCGCGACCTTGGCGATCTGTGATCACCGCCGGTCCGTTAACTCCAATCAAAACACTGGCCACATCCCTTTTGATCGCCACGCGAATTTCTATGGCCGGCGGCGTATAATTAGCGGGAACCACTAAGGGTTGTCTAGTCACCGGTTTAACTGCGGCAGCGGGGGAAGTATTAGGGGAAGTATTAGGGGAAGTTTGAACCGATGGCGCTAATTTTTTCGGCTCCGAGGGGGAAGATTGGGGAGAGGGCGCTGATTTTGGAGTCGCAGAAGATTGGGGAGAGGGGGATAGTTTCGGCGATGGCGCGATTAAGGGTGCGATCGGAGATGGAATAATAGGGGAAGGGAAGGGAGCAGTCTCTAGATTTGCTTGCGGTTGCGGGGTTTCTGGTTTTTCCTTGGCTAAATAAGTTAAGAGAATTGGCGTAAAAGTAGCGATCGACAGCAAAGGAACGGCACAATGGCGCAGCAGGGAAAAATAGGCACTAGCAGAAAATTTCACTTTGATCACACCGTCTTGAATTTTTTTATCTAACTTTATCATTCCCCGATGCAAAAATTTTTTATATCGCTCTTCTGGGAGTCTGGGGAAGAGAGATAAGATATATAGCCTGAAATCGAGAGGTGGTCTATGGTTAAGCCACGCCCAGGACAACCAACAGTTAAATTTATTGATGACTACTGCGAAAACTATAGAGGCCGCCAATTCAGAATTGAATTGGCGAAAGAAAAACTCGGCCAATAGAATGAAAGGAAAAAACTTTTGCAGCTGCCAGGGGGAATTAGACTAGGATCGCTGGACTTTAATTATGGCCCAGCTGATTATTTTTTCCCTTGCAGTAAGCCAAAACGAATTAAACCCGACTCGTAACCGCGCCGCATTAACCCTAAAGATAATGCCCCTCGGATAGTAGTGTAACCGCTTGCTAACAAACCTGCGATCGCATCTGTGGTTAGGGCCGAGTCAATCACCACATCCCAAAAAGCGGCCACCGATAGGGACCAATCATCGGTTTTTAGGTCTTGAAAGCCAACTTCACGGGCAATATCGGCGTATTCTGGCAAAGAAATCACATATGGCAGACAATAAACCTGATAAATCTCGTTTAATAGTCTAATCTCCCCTTCCGTTAAATTACCAGCGAGGGAAGTGGTCGGACGATGACACCAAGTAGCCATCAAAAAAGTCCCCCCGGGCTGCAAAACCCGATAACATTCCCGCAGAAATTGCCTTTTATCGGGCATATGTTCGCCACTTTCCAATGACCAGACCAGATCAAAATTATCGTCAGGAAAGGGTGTTTTTAGGGCATCAGCCACAAGAAAACTGACTTGTTTTTCTAAATTGAACTCTTGCGCTCTTTGGCTGGCTCTAACGGCTTGTACCGGGGAAAGGGTAATCCCCACCCCTTGGCTGTGAAATTTTTCGGCCAGATAAAGGCTACTGCCACCAATACCACAACCCACATCAAGAATCTGATTAGCGCCGGTGACATTTCCCCAAGTTAATAATTCTTCTATTAAATCAATTTGTGCCTGACGGCGATCGAGTTTAATCTTGCCACTCCGACCGTAGTAACCATGGTGCAGATGTTCGCCCCAAATCCTTTCCCACAGTCCACTAGAGGAGTCATAAAAATCGGCTATTCGTTGATAAAGTTCCATGGTGATTTCCTAGTTAAGAGAGGCACTCTTGCCAGAGAGCCAAAACACTTACTTAACCCTAACCCGAAACTCTCGGCAAAGGACAAAACCCTTTCAAGTCTATCAATGGCTAGGTGGGGTGAAGAGAATCAAACCCGACAGCAACCCCGAAAATCGTGTCAGAATAGATCATTGTAGTCACTGATTATCTTTGAGAAAAATATTTATATGTTAGGACGGGACAGCTACGATTTAATCATTGTCGGGGGCGGTATAGTCGGGACCACCCTAGCGGTGGCTTTAAAAAATACAGGATTAAATATCGCTATGATCGAGGAACGCCCCCTAGAGGTGGCCGCCTCCCGTCGTCAAGCTTATGCCCTCTCGTTGATGTCGAGCCGGATTTTTACAGGCTTGGGTATCTGGGATAAAATCTCGCCCAGTATCGGTAAATTTCGTCATATTCGCCTTTCTGATGCCGATTACCCGATTTTTGTACCCTTTGTGGTCGATGAGCTAAAAACCGATTATTTGGGCTATGTGGGCGAACATCAAGTGATTTTAACCGCCCTGCACAAGGCCAGCCAAGATTGCGATCGCATTGAGTGGTTATCCCCTGCTAAAGTGTTAGAAGTGGAGTACGGAGCAGAAACAGCGACTGTCACCCTGGAAGAAGCCGGTCAAACCCGAAAAATCACCACAAAATTAGTCATCGGGGCCGATGGAGCCAGATCCGCTATCCGGCAAGGGGCGCAAATTAAAACCAAAGGTTGGAAATATTGGCAATCCTGTGTCGCTTTCACCATTAAACATCAACTTGATCGCAACGATACCGCCTTTGAAAGATTTTGGCCCACCGGTCCGATGGGCATTTTACCGCTCCAGGGTAATCGCTGTCAGATCGTTTGGACAAATCCCCATGGCGAAGCGAAAAAACTGCAAGAAATGCCCGAAGGGGAATTTATCGACAAATTAGAAGCATATACGGGGGGATTACTGGGAAAAATAGCATTAGTTAGCCCCCGCGCTCTCTTTCCCGTACAGTTAATGCAGAGTGATACTTATGTTAAACCCCGACTGGCTTTAATTGGTGATGCCGCTCACTGTTGTCATCCCGTCGGTGGTCAAGGTTTAAATTTAGGCATTCGCGACGCGGCCGCTTTAGCGCAGGTATTAAAGGAAGCAGTGGACAAGCAAGAAGATATAGGAGCGCTTTCTACCCTAAAATCCTACGAAAAATGGCGTAGATCGGAGAATTTAGCGATTTTAGGCTTCACAGATTTTCTTGATCGCTTGTTCTCCAATAACTGGCCGCCCATCGTTGTCATCCGTCGTCTAGGATTGGCAATTATGTGCGGTTTCCCCCCGTTGAAATTGTTTGCCCTGCAATTAATGACGGGATTAAAAGGACGTATTCCCCAATTAGCTAGATAGCTGGCCACTAATTCCGCGGATGGGGCAGAAAGGAAGAAAAAAAAGCTTGCAAAATGCTGCGATTATCGCTATGATGGTTAAGGTTCAATATCGGGGCGTAGCGCAGCTTGGTAGCGCACTACTTTGGGGTAGTAGGGGTCGTGGGTTCGAATCCCGCCGCTCCGATTGCAGAAAAACAGAGAGTTAGGTAGGGATGCAACCAATCTCTACCTTGTCCTGTTTACTCGAAATTTTCTTAATTGATCAGCGTTTCTGATCAAGTTAGTTCACCATTAAGATCACTGCTTTAGTAGAAAATGTCTAATCAAATATCAGCTTACGGTTCCTGGAAATCACCGATTACCTCCGATCTAATTGTGGCAGAATCGATTAGTCTTGGCGGTGTAACTCTAGATGGAGAAGATATTTATTGGTTAGAAGGCAGACCACAGGAAAAGGGGCGAAATGTTTTAGTTAAATTAAACCCCGACGGCACAACCCCAGACATCACCCCAGCACCTTTTAATGTGCGAACTCGTGTCCATGAATACGGGGGAGGTTCCTATCTAATTGTTGCCGGAATTATCTATTTTTGTAATTTTGCTGACCAAAGAATTTATCGCCAAACTGCTGATAGTTTACCCCAACCTCTGACCCGAGAAAATTCCTGTCGTTATGCGGATTTAATTCTCGATGAATTTCGCAATCGTTTAATCTGTGTTTGTGAAGATCATAGCCAAAAAGATCGGGAACCGGTTAATAGTATTGTCAGCATCGATGTGGATACGGGAGAAATAGAAACTTTAGTATCTGGCGATGATTTTTATACCTCTCCTCGCCTAAGCACCGACGGTTCTCGATTAGCTTGGATTAGTTGGAATCATCCTAATATGCCCTGGGATAGTTCTTTTCTTTGGGTGGCGGATATTAATAATCTTTATTTGAGTAATATTCGGGTCATTGCTGGTGGTGAAAATGAGTCAGTATGTGAACCGCGCTGGTCTGCCGATGAACAGTTATATTTTACCAGTGATCGCAATGATTTCTGGAATTTTTATTGCTTTAACCATGATGAACAAATCGAACCAGTTCTTGAACCGATCGAGGCTGAATTTGCCTATCCTCATTGGGTTTTTGGTTTATCTAACTACGGCTTTGCTGGGGAATCCCAGATTATTTGTAGTTATACAAAAGATGGCCGTTGGTATTTAGGAAGTATCGATACTCTTAATCGAGAATTCCGAGAAATTATTACTGCTGATACTAACATTTCTTCCCTACAAGTTAGCGAGAGCAAAATAGTTTTTATTGGCGGTTCTTTCAGGGAAGTAACCGCGGTTATCTCACTGTATTTAGCCACAGGAACGAGAGAAATTCTCAAATCTTCCAGTAATTTAACTATTTCTAGCGATTATTTCTCGATTCCAGAAATGATTGCTTTTCCCACCAGTCAGGGACTAACGGCATCTGCTTGGTATTATCCCCCCCAAAACCCCGATTATACCGCCCCCAATGGCGAATTACCGCCCCTTTTAGTGAAAAGTCACGGTGGGCCGACGGCCGCGGCCACCTCTAGTTTAAGTCTAAGGGTGCAATACTGGACCAGTCGCGGCTTTGGCTATCTAGATGTCAATTATGGCGGTAGTACGGGTTATGGTCGTCAATATCGTCAGCGTTTGCTGGGAAATTGGGGAATTGTCGATGTGGAAGACTGCATCAACGGGGCAAAATATTTGGTTAATCAGGGATTAGTCGATGGGGAAAGATTGGCAATTTCTGGAGGCAGCGCCGGAGGTTATACAACTTTAGCGGCCTTAACTTTTCATGATACTTTTAAAGCAGGAGCTAGTTATTACGGAGTTAGTGATTTAGAGGTTTTAGCCACCGATACCCATAAATTCGAGTCGAGATATTTAGATAAATTGGTGGGACGTTATCCTGAAGAAAAGGAAATTTACTATCAGCGATCACCTATTCATTTTACTGCTCAGTTATCCTGTCCGGTGATCTTTTTCCAAGGTTTAGAAGATCGAGTGGTTCCACCCAATCAAGCGGAAATGATGGTAGAAGCTTTAAAAGCGAAAGGTTTACCCGTTGCTTACGTTCCCTTTGCGGGAGAACAACACGGATTTCGTCAAGCTGAATCGATCAAACGAGCATTAGATGCAGAATTTTATTTCTATTCCCGTCTCTTTGGTTTTACTCCTGCGGATAATTTAGAACCAGTAGAAATTAAGTAGGGTTTATGGCTGGCACTTTTTGAGGGCAAAAAAGTCTAAAGATATTATCTCACAAGGTTTTTAGATTTATTCAGCCAGTAGGGTTTGCTGAAAAAGTTTGCTGATCGGGTTAGGAGTCGGTCGTCGGTCGGGGAGGTCAGAATAACAGAATAAAGCAAAAAGGTTAAGTGTAACTGGTGCGGGCGATATTTTACCCCATCAGAAAAGTTTAATTACTATAGCGCCACTGTCATGATGATAAAACGGCACTCGATCGGTTTCAAGCTGTATCCTTAATAAGGGAGCAGTCAAGCTAGGAGTCTTGTGAGAGGAAAGTCACAGGCCCGGTTCTGAAGGGGAGGGGATGGGGGCGACGACCTTCTCGACCCCTAATATATAAGCGACCCCAATAGGTTGTCAGTGATCTAGAAAAATTTTGGCTAGGATGTAATTTTACTGAGAAAATTGGGGATAATCAAGGGTAGTGGAGAGGTTAAGAATAGTCTATGACATTTTCTTCCAAGAAAACTCGTGCCGTTGCCCTGCCCAATTACCTTTCCCCCTTTGGTAATAAGTTGGTGCAGTCGGGCTATATCGGTGCCGAGCAAATGCAACAGGCCCTAGTGGAAACACGGAAATCGGGACGATCGCTAGTAGAAATATTAAAACAACTAACCGGGCGCCCTTTGCCCCCGGATTTGCAGCGACAGCATAAGAAAAACCAGTTGTTTGAATTAAAAATTCTCTACGGAGTTGAATCGATCGACGCCGAGTTGAGCGATGTGGATGGGCTGGAAATAGCCCGGTTGATCGATTCTTTGATTCCCATCGATCTTTGTCGTCGCTATCGTCTCATCCCCCTGGGACAGATCAAAGGAGAGGCAACTACGATTTTGATAGCCATGGTCGATCCTGACAACCTAGAGGCTAGCGACGATATCAATCGTATTCTCCGCCCCAGGGAGTTAGGTATACAGCGTTTAGTGATTACCAGCGAGGACTATGAAAGATTACTGGAAAAATTCCACCAGGCCCAATCGCAACTAGAACAGGAAAAAGCCCGACTCGAAAAAGAAAAAGAACTGGAAAAACTCTCGGATATCACCGACATTGTCGGCACTATCGATGTGCTCAGCAATGTCCCTAACGATGAAGTGGCCGATGATCTCGGGGTGGGGGACGCTAATCAAGCCCCCGTCATCAACCTGGTCAATAAAATTCTAGCTAAGGCCCTGCAGGAAGGCACTTCTGATATTCACATCGAACCCCAAGAAGAATTCCTGAAAATTCGCTTTCGCAGAGATGGAGTTCTTTATCAAGCTTTTGAGCCGCTGCCGAAAAAAATTACCCCGTCGGTCACTGCCCGTTTTAAAATCATGGCCGATCTCGATATCGCCGAACGTCGTCTTCCCCAAGATGGTAAAATTCGGCGGATGTATCAAGGGCGGAAAGTGGATTTTCGGGTTAATACCCTGCCCAGTCGCTATGGCGAAAAAGTCTGTTTGCGGATTCTCGATAACTCAGCTACCCAGTTGGGTTTAGATAAACTGATCACCGATCAAAATACCCTGGCAATTGTCCGGGAATTGGCCAGTCGTCCCTTTGGTCTGTTGCTGGTTACAGGTCCGACCGGTTCGGGGAAATCCACCAGTTTATACTCGGTTTTAGCCGAAAGAAATCACCCCGGAGTTAATATTAGTACAGCCGAAGACCCGATCGAATATTCTCTACCAGGCATCACCCAGGTACAGGTAATTCGCGAAAAAGGCATGGATTTCGCCTCGATTCTCCGGGCCTTCATGCGACAAGACCCGGATGTGATTCTGGTGGGAGAAACTAGGGACAAGGAGACGGCCAAAACAGCGATCGAGGCGGCCTTAACTGGTCACTTGGTCTTAACTACCCTACACACTAACGATGCCGCAGGTGCGATCGCTCGCCTCGATGAAATGGGGGTTGAACCGTTTATGATTTCCGGTTCTCTCTTGGGAGTCTTGGCCCAGCGTCTGATGCGGCGCGTCTGTACCGAGTGTCGAGTCGCCTATCACCCCAGCCAAGAGGAATTAGCCCGTTTTGGTCTTGCCGCTGCCAATGAACGGGAAGTGACCTTTTATAAGGCTAATACCCTAACCATAGAGGAAATTCAACAGGCGCGAGATCAAGGTAATCTTTGTACCAAATGTGGTGGCAGCGGTTATAAAGGTCGCGTCGGGGTCTATGAGGTAATGCAAAATAGTGAACGACTGCAGCAGTTAATTAACCAAGGAGCAACCACCGATCGCATTAAGGAGGCGGCCGTCGATGAGGGCATGGTGACACTCCTAGCTTACAGTTTAAATCTGGTGCGGGAGGGTTACACCACCCTCGAAGAAGTGGAACGGGTGACATTTACCGATTCTGGTCTGGAAGCGGAATTAAAAGCCAAACGGAAAAGCGGTTTAACCTGTCGTGGTTGTCGCGCCGAACTACAACCAGAATGGCTCGATTGTCCCTATTGTATGACACCACGATTTAGTGATTAAGACAGTTTTTCAGGTATCAGTTATCAGTTATCGGTTATCAGTTATAAGATTTGAGTTTTAAGTAAGGAGTATTAAGTGAGTAGTCTTAAATAGCAATTTCCTAAGGTCTTTTTACTGATTACTGGTTACTGTTTACTGTTCAATGATTTTACCTTAGAGATGGAGTTTAAGCCATGGAAATGATCGAAGATTTAATGCAACAATTGGTCGAGATGGGCGGTTCCGATATGCACATTCAGTCTGGGGCGCCGGTCTATTTTCGCATTAGTGGCAAACTGTCCCCGATTAATGAAGAATCTTTAACCCCGCAAGATTGTCAGAGATTGATTTTTAGTATGCTCAATAATACTCAAAGAAAAGAGTTAGAGCAGAATTGGGAATTAGACTGTTCATACGGGGTAAAAGGATTAGCAAGATTTAGGGTCAATGTTTATAAAGAAAGGGGTGCTTATGCAGCTTGTTTACGCGCTTTGTCCTCCAAAATTCCTAACTTTGAACAATTAAATTTACCAGAAGTAGTCCGAGAATTATCGGAAAGACCGAGGGGATTAATTCTCGTAACCGGCCAAACAGGTTCAGGAAAAACTACCACTTTAGCGGCAATTTTAGACTTAATTAATCGGACTCGTTCCGAGCATATTTTAACGGTAGAAGACCCAATTGAATACGTTTTTTCTAATATAAAAAGCTTGTTTCACCAAAGACAAAAGGGAGAAGATACCAAGAGTTTTGCTAACGCATTAAAATCAGCTTTACGGGAAGATCCTGATATTATCCTTGTGGGAGAAATGCGGGATTTAGAAACAATTAGTTTGGCAATCACGGCTGCGGAAACCGGTCACTTAGTCTTCGGAACCCTACACACTAGCTCGGCAGCGGGAACAGTGGATCGGATTATTGACGTTTTTCCTGCTAACCAACAGGCACAAATTCGCGCCATGTTATCCAATTCTCTACTAGCAGTTTTTAGTCAAAACCTAGTCAAGAAAAAAAATCCTAAACCGGGGGAATTTGGCCGGGCAATGGTACAGGAAATCATGGTGGTAACTCCAGCGATCGCTAACCTAATTCGCGAAGGAAAAGCCCCCCAAGTCTACTCAGCAATTCAAACGGGAATGAAGTTAGGAATGCAAACCATGGAACAGGGATTAGCTAATTTAGTTGTTAGCGGTGTTGTCTCCTTTGAAGAAGCAATTTCTAAAAGTGGTAAACCCGATGAATTACAACGTCTTGTCGCTGGGGCCAGCGCTAATGTTAAAACTAAAGCCAGGCTCTAATAACAAATAGTAACCTTTAAGCGTTCGTCAGCCCCTATCAGTTATCAGTGAACAGTAACCAGTAATCAGTGAAAAGAAAGTACCGAAGTTTTCACTTAACACTATCTACCCAGTTAAAACTCCAATCTGATAACTGATAACTGATAATTGATAACTGATAATTGATAACTGATAATTGATTTGTCCTATGCCTACTTTTGTCGCACAAGTTAAAAACAGATCTGGAAAAGTTTTCCAAGAGAAAATTGAGGCCATGTCTCCCGATCAGGCCCGGACGATGCTGAAGGCGAAATATGCTACCGTCGGTAAAGTCAAAAAAGCGGGAGTAGAGATCGATCTTTCCGGTTTAGAGTTGATGTTTGCCAGCATTTCCATCAAAGATAAAGCGGTTTTTTCCCGTCAATTTTCGGTGATGATTAATGCTGGTGTGGGGATTGTGAGATGTTTGGGAGTTTTGGGGGATCAATGCGGTAATCCCAAGATGAGAAAAGCCCTACAAGCGATTAGTGCTGAGGTACAGCAAGGGAGTCCGTTATCGGAAGCGATGGCCAAACATCCCGAATGTTTTGATGAACTTTATGTCAGTATGATCGAAGCTGGAGAGACGGGGGGGGTACTCGATGAAGTGCTCAACCGTCTCTCGAAACTTTTGGAAGACATGGCCCGCTTGAAAAACCAGATTAAATCAGCGATGACCTATCCAGTAGCGGTAGGAATTTTGGCGGTAATTGTGTTTTTCGGGATGACCATCTTTTTAATTCCCGTGTTTGCGAAAATTTTCACCGATTTAAAGGTGGAACTACCAGCTTTAACGCAATTTATGCTCTTTTTAAGTGGTGTGATGCGTAGTTGGTTGATTTTAATCCCGATTGTTACCATTGCTGCCACGGTTTTTTTACTGCGTCGCTATTACAAAACCCCGATGGGTCGTCTGCAAATTGACCATTTTTTCCTTAAAATGCCTCTTTTTGGTGATTTGAATGAAAAGTCGGCTGTGGCTAGATTTTGCCGGGTTTTTGGGACTCTGACGCGTTCTGGTGTCCCAATTTTAAGTTCCCTCGACATCGTTTGTAATACGGTGGGTAATCAGGTAATTGCCAATGCGATCGCTGGTGCCAAGGCGGAAATTCAGCAGGGGGGAATGATGAGTTTGGCCCTACAAAAAGCCAATGTTTTTCCAGCTTTAGCAATTCAAATGATTAGTATTGGCGAGGAAACGGGAGAATTAGATGCCATGATGATGAAAGTGGCGGATTTCTACGAAGATGAGGTGGAACAGGCCGTTAAAGCTTTAACCAGTATCATTGAACCCTTGATGATGGTTGGTATTGCCGGGATGGTGGGAACTATTCTTCTGTCTATGTACCTGCCCATGTTTAAAATCTTCGAGGCGTTGGGATAAGTTGATCAGTGATCAGTGATCAGTGATCACTGATCACTGATCGGTGACTATTGCCAGTAGCTTGAAATCAGAAAGATTTTAATTGGGTGTGGCTCTTTTAAAAAGATGGTATCCTGAGCAAAAATCAACGAAGCACGAGAGTTTAGGAGAGCAAGAACAGAAATGTCAGAGGTAAGCAGAGAAGAAGGCGGATGTTTCACAGAAGCACGAGAGTTATTTGAAGACATGGTAGAATGGCTGAATTCAGACCAGGTTTGTGGTCTGGAGCATAGCGAATTAGAAAACAAGCTCCAAGTCAACGGCAACGAACTCCTAAGACGACTGCAACGCCGGCTACCTAGACAGGCGCGGCAACGAAGAAATCGAAGGGGACTATTGCGGAAGTGACGGCATCAAAAGAACCCATAAGCGGAAACAAACAAGGCAATTAACCACAATCTTTGGCACAGTAGTAGTCAGACGAATTGGTTACGGAGGTAGGAAAATGAGCAGTCTTCACCCCTTGGATGGGGAATTAAACCTACCACCAGAACAATACTCACATACACTATCAGAAAGAGTAGCATCAGCCTCCGCCTTGAACGGATTCAATCAAACAGTAGAAATCATCAAGAAGACAACGGCAGCCCAAATAGCGAAGCGTCAAGTAGAAGAAATAGCACTCTCAAGTGCTTGTGACTTTGACGAGTTCTATCAAGCACAACAAGCAAAGTCACAGCCCGATGAAGAAACAGGCGAAATCCTGGTCATTAGTGTTGAGGGCAAAGGTGTCGTCTTGACATCCTCGCCGCCCTAAAAGTGCGGCGATTCCTAAACCTCACGATTTAAGTTTCTGCTTCCACCACCGTCGCATACCACAGTTAAAAAACCATGTACTGTCTTACACAGAGTCCACAGACTTTCGCCCCATTTCAGAAGCCCGATTCCGTGTGTCCCACGGTACGTTGACCGCCTATAGCTTCTTGTACTTGTTGCGCGCGACTTTTTACCCGGCCAAGCTTTTCTGGTCGGAACCCCCTAAGCCGAGTTTTCAAGGCTTCGGCCGTGAGCTCAGCCGAACGGTGCTGCGCCGTCCACTTGGTTTTCGAGACTGGCCTTTTAATTCTAACGTAAAGCCAACCTATAGCAAAGAGCGGGATAGTTAGGACATAATAGAGAAAAAGAAATGAGGAGAAGCTTTCATGGCAGCACCCTATAGTGATGATTTAAGACAGAAAGCAGTGAGTGCCGTAGAGCGAGGGGAGAAAAAAAGCCATGTCTGTCGCACCCTCAATATTAGTCGTAATACATTAGACATCTGGCTGAAACGGAAGAAACAAACTGGGACGGTGGCCGCTAAAACTAACTATCGTCGAGGGCCGAAGCCCCAAATTGACGATTTAGAAGCCTTTCAAAAGTTGGCCGAACAATATGGGCATTTGACCCAAGAAAAAATGGCGCAAAAATGGGCTAACCCAGTCAGTAGGATGAGAATTGGTCAAGCGCTCAAAAGAATTGGATTTACTAGAAAAAAAAAACTTATGGCTACAGAGAAAGAGATGAAGAAGCCCGAAAAGAGTTTCTCCAAAAAATCAGAGGTTATGCCCCGGAAAGATTTGTCTATATTGATGAAGCTGGAATAGATAAGTACCTAAGCAAAATTAATTACACATATCTAAACACCCAGAAGTGTTGAACGTTGAGAAAAGTCAGAAAAAAAATGCTATTATAGATAGAATCTAGACAACTTATTCCCCTCACAATAGGGAGTTTGCCCTGATGACGAATTTTTCAAAACTCATAAAAGAGCTTCTCAAACCACTGCCTAAAAATGACTACCCCGCTTTAGATACTTTTACATTTTTGTCCTGTTGGATTGGTTTTGCTTTAGATAAAAGCATCGTCAGTATGAGGGACTTATGCAGTAGAATGGTACTTCAAGGAATTAATGTAAATTTATCCACATTTTCTAAGGCAAGCAAAATTAGAGAAACAAGTCCATTTGAGAAAGTCATTGTCGAATTAAATAAGCGTTTAGTTGCCAAAAAAGGAATAGAGAATGCGCGAGCTTTATTTCCTATTGACTCAACAATAATTAGCTTAACCAGTAAATTACTATGGTCCCAGGGATGGCATCAAGTAAAACTATTCTCTGGTCTTAATAGTATCACAACAGAGGTGGTCGGAATACTCATCCATTTTGGTCAAGGTCATGACTCAAAAGAAGGAGGAAAAACGATAGAAGCAATTCCTGTAAATGGAGTTGGAGCAATGGATAGAGGATTTGCGTCTAATCAAAGAATCACCGAATTATTAGAGAGTAGTGACAAGCATTTTGTCTTGAGAGTGAAAAATAATATTAGCCTAGAGATGCTCGAAAATGGCAAGTGTAAACTCGGAAAAGATAAAAGACAAATAGAAGTAAGAGTAGTCGCTTTTTGCGACCTAGAAAGTCAAACAGAATTTCGGCTGGCGACAGATTTACCTCTAGAAGGAGAAGGAGCAGTTAGTAATGAAGAAGTTGCCGAAATTTACATCCAAAGATGGCAAATAGAACTGCTGTGGAAATTTTTAAAAATGCATCTAAAGTTGGATAATCTAATCACTAAAAACGAGAACGGAATCCGCCTACATATCTATAGTTGCATTATCGCTTATCTGATTCTACAGCTAATAGATATTGAAGAAGGATTTGGGAAAAGCTTATTAGACAAACTGCGCTATTTACAGAGTTTCATGTGTCAACATATTAGCTATGTACACTGGTTCCGGAGGATTGTCTATTCAATTTAAAATTTGATGTTATAGGGGTATTATGCTTGTCAATGTAAAGTTTTATTACAGGATTCAACGTTTCTGCTAAACACCTCTTGCAAGAGGCACTCTTGCCTCTTGCCTATCTTCACTAGGAAATTAATTTTGCACGACTACTTAACACCATCGATTACCCTTATGGATATTGTCACAAATCAGAAAGATTTGAGGCTTTAAAGTTAGGTCACTGTAGCGAAAGAGTTAGTGTGATCAGCGGTTGGTGGCGTGGTTCCACTATCGCGCCAATGGTGTTTGAGGGGTACTGTAATACAGAGTTGGTGTGTGAGTGGATAGAACAATTGCTATTACCCGAACTACTACCCGGTCAAATTATCATCATTGATAACGCCAGTTTTCATCCCAAAGAGAGAATCAAAAAATTGTTAGCTAAAGCGGGATGTGAAGTGCTATTTTTACCCGCCTATTCTCCAGATATCAACAAAATTGAAAAGTTCTGGGCTAGATTGAAAAACTATGTTATAGCAAAGAGCGGGATAGTTAGGACATAATAGAGAAAAAGAAATGAGGAGAAGCTTTCATGGCAGCACCCTATAGTGATGATTTAAGACAGAAAGCAGTGAGTGCCGTAGAGCGAGGGGAGAAAAAAAGCCATGTCTGTCGCACCCTCAATATTAGTCGTAATACATTAGACCTATGGCTGAAACGGAAGAAACAAACTGGGACGGTGGCCGCTAAAACTAACTATCGTCGAGGGCCGAAGCCCAAAATTGACGATTTAGAAGCCTTTCAAAAGTTGGCCGAACAATATGGGCATTTGACCCAAGAAAAAATGGCGCAAAAATGGGCTAACCCAGTCAGTAGGATGAGAATTGGTCAAGCGCTCAAAAGAATTGGATTTACTAGAAAAAAAGGCTCTTCGTTACTCTTTATGCTAAATCAACAGACAAGATGCCAAGATAACATACTTCTAACCCAAAAATTCCGAAAGTTTCTAAAGCCATAGCCTCGCCGTTTTATTAGTTTAAGTTTATTGTTGATTCCCTCGACTAATCCATTCGTTGTTCTTCGCTCGAAATAACTAATGATTTCTCCAAACCAGTTTCGGATTGTTTGACAACTCTTGGTAAAAACAATGGAGGATTTTGCCAACCATTCCGAGATAGATAGCAGTCCTTCTGTCGGATTCTCTGAGGTTTCATAAATCTTTCTGAATTCTTCCTTTAATTCCGGCATCTTTTTCAAATTTGGCCAATTTTCTTTGATAGCTTCTCGTTTAATTTTTTGGGGTTCCGTTCAATCTTCTTCATTTTTTAATAGGCTATATTTACTTCGCTTTAAAACTTCTAGCTTCGCTTCTTTTTCCGCTTTCTGTTTTTTATTTTTCTGCGCTTCTACGGCTCTTTTTTCTGCTCTTCTCTGTTCGTCTAACTCTTGATTAATTTGTTTCATTACATGGAATCTATCGGCGACTAATTCAACCGATGACATCAATTCTTTCACCAAATTTTTATAGGGCAACCAAAGGTCTATGCTCACTTCTTCAATTGGCTCTAACACCTCTTTTCCCCAGCCTGTAAGCGTTTTTCTCAACTCCTCTTGTGTTCGCTTCTCTAGAATAGCTATTAGTTTTCCCGTATCTAAATTTACTAAAACTGCACAGTAATTTTTTTGTCCCTTCACTAGAGCGATTTCATCAATTCCTAGTCTTTTTAATTCCGATAAATCTGGCTCGGTAATTTCTTCAGCGATGTCCTCTAGCATTCTTTGAATCTCTTCTTCCGTTACGTCATTTCTTCGGCTAACATTTAAAATATCTCCTGATTTTAATTGTTCAAGTATATTCTCGGCTAGTCTTTTCGTATAGGTTCGTTTACTGGCGACAAAATCTAACTCTTCGCTAAAGGGCTTCTGACAATTATCGCACTTAAATTGACGACGATTAACTTGTAGGTACACTGGTTGGCCTGAGAGCGGTAAATCTTTGACTAAATGTCGATGATTTTGGTGTAGTTTATCGCTCTCTAACCCACAACGAGGACAGATTGCTTTTTTCTTTTTCGATTCGATTCGTCAAACTATACCGACATTTTCTAGGTGTCGATAGCCTTGAATAGAGGTTCCTTCTAGGTTCAAAAATTTGTCAAGTATCATAAGTAAAATACTCTGGTTTTTGGCTATTATATTAAATCTTAACTCAATTGTCTATCTTTTGGTATTAACCTGTTTGTGTCTAAAATTTCTCCCTGTATAGATTTCAGCTATTTTTGAGCGTAAGCACTATCATCGAATTTTATTTTAAGTTAATTATTTGCATAACAATTACCGAAGAGCCGTAAAAAAAAACTTATGGCTACAGAGAAAGAGATGAAGAAGCCCGAAAAGAGTTTCTCCAAAAAATCAGAGGTTATGCCCCGGAAAGATTTGTCTATATTGATGAAGCTGGAATAGATAACACCATCGATTATCCTTATGGATATTGTCACAAATCAGAAAGATTTGAGGCTTTAAAGTTAGGTCACTGTAGCGAACGAGTTAGTGTGATCAGCGGTTGGTGGCGTGGTTCCACGATCGCGCCAATGGTGTTTGAGGGGTACTGTAATACAGAGTTGGTGTGTGAGTGGATAGAACAATTGCTATTACCCGAACTACTACCCGGTCAAATTATCATCATTGATAACGCCAGTTTTCATCCCAAAGAGAGAATCAAAAAATTGTTAGCTAAAGCGGGATGTGAAGTGCTATTTTTACCCGCCTATTCTCCAGACCTCAACAAAATTGAAAAGTTCTGGGCTAGATTGAAAAACTATGTTAGTCAGATTATCAATGATAGTGAAAACCTTGTGGATGCTGTGAGTAAAGCCTTCAGGCATCTGTCCTAACTAACTCGTTCTATGCCATATTACCCGAACTACTACCCGGTCAAATTATCATCATTGATAACGCCAGTTTTCATCCCAAAGAGAGAATCAAAAAATTGTTAGCTAAAGCGGGATGTGAAGTGCTATTTTTACACGCCTATTCTCCAGACCTCAACAAAATTGAAAAGTTCTGGGCTAGATTGAAAAACTATGTTAGTCAGATTATCAATGATAGTGAAAACCTTGTGGATGCTGTGAGTAAAGCCTTCAGGTATCTGTCCTAACTAACTCGTTCTATGCCATATTACCCGAACTACTACCCGGTCAAATTATCATCATTGATAACGCCAGTTTTCATCCCAAAGAGAGAATCAAAAAATTGTTAGCTAAAGCGGGATGTGAAGTGCTATTTTTACCCGCCTATTCTCCAGACCTCAACAAAATTGAAAAGTTCTGGGCTAGATTGAAAAACTATGTTAGTCAGATTATCAATGATAGTGAAAACCTTGTGGATGCTGTGAGTAAAGCCTTCAGGCATCTGTCCTAACTAACTCGTTCTATGCCATAGTCAGATTATCAATGATAGTGAAAACCTTGTGGATGCTGTGAGTAAAGCCTTCAGGCATCTGTCCTAACTAACTCGTTCTATGCCATATGTCCTAACTATCCCGCTCTTTGCTATAGAACGGCGGGGTTTCAGACCCAAAATTTCCGATGAGACGAGAAGATTTGCGTCCTAGCACCCAGAAAAGAGCCATAGCCGGACAAAGAAAGCTGAAAAAACGTTTAACAGCCGGAGAAAAGCGCAACTCAAAGCGGATGGCTACCGTAGCGGCGGTTTATACCATTAACCCATTGAGCCGTACCGCAGCACAAATCGTCAATCCCAAACCCGATCAGGGGAGCAAGCGTCCTCGACCACAAGCCAAGCGGGTATGGGCGAGTTTGGTCAAAGAACCCGAAACCGTAATTTCCGTGGCCTTTGACGAAGCTTTGTCCCGTGACCCCCATCAACAAAAAAACTGGGTTGCCTTAGTTGATGGTAATCAGACACAATTACGTCTACTCCAAGAATTGGCTCAAAAACACGACATCCGCCTGACAATTGTTCTCGACCTGATTCATCTGATTGAATATCTCTGGAAAGCAGCCTTTGTGTTTCATGCTCCCAGTAGCCAAGCAGCCGAAGATTGGGTGAGTGAACGTTTACTGCGTATTCTTGAAGGTAAATCGAGTTCTGTCGCTGCCGCGATGGGTGGTTGTGCTACTCGGCTGAAATTGACGGACGAACAACGCACTTCTGTGGATAAATGTGCCAATTATTTGCTTAATCATCGCGATTATCTCCGCTATCAAGATTATTTGGCGGCAGGTTTTCCCATTGCTACGGGGGTAATTGAGGGGGCTTGTCGTTACTTGATTAAAGACCGCATGGACATTACGGGGGCGAGATGGAGTCTCAAGGGTACTGAGGCGGTTTTACGTCTTCGCTCCCTTCAGGTTAGCGGTGATTGGCCTGATTATTGGCACTTTCATTTACAGCAAGAGCATCAACGGCATCATCGGGCTTTGTATCAAGATGGTGTTCCTTTGCTCACAACTGTGATTCAAGCTTGTTGTTCTACTACTTCAAGACACACAGCGATGCTTGTTTGACTTGCCATCCGTCTTTCTAAAAGAGCCGCACCCATTGGAGTTAATGGGTTTAATCCTACATTAGGACATATTGCCGGACTGAGAAATAACTCGCGCATTAAAAACACGGTTGGGACTGGAATTAGTGAGTTTAGTCAGCTATTAGCTAAGGATATTGTCGCCTATCAGGATAGAATTGCAGACAAAGAACAACAGTTAAGCGAGATTCTAGAACTGGAACAATTTAAGCTTTATTGCCAAGTATTTGACCAGTTTCTTTTTGGTACGGTGACTAAAAGCTTGTTGCTTTTACACTGCTATCCTATCGAAAGATTTTTAGTCAACGGTAAACCTTACTTTAGAGGTGATCACGATATCAGCTTGAGAAAGTTTCAGGCTTATCTAGGCTTAGGATATTCCTAAGTACCTAAGCAAAATTAATTACACATATCTAAACACCTCTTGCCTCTTGCAAGAGTGCCTCTTGCCTATCTTCACTAGGAAATTAATTTTGCACGACTACTTATCAGATTTCTGGTGATACCTCAGCAAAACAGGACAAGGTGAAAAAGTCCTGGAAAGGTTCCGACTTAATGCGCTCTCACTTGTACGCTCACGCACTGGTGACTATTTGCCCGAATAAACCTGCTAAAACCGAGATTGTTGGTAAACTTAAGCATTCTTGGCTTAATCCTCGTATTCATATCTATTACGACCACGAAAATGGTCAAAGAATCGAGAAAAGGAAAGAGTTAGCAAGTTTTAAGGCATTGGGTAAGGATGGGCTGTGTCGCTTGCTGTTTTACGAGACTAGGCTACTCTATCAACTTTTAACCCGCAATTTGGTAAAGTGATCTTCGGCTAATTTCTGGATACTTTCGCTGATTAGGTCGATTTTCTTGAGCATGAGCAAGCTGGCGCGACCAACGAGAATCACGGTGCGGAAAATCTGCTGTTTCTGTAGTCTCAGGGTATCTCGCAGTTCAGCCGAGCCGATGCTATTCTCCAAAGATTGGCGTTTTCGCTCTGTTTCTGCCAATTTCTGGCATTTAACCGCCACGGACTCCTTGATTTCCTCGGTCAGTGACCGGAAAAACCGCCGGTATTCATCCTTATGGTCGGTGAGAAATCTGATTAACTGGTTATAGTCCTCGACTAATCTTTCCAATTCTTGAAAAGTTTCCTCGAAATTGAGGGGTTCTTCTTTTTTCCTCAATCCTAACCATGTATTGCGAACCCGTTTTCCGGTTTTAATCAGTTGCTGTCTTTCTTGAATCTGATCCTGCAAAATTAATAAATCGGGGCGATTTAGTTGGGGAAGTTGATAGGTTTTCCGATAAAGCTTGATTTTCGCTGTTTCTTCTGCCATCGCCGTGATCGCTGAGGGTGAGTTTTTTCTATTTTAGCCCGATTTTTTGATCAGCTAAGACGCATTTTAACCGCCTATCCTTAAACCCCCCCGATGTCGGTAGGGTTGATTAATAGTAGGGTTGATTAATAGTAGGGTTGATTAATAGTAGGGTTGATTCATGAATCAACCCTACCCCAATGTCGGAGGGGGGTTGCCTCTTGCCTCGTCTCAACAAGCAATTTAAATTAAGAACAGCATAATGTCTTTGCCGGATAGTTGTTTCAGCTTAGGCATATTCTGGCTGTAACTCAAATATAATCTGTAGAGAAGGTTTGGCAACTAGACCGAACTCCCTGGGGTCTTCTCCCTCTAAATGCAGTAAAATGGCTTCTTGGAGATTATTAACCACCTCATCTAAGGTATTTCCCTGGGTGACAATCGAAATTTCCACGCATTCACCTACATATCCTTGTTGTTCACCAGAACGAATAATTGCATTAACTTTTGGACTTAATTTTGTCATAACTGCTCATGTTTATTTTTTGCTTATTTAGATTTATGGCAATCGAGCAAGGGACGGGTCATTGACCCATTCTAACTGACTTTTCCCTAAGCTGTGAAATTCATCTAGTTTTCTAGAAATCTCGGCCAGAGGCGAAAAAATCAGCGACAATGATATAAATGGAGTTATCAACACAAGTAAAGCGATTATGACTGTAGCCACGACGAACGCCCGAGATATTTTCCGCTCCGCCTACGAAAACCGTTACACTTGGGATGAACGATTCCCCGGTTACACTGCCGATATTATCCTCAGCCAAGGGGAGGAAGTGCATACGGGCAAAATTCAAGTTAATGCCGATTATAGTGTGGAAGTAACGGGCATTGATGACGAGAAAGTGCAAGAAAGTATCTATAATCAAATGCGCGACATCGTTACTCATCGCAAAAGAGGCAATTTTGAGGCTTCCCACGGCAAAAACCAGTTTAATTTCGGGCAAGATGATCCCACCGGTGCGGTAGAAATTCTTGTCACGGGCGATGCTATGGGGTCTAATTATAAAGTACGCGGCCAGGAAATCTGTCAAGTCAGTCGAGTTATGGGACCGATGGCTTTTACTATTAATACCGAGGAAAGTCTCGATACGGGAGAAGGTTATATTTCTATTCGCTATAATGCCATTTTCCGCAATGCCAAAACCGATGAATTAAAGGGAAAACGTGACTTTAAGGAAACCTACGAAAAAATCGGTAATTATTATTTACCCTCCTGTCAAGTGATTAATGCAATCGAAGCGGGGGGCGAAAAATCCACCACAGAATTTACTTTTATCAATCTACAGCTTTTAGAAGCTTAAGGGCTATCCTCGCCCAAAAAGCGTTAGGATTGAAGTAACTACACTGTAATAAATCTCTGACCAGAAGCTGATTATGTCTTTAACACTGACTCCCAATAACGTCGAACAAGTTTTAGATGAAATGCGCCCCTACCTGATGGCGGATGGTGGTAACGTGGAATTAGTCGAAATCGACGGGCCAGTCGTCAAACTGCGTCTTCAAGGCGCTTGCGGTTCCTGTCCCAGTTCCACCATGACCCTAAAAATGGGCATCGAACGTCGTCTCCGGGAAGTGATTCCCGAAATTGCCGAAGTTGAACAAGCTTTCTAAATCTTGGGTTAATTAATTCTCACCACCGCCCGATTGCTAATTAAATTAGCGATCGGGCCTAATATTAATTAGGGTTTGCTGAAAAAGGCCTAGGCAGGGGGCAAAAGGCAAGAGGCACTCATGCAAAAGGGAGAATAAATAATCAGTTTTTAATAACCAGATTTGGTATTATATATCTTTTTCTGCAAGATTGATAAAATTACAGAATTAATTAAGGTAAAAAGTATCTTTTTTAGCCGATTAACCAGCCAATTAAGCATTAAGATATACTTGAAAATTTTTATTAAAACTCAAAAACTATGACAGAAAATATCCCCACCATTGTGGTCATGCACGGCGACCAAACTGGAGAAGAACTATTACTAGAAGCCCTGAGAGTATTACAACCTTCGATAATTCGTCAACCGGTTAACTTTGCCGATTTTGATCTTAGTTTAGCCCAACGTCGCCAGAGTAACAATCAAGTGGTTCATGAGGCCGCCGAAGCGACTCTAAAAACCGGATTAGCTCTCAAAGCCGCCACTATTACCCCAGAAATCAAAGGAGATGTGGGCAGTCCCAACGCTATTTTAAGAGAAGCAATGAATTCTCAGGTAATTCTCCGCATCGGTCGCCGTATCCCCGGTATTCGTCCGATTGGGGGCGTTTATTCTCCCATTGCCATTGTCCGCATGGCCGTTGACGATGCCTACGGGGCCAAAGAATGGCGAGAAACCACCGCCACCGGCGATGAAATTGCCTATCGTACCTCGCGCATTTCTAGGGCTACCAGTCGCGCTGTGGCCGAGTTTACCTTTCAACAGGCCAAAAAAACCGGGGCGCGGGTATTTGGCGGCCCAAAATTCACTGTCAGTGCCACCTACGAAGGGATGTTTAAAGAGGAATTAGACGCGGCGGCCCGAAGACATCCGGAAGTGCGTTATCAACCCCTGTTAATTGATGCAACTTTTGCCCTACTTTTACAAACCGACGGCGAAGCTTTGGTGATTCCAGCACTTAATCGCGATGGCGATTTATTATCTGATTTTGTCTTGCAACTCTATGGCAGTATTGCTGGGGCCGAAAGTTTAGTTTTGGGATTTGATGAGGAGACCTTAGCGGTTAAAACTATTATGGCAGAAGCTCCCCACGGCACGGCCCCCGCTTTAGAGGGCAAAAATATCGCTAATCCCATGGCGATGATTTTAGCCTCGGCAGCTTTGTTAGGTTATATCGAAACTAACGAAGCGCGCAAAGCTTCTCGGGCAATTTATGAAAGTGTCTTTGAAACTATTCACGAGGGCAAAAAAACCCCCGATTTAGGGGGCCAAATGACCATGAGTGAGTTTACCGATGAGGTGATTCGTCGCGTGGTTAGTAAGTTAGAAGTTTGGTCTGCTTTGGGGTAAGCTGTCGGCACATCAAATCACTTGGTTAAGACTGCACTGGGGAAGGGGGAAAAAGCCGTAAGATTGCCTATTCCCTAATACCGAAAGCTTCTTACCTCACTATTCAGATAACCGCGATATTGCCGCTAATAAGTAGCTAGACAGAATTAATTACACATATCTAACTACCTCTTGTATGAGTGCCTCCTTTTGCCAATCCTAACCAAGAAGTTAATTTTGTCCTATTACTTAGTTAAGCTAACTTAAAGGCATCTCGCCAACACCAGCGCAACAGGGTGAAAGCGATTAAACCTTTAACCACTTCTAGAAACCAGTAACCAATCTGCAAGGACATCATTTCTCCCGACATTCCCGACGCAGTAACGGGAGCCAGTAAACCCATAGCGCTCAGATTGGGAGTGAGAAAATAGGTGTAAATTAGGGTGATTACCAAGAGAACACCGGCCAATAGAAGCGATCGATGTTCGGGGAGATGGATTAAGGTATGATAGCGGTGGAAGACAACAAAGCTACACAGCACAATCGCCGCACAAACTAATTCCAGATGGTTAAAAATACCAAATAGCAAGTAACCGGCACTGGCAAAGCCATTTTGCGTCATCATGCCAGCTACGGATAAGCTGGGGATAATGATTAAATCGATGACGAAACTGGCACTTAACCAGAAACCGAGAACAACCATGGCTAAGGTTGTCCAATTAAACCAAGACCAATAACGCTCAACAAAAGTTTTCATTAGGCTTGCTCCTCCTTGCCTTTCTAACTTAATTGTAAAGAGCGTTCGCCAAAATTTTGGCAAGTTTTTTGGTAATTCTTAGCAATTCTTATCAATTCTGAGGAGAGCAACCAAACAATAAGCTGCCCGGTAACTTAAATAGTTTGTTGAGATGAGGCAAGAGGCACTCTTGCAAGGGGCAACCCCCCCTTGCCCCCCCGACGTCGGGGGGGCAAGGGGGGGATTCGGCTAATCTAAGAATAAGGGTTTAAATGCGTCTTAGCTTACCCCTCTTACTTCTAGATTTGGCTACCCGCTCGGCGCAGAATTGTAAAGATTTATCAACAAGTGTTTATAAAAACCTTTAAATATTGACCAAGGTGACGATTATAGACTTACCCTAAAACAATAACTAACTATCTACGGGTTTACTGTTATGGATAAGGATTTTCGTAACTATCGCATGGTTTGCACCCTCACCTTCGGAGATATTTACGGACAAATAATCGTTTGGTTAATCGTTATTTTTCTTACTCTGGCTTCCACTCTAGCTCTTTGGAGTAGCACTAGACAAATTTTTGCCCTCGCTACCGTGGGGTTAGTCGTCGTCCTCTCTTTGCCTTTTTTACTCTTTGCTTTCGTTACTACCCTCCTCAATCATATTGAATTCGTTCCCATCGAAACGGAAACCAATATTCGTCGTGGTCCTGTACCCGGAGTTAGCGGCAGTCGTGTACCCGCAGCCAGCTAAATCCGACCAAATCCCCAATAAATAGGGCTTGCTGAAAAAGTTTTTCCTGGGGGCAGGGTGTGGGGTGTGGGGTGTGGGGTGTGGGGTGTGGGGTTTTATCGATTTTCAGGTGGTCAACTACCTAATTTTCAGGGAAAAAGTACCTGAATTTTCCCCCCAATCACTCCAATGGTCGGCACTTTTTGAGGGAAAAAAAGTCTAAAAACCTTATCCAACAAGGTTTTTAGATTTATTCAGCAAACCCTAAATAATCTAGAGACTTTGTCAGCAAAGTCTCCAGCAGTTTTTGCCCTTGTTTGCGTCGGGGTTTCTCGTTCTAGATTTTTGTTAATTTTTGTAAATTTAACTTGTTTTTAAAACTTTTTTCTGGTAGGGATTATCCAGAGAAAAATAGATGAAAGAGGCAAATCGTCAAGAGAATAATCTTGTTTGCTGCCTGATCCCGGTCAATGATAAATTTTAAAATACCTAGTCTTTTACATTTTCCCAACTCTCGGAGTGATCCCCGATGTTAAAAAATCTCTTTGGTGGCAAAAAATCTGACTTTTACCTAGAACTAAAAGAAACCGATGGTGAACAAAAAGCGACAGCAACCACGGCAGCAGCCGCCCCTGTTGTGGAAGCTCCCGCTCCTGCTGTCGAGTCTGCTGCCGCCCCTGTAGCCGAGAAAAAAGCCAAAAAAACTTCTGTTAAGAAAGAAAAGCAAGTAAAAGAAACTCCCGCCGCTCCTGTGAGCGCACCGGCACCCGTAGCCGCTACTAACGGCAAAGTAGAGCCGCAAGAAGTGGAATTTGCGACAAAATACTTGATTACTCCTAGTATGTCTCGCCGTCGCCCCGGTCCAAGTTTGAATGGTTTCAAAGACATGGCGCGCAAAGCGAAACTACCTGCTAACCGCGGCTAAATCCACCCGGATTGCTTTCTCAAAAAAAAAGGAGAGCTTTTCTTTGACTCTCCTTTTTCATCAGGGTGCATCTACTGACTCAAGTGTAGCAGAGAGTTTTTTTAAGGTTGGTTATTTAGGTTACTCCCTAGAGTATTTTGGGGATAATTATTACCTGTCTTCTTGGGCAATTTTTAAAACCTAGGACTAGATCGAACTGAGCGAAGCGGTGATCACCACTACCCCGATCTGTTTCCAGTTTTTCAATTCTCCGACTTTTTCGGCGAGATCGGAGGTTTTCCCCGCCGCGTTCTCTATAACTTTAACTCGATCGCTTAAACCCTCTATCTTCGCGTCTAGGGTTCGGATATCGCCTTTAATTTCCGACTGCCCTAACTCTAAATTCTTCTGTCCGTTTTCCATGGTGGTTAGTCGGTTTTCGATCGCCTTCTGTCCGTTGGCAATGCCGATGATTAAATCCTCTAATCTTTTTAAATCTTTTTCAGTTGCGGCTGTCATCAGTTAAACTCCTATTAGTTGAATTTTTCTTACCCAGATTCGATACTTTATTGATTGCGGATAACTTTCTCATTATCAACTTCCCTCCCAGATTTTTACATAGGCATTTTCCATATTTTGGGCGAATTTTTTCCCTTGCCAGAGGGGGGCTGTGTCACGATTTCCTAACAGTTGATGGCTGATGTCTTGACGAAGGGAGCGATCGAGTCCTAATTTTACTCCCCAGTCGATATATTCTGCCTCATTCCAGCCAATTCCGGCTTCAATCCCAGCATTAATCATAAAAGTATAACTATTGCGGGCGGAAAATTGTTCTCCTACCAATGTAACTAAAGGGATTCCTTGCCATAAAACTTCTAAGGTGGTGGTAGCGCCATTGTAGGGATAGGTATCTAATACCACATCGGCAATCCGTAAATTAGCGCGATGGGTATATTCATCTATAGCTCTCGGTAAAAATCGCAATCTTTGGGGATTAACTCCCTCCCGAATCGCTATTTCAGTAAATAATTCTTGAATTTTTTCAGTCTTACCGACTCCCTTAATCAGAAAATAACTATTAGGCACTTGTGCGAGAATTTTCATCTGAAGTTTAATAGTATCAGGATGGCGTTTCATGCCACTTTGTACGGAAAAATAGATGGTAGCATCGGGGGGAATTTCTAAATCTTCTCGATGGAGATTGGGAGTGCCGATTTCAAAACCATCCACTGCTAAATATGTCTCTGGTAAACGATAGATTTTTTCTCGATAATATTCCTCCGCTTGCTGGGGTAAAACGTAGGGATCGGCGATATAGTAATCAATAGTTGCTAATCCAGAAGCATCCCAACCTAACCAAGTCACTTGTTTGGCTGCGGGTTTCAGGGCCATAATCTGATTGGTGAGATTATGGGTTAAACTATCTAAATCTACTAGAATATCTATCTGATCCTTTTGAATTTGTTGGGCAACTTCTAGGGGATTTTGAGCGTAGGGAAAATGACGGATAATATCTCGGCTATCCCGGAACCATTGACGGGTAATTTCATCTTCTTCTTGGTTAATAGTATAGATGGCTATTTGCAATTTTTCTCGATCATGATGGTGAATTAACCAACGACTTAACCAACCGACAGAATGATGTTTTAAGGTACTGGCAAGATAACCAATCGTTAGTTTTTCTGGAGCTTTTTTGCTTGTAACTAAAGGAGTTTTTAAACTATTATTATCAAGGAAAATTTCGGCGATGCGATTAGTTAATTGTCGATTGGCTAAGGCTCGATCGCCTAGGTAGGGTAGGGGACTAGAAACATTGAGAAAGCTAGTTTTAATAATCGGTTCTAAAGTGATATTTTTCCGACGGGTTAATTCCTGTAATAAATTCTGATATTCTTGATAAATATGATCAATTTCTTGCCAAACTCCCCAGCGCAAAAGTATTAACAAAATTAGATAATTACTGTATAACTTTAGGGTTGGAGTTAGACAAATTTCTCGCAACTGATAGGCAGTTATCAAAGAATTATCAAAGTCTTCTGCTAAAATATAAAGGTTAACCAATTGTTCCAAAAGACTCAGATCATTTGGTCTTAATTGCAGACAAAGTTTAATAATTTCTACTCCAAAAGCGGGACTTTGTTGCTCGTTGGTGACTCGTGCTGATATCTGAAAAGCTTGCGGGATAAAACTATCGGCTAATTCTCCTAGGTAGGGTAAACTTGCTTGAGCTAAATCTAAAGTTAATTCGTGGGGATATAAAAGACTTTTGAGAACTACATTTAAAAGTAATTCTCGATCGGGATTATATCTGAGATTGTCTTGAATAGGATAATTAAGTAGTTCTTCAGGATCAAATATTTCTAAATCTAAAGCTAAGTCGAATAAAGCTAATAAATTATTAATTGACTTGGGAACAATTTCCTGTAGATGATAGCGAAAATATTCTACAGCTGCCAGATCACCTTTTCTTTGTTGTCGTCGCGCTTCTGCGTCTAAAACCGCTTCTAATTCTGCTTGCCATTGCTTAACTTCTTCCGGATTACCTCCTCTTAAAATATTTTGCCACATCACCTGCGCCTCTGCTTCTAAATTTTGCAGAAGATAGGCAACTCCCAAGTACCAATAGTCAGAAATATTTTCGGGATTGTTATCGATTAGTTCCTCGTAGATTGCCGCAACTTGAGGATAATTCTCGGCAATTAAAGCTTGATAAGCGTCAGGATGCCACATAAATCAGTTATCAGTAAACAGTAACCAGTAATCAGTGAAAAAGTGACAGTTAGGGGGGTAAAGCTCAAAAAGAATTGACTCATAACTGGAAACTGTCAACTTAAAACTTACATCTGATAACTGATAACTGATAACTGATAACTGAAATTAAACCACTTTAGCGATGGCTGCTTCTAGCTTATCCATAGCCTCATCTACTTCTGTTTCCGAGACAATTAAAGGAGGTACAAAACGGAGAACTTTCGGACCTGCGGGGGCAATTAATAAACCCTCTGCCAAGGCTGCATTAACAATAGTAGATGAAACCAACTCACTTTCTGAATTAATTTCCAGACCATTAATTAAACCCCAACCGCGCACATCGACAAATAGATGGGGATATTGAGAAGCAATCACGCGTAAACGGCTGCGTAACTGTTCCCCTCGCTGCTGAACATTTTGCAGAATGTGATCCCGTTCAATGGTTTGTAATACTGTTAAAGCTGAGGCACAAGCGAACGGATTACCCCCAAAGGTACTCGCATGACTACCCGGTTCAAACACATCACAGAATTTTCTGCACATCATCGCACCGATGGGAATACCCCCCGCTAAACCCTTAGCAGAAGTGAAAATATCTGGTTCTACCCCCAAATTCTCATAACCCCAGAGTTTACCGGTTCTTCCGACTCCCACCTGTACTTCATCAAAGACAAGCAAAATGTTATTTTCGTCGCAAATTTGCCGTAAACGTTGGAAATACTCGATATCCCCTGGACGAACTCCCCCTTCACCCTGCAGCGGTTCCAACATAATCGCAGCCACACGACGATTACCCTCATCGAGATCAGCGATCGCATTTTCCACCGCTTCGATATCATTATAGGGAATATAGGCAAACCCCGGCATCAGGGGTTCAAAGTCTTTTTGGTACTTCGGTTGACCGGTTGCGGTGATGGTAGCTAAAGTGCGGCCGTGAAAACTAGCGTGAGCGGTTAGAATAACCGGCTGTTCGAGGAAATCTAGCACCGTATGGGCATATTTTCGTACTAATTTAATCGCCGCTTCGTTTGCTTCCGCACCAGAATTACAGAAAAAGACTTTATCAGCGCAGGAATGATCGACAATCCATTTAGCTAGTTCTCCTTGTTCGGGAATATAGTATAAATTCGAGACATGATGGAGTTTTTGGATTTGCTGACTAACCACTTCAATTAAAGCAGGGTGCGCGTGACCGAGGGTACAGGTGGCAATTCCCGCGACAAAATCAAGGTATTGTTTCCCGGAAGTATCCCAGAGGAGACAGCCTAACCCTTTGGCGATCGCAATGGGAAAACGACCATAAGTATTCATCACATAGCTGTTAAAACTATCTGGATCGAAGGGTTGATTCGGGTTTAAATTGGGAGTGGGATCAACTAGGGTTGGTTCTAAAAGGGTTTTTGGACTCACTGGGGAACTCCTGCGCGATTAGACATAGGGGAAATTATAATCAAATCCGTCTGAGAAGGACGGGTTATTTAGATTAAAAACTGATTTCATTGTAAGTTACTAGACAGTGTTAGGGGTGAATTTTGCTTGTCTATCAGTGAAGATAAATATCGTCGTCTGCGTCAGGAATTAATCGGGGGAATTTTTGCCCTGGTCGTGGTGTTTTTGCTGGGTACGTTTTGGTATCATCTGATCGAGGGTTGGAGTTGGCTAGATTCGGCCTATATGACGATTAGTACCCTCGCTACCGTCGGTTTTGGCGAAATTAATCCCCTAGGTGAACGGGGACGATTGTTTACAATGGTTTTGATTATCATGGGAGTAGTCAGCATCGGTTATATTGTTAATCGCTTGACCGAAGCTTTAATTCAAGGCTATTTTCAAGAGGGACTCAAACAGAGACAGGAGAAACGCTTGATCGATCGACTATCAGAACACTATATCATCTGTGGTTTGGGTCGCACAGGCAGACAGGTAGCGATCGAATTTTACGCCGAAAATATTCCTTTTGTAGTCATTGATACAGACCCCCTACAGGTAAATCGGGCCAAAGAATTAAATTATATTGTTGTTCAAGGAGATGCCACCTTAGATAAATCTTTACAAATGGCAGGAATTGAACGCGCTACTTGTATTGTGGCCGCTTTAACTTCCGATGCGGAGAATTTATATACAGTTTTGTCTGCTAAAACTCTTAATCCGAAAATCCGCGCCATTGCTAGGGCCAGTACCGAGGAAGCAGTACAAAAATTACAACGGGCCGGGGCCGATGCGGTGGTATCTCCCTATATTACCGGCGGTAGAAGATTAGCGGCCGCGGCCCTACGACCCCAGGTGATGGATTTTGTTGATGGGATTTTAACCGGAACCGATCGATCATTTTATATGGAAGAATTTTTAATCGATCCCAGGACCTGTCCCTGTGTGGGTTTAAGTCTTAGTCAAGCACATTTAAGATCTCGATCGGGGGCCTTAGTTTTGGCTATACGTCGCGCTGATGGTACGCTAATCGGGGGACCCACTGGCGATACGGAATTAATGGCCGGGGATCTGTTAATTTGTATGGGAACGGCCGAACAATTACGCAGTTTAACTCAGATTTTAATCCCCATGCGATCGGATGGTTTACGTTTACCGAAGCATTAGTTAAAGAATCGATAAAAAATCTACTGGTAGCATTGCGGGAACAGGGGAAACAGCAAAATCTCTTAGGTTTCGCGTTATGATTATTTCTAGCTTTTCTGATTCAGCAACGGCACTGGTAACGGCATCTTCAAAATCTTTCATCTGACTTGCCAATGCTTGCCTAATTATTGCGTCTGTCACCCTAGCAACTTGCAAATTCTCTAGAAGACTTATCACCAATTTTCTTGAGCTTTCCCTTCCGTTTTTTTTAGACAAAATATAATAAATATTAGTGACGGCATGACCAGAAATATATCCTTGAGTTTTACCTGTCTTAACTGTATTGAATGCTTGTACAGATGCTGGAAAATGTGGTTCACGCTCACCCAAAACATCTAGCAATACATCACTGTCGAATAAGACTCGTTTCACCGATACTTCTCCACTAAATAATCAATATACGATTCTTTTGGGTCTTCTGATCCTAAATCAACAACCCCCACTAAGTCTCTTGTCCAAGGATCAAGATCGCTTAAATCATCTGCTAGGGAATGAGAGGTAGTTTCTGAGGATACATTACTAGGATTAAATCGCTCTTGAATTCTTAAAATTATTAAACTACTATAAGCTCTCAATTGGGTGACTAAAGATTTGTCAGTATCTTGGAA
The DNA here is from genome assembly GCF_032027425.1 of Microcystis wesenbergii NRERC-220. Taxonomy (NCBI): domain Bacteria; kingdom Bacillati; phylum Cyanobacteriota; class Cyanophyceae; order Chroococcales; family Microcystaceae; genus Microcystis; species Microcystis wesenbergii. The sequence goes on along the minus strand of NZ_JAVSJA010000001.1, from coordinate 2,278,883 downwards.
ATATTCGGTTATAGTACGATTAGAAACCGATAGAGCATTTTTAGCTCCCTGGTAAATTTGCTCTAGTTCTGAATCGGCAAACATATCAATAAACACATCTATGGTTTCCGAGAGAATGTGTGAACCTTCCACCACTCTGATTAAATCGTCTGTTAGGGAATGAGAGGTAGTTTCTGAGGATACATTCTTAGGATTAAATCGCTCTTGAATTCTTAAAATTATTAAACTACTATAAGCTCTCAATTGGGTGACTAAATGCGATGTTTCAGTATCTTGGAAATATTCGGTTATAGTACGATTAGAAACCGATAGAGCATTTTTAGCTCCCTGGTAAATTTGCTCTAGTTCTGAATCGGCAAACATATCAATAAACACATCTATCGTTTCCGAGAGAATGTGTGAACCTTCCACCACTCTGATTAAATCGTCTTTTTCTTTACCCGTCTTTCCCTCATTGATCTGAGCAAGGCCGATAAATAATTGATTATAGGCAGTAATTTGATCAGTAAATTGGTCTATATATTGGATTAATTCCAGTGCCGAAACCTCATTCTTATATTGTTTCCATACCTGAAACCATAGTTGATTAATTTGCCAAAATATATCGGCTCTTGCTTGATAAGTTTTAGAGTTATCCATAACTCGATCGAGCAAAATCTTAGTTTCTTGTAGTAAATTATCCAGTATGATTCGATCAGAATCGGTTACAATTTGATCAAGTTTATCTGTAATATCTTGCAGATTTTCTAACAAAAATTGTCCTAAATTTTCCCGTTCGACTGAACTTGGCAGACTATTCATCGTATTTACCTCTCCTAAGACTGATAATCAAACAGAAATGAGTAGTCAAAATCATCAGCCCTCAACCTCCATTATAACGATTTTGGGGTCTGAAGGGGTGATTATAGTTACTATAGCCTCTGAGGGAGATAGATTGATTACTGTTCACTCTTAATTCTCTTGACTCGGAGACCAGTGACTCCTTACTCCTCAATCTAACGTCTGTCTGGAATTGAGAAATTGAGGATGATTTGATAGGATGTTAGTACAATCGGGGAATAGTAAAAGAAAAACCCCTATTTCTCATGAGTCAAAATCCCAATTCTTCCTCGCGACCACTGCAGCCGCTGCCGGTTCCCTCCATCCCGATACCTCCCTCAGAGTTAATCACGGAAATCAGCATGGGGATAACTGAAGAAATGACGCAACAAGTGGCGATACCGACCAAAGCCGTCCAGAATATGCCACAAAATAGTCAAATTACCACCCTACGTCCGCCCCAAAATCGCGCTCCCAGTCAGGCTGCTTCTCCCCAAACCCCACCCCGGCCTAGTCGCGCCTCCAATCAACCCACCCTAGAACAGTTGATCCGGATGGCCTTTGATCGGGGTTATTCGGACGTTCACCTGGGAGTTGGAGAAAAACCCCGGATGCGCGATCGTGGTGAAATGATTATTCTCAACTATCCTGAAATTGACATCAACACTTTTCATAGTTGGTTACGGGAAATCCTAGGGGAAGAAGAAATCCTTCGCTTTCAAAAAGACCTAGAATTTGACGGTGCAACTCAGTACGAATTCGCTAGGGTGCGGATTAATATCTTTGAAAGTCTGCGCGGTCCTGGGATGGTTTTGCGTCTAATTCCCATGAAAATCCTCACTATAGAACAATTGGGCTTACCGGCTGTGTTCCGGAATGTGTGCGATGTGCATAAGGGATTGATTTTAATCACCGGTCCGACGGGTTCAGGGAAATCCACCACCCTCGCAGCCATGATCGATTACATCAATAAAGAACACGCCAAACATATTATCACCATCGAAGACCCGATCGAATTTGTCCACCAAAGTCGTCGCAGTTTGATCAAACAAAGGGAAGTGGGAATACACACCCATGAGTTCGATAATGCCCTAAAAGCCTCTTTGCGGGAAGACCCAGATATTATTCTGGTGGGGGAGATGCGGGACAAATCCACCGTTAATACTGCCCTGAAAGCTGCCCAAACCGGTCACTTAGTTATGGGAACCCTGCACACCAACAGCGCCGTTAAAACCCTGGAGCGGATTTTAACTCTTTATTCCGCCGAGGAACAGGAATCCATGCGGGTGGCGATCGCAGAATCCCTGGTTTGTATTATTTCCCAGGGTTTATGTCGTACCACCGACAGTAAACGGGCTGCTTTTCACGATATTCTCGTCAACACAGAAACCGTCAAAGATTGCATTCGCAGCGGCAAAAATGACGAAATTCTCGAATTAATGAAAGATGGCGAATACTATGGCATGATTACCACTAATCAATCTCTATTTAACCTCTATCAAGAGGGACGGATTAGCGATGATGTCGCCCTGGAAATGTCCCCGGTTCCCAATGAACTGGCGATGATGCTGCGGGGTAAAATCTAGAAAAACCCTGAAGGAAATTCTTGAGGGGTCAAGAGTTTAGTAGGCTAGAAAAATAGAAGCCCCTATTGATTCTCTACGGGAACCCCTCAAGTGACGACTTCTGCGATTGTGTTGCCCGATATTTTTAAAGGCATCGCCCTGTTTACCCCCGGGGGCGACCTGATTTACTGTATCGATCCTGATAAACAAACTCATTGGCATCTGAATCTCTGCGCTGCTCTCCAGTCCGCTTTAGGGTTGCCAGAACCACCCCATTTTTTAGTTCCTAGTTTTACTGCTACCATCGATCGCTGGCGAGATCCCTACAGTCACCGTATTCATACTAGAGCCGAAGTCTATCCCCTTGTCCGTCGCTATCAGCCTTTATTAAATGCTATTTTCGCCACGGACGAGCGAGCTTGGTTTACTGTACCTTGGCAGGAACAATCCTCTAATCCCACTATCTTAGAAACCTATCGTCAGCAGTTTCCCCAACTTTGGCAATCCCACGATCTGATTCTCCGTTATCAGGAGCGCCCCGCAACGACTTCGGGGATTAGTGCTGACTCTGACTACACTAACCCTAGTCCCAAGGGTTATGTTTTGCGGTTATTTGTCTCCGGTAATAATGCCAATACTAAGCACACCCTAGAATCGATCCATCAGCTTCTAGAACGAGAATTACACCATCCCTATACCCTGAAAGTGATCGATATCTCTAAGCATCCAGAACAAGCAGAATCTAATCATGTCTCTGCTATTCCCACTTTAGTCCGGGTTTGGCCGCAACCGGTGAAACGCATCGTCGGAGAATTTGAGGATTTACCGCGAGTATTACAGATTATCGCCACCGCTTAGGGTTTAAAGACTTCTGACTCGATTCCTCGCCACCATTCGCCCAATTTCATTAAGTCTTGCTGAATATCATCCAATTCTTGGATATATTCCTGTTGGGAAAGACTGGCACGACGTTCTTGCAGTTTTTTGAGACGCAATTGCACCAACAGCCAAGGCTTAGAAATACCGTTAGTTTCTTCAATATAGCGAGCGATATCTTGACTATCCATAGTTTTTTACTGTTATTACTCCCTATTTTGTCATATTAACCCGAGATTCCTTTTTTTAGTTGCAGAAGATTATGTTTGATTTTAGCCACTATTACCCCTACCAAGAATTAGTTTCTTTCCTGAAAAACCTAGCCTCATCCTATCCTAATTTAATTAGCCTCACCTCGCTCGGTAAAAGCTATGAAAATCGAGATATCTGGTTAACTACCCTAACAAATCAAGCCACAGGCCCCTATTTAGAAAAACCTGCCTATTGGATCGATGCTAACACCCATGCGGGGGAAGTAACAGGCTCTGCCGTCGCTCTCTATACTATCTCTCATCTTTTGAGTCAATACGGTCATAATCCCCAAATTACCAGACTTCTTGACCATTACACTGTCTATATTTTGCCGCGATTAGCCGTGGATGGAGCGGAAAAATATCTCACTACTCCCTATATGTTACGATCGAGTATTCGCCCCTATCCCCACACGGATGAGAAACCGGGGCTATATCCTGAAGATATTAACGGCGATGGTTTAATCTTACAAATGCGCCAAAAAGATACCTGTGGCGCTTGGAAAATTTCCGAACAAGATCCTCGCATTATGGTGCGTCGCGAACCGGAGGAATTTGAGGGAACTTTTTACACTTTGCTCACCGAAGGTTTAATCCGCGATTACGATGGCTATAATTTTACCACTGCCCCCACCCTAGAGGGCCTAGATTTTAACCGCAATTATCCCGTTTATTGGGTTCCTGAAGGGGAACAAAAGGGGGCCGGAGATTTTCCCTTTTCGGAGCCAGAAACCCGTGCAGAAGCCGAATTTTGGGCAAATAACACCAATATTAATGGCTTCGTTACCTATCATACCTATTCAGCAGTAATGTTGCGTCCCTATAGCACCCATCCCGATGAATATTTCCCCGTGGAAGACTTAGAAATGTATAAATATATTGCTGATAAGGGAAAAGCAATGACTGGTTATGAATGCGTTTCTGTCTATCACGATTTTCGTTATCATCCCAAAGAAGTGACTAACGGTGCCATGGATGATTACGGTTACGATCATTTTGGTTGGTATGGTTTTACGGTAGAGTTATGGGATGCACCCACCCAAGCAGGGGTGAAAAAAGATGATTATATTCAATGGTTTCGCTGGCATCCTTTTGAAGATGAATTGAAATTACAGCATTGGAATGATGAGAATTTAGCGGGAAAGGGTTTTATTAATTGGCAAAGTTTTGATCACCCCCAATTGGGAGAGGTGGAAATTGGCGGTTGGGACTTTAAAAATGTCTGGCAAAATGCCCCAGAAAAGTATTTACCAGATTTATGTGAAAAACAATGTCAGTTTACTATTGCCCATGCTTTAATGTCACCTCTTTTAGCTATCTCTCGTCTTGATCTTAAGTCGGAGGGAAATGGTATTTATCATCTGGTTTTACAGTTAGAAAATCAGGGATTTTTACCCACTTATACCAGTAAAAAGGCACTGGAAAGAAAGATTGTTCGTCCCATTCAAGTCAAGTTAAATTTAGCCGATGAGGTGAGTTTAATAGTGGGAAAATTAGAGCAGGAAATAGGTCACTTAGAAGGGCGATCAAATAAAGTATATAGTAGTCTTGCTCACGGTTTAGATTATCGCTGTACGGTGGAATGGGTGATTAAGGGAGTTTCTGGTCAAGAAATCGAGGTTATTGCTATAGCTGAAAGAGCAGGGACAGTCAGACAAAAAGTGATTTTATAGAGCTATTTTGTTCGATAAAATTGTTAAATAAGTCTCGTTAGATTCCGTGGGTAAAACTCGCAATTTTTGGCTAAGAAGATCTGGTTCTAATCCCAAAGCTTCTAAAGGAATTACTCCTAATAAATTGTTTTGACCTCCGGGTAATTCCCAACATTCAAAAGTCCCTTCCCGTCCCGCAATAATCAAGGTGGCATCGCGAAAAATTCTCGCTTTTCCTATGCCTTTAGCCGTAGCCACATCTACTTCTTTTAAAAGCTGTAAACCCAAGCGGGAGATTACTTCTGGCACTAGACAAAGAGTGGTTGCCCCCGTATCCACCAAGACATTTTCTAGGGTAAGAGAGCGAATTTGTTCCGGTGCGATGATACCAGCCTCCGCACGAATTTGATCCGCGCGATTGATAACTGTAATGGTGGTGTAGATTTTGGCCATATCTTCTGCAATAACTGCTGGCTCAACCATAATACTACCCTCAATCCTACCTCTAATTATACCGGAATAATTGCCAACAAAATTGTCTAGTAACTTTAATTATTAATCCGGCCATCGGGCATAATTGCACCGCGTAAGTTAACTTCTATCAGATTAGCACTCATTAACTCGGCACGAGTTAGATTAGCATTACTTAAATCGGCATTGGTGAGATTTGCTCTAGCAAAGAAAGCATCGACTAAATACGCTTCGCTGAGATTAACTTCTGAAAGATTAGCCCTTGTTAAGTCCGCATGATTCATTCTTGCCGCTTGAAAATTAGCTCGACTAAGATTAGCTCGATCGAATTTTATTTGAGTCATAATTGCACGATGGAAATTTGCCCCCATTGCTTCCGTATCGCTCATTTTTGACCGCACTAAATTGGCTCCTGCTAGATTTGCTCCCACTAAACTCGCCCCGATTAAATTAGCATCAGTAAGTAAAGCACCTTGCAGATTAGCATTAGTTAAATCCGCTTTTCTGAGGTCAACATTGCACAAATTAGCCTCCTTTAAATTGGCTCCTACTAGATTAGCTCGCAGCAGTTCAACCCCTTTCATATTAGCCCCTTGCAGGTCGGCGTGATAGAGATTAGCCGTTTGTAATTTAGTGTTATGATTTTTCTTTTCCTGACGCATATTTGTTCTCCGCAAACAAGCGCCACTGAGGTTAGCACCACTTAAATCAGCCCCCCGTAAATCCGCCCCGATTAAGTTAGCATCAAGTAAAATACCTAGGGTTATATCGGTATCACGAAGATCAGCCCCTTGTAGCAGCGCTCCGTGTAAATTGGCACTGCGTAAATCCGCCCCATTTAAGTCAGCTTGATTGAGACTAGCACCGCTTAAATTAGCTGCCACGAGATTAGCTTGAGCCAGATTAGCCCGGTTAAGATAGGTAAAGAGAAGATTGGCCCCGTGCAAATCCGCTCCATTTAAAACAATGCCAACTAAGTCAGCACCAACTAAATTAACTCCTGATAATCTTAAGCCACTAAATTGAGTTTCTCCTGCGGCATAACGTTCAATTAGTTCGTTGGGTTTCATAGGTATAATATCCAGAGAAATTTGATTAAAAATTAAAGAATTCTTTGTAAAGCTTGCACCAGAATACCAGCGGTTTGAACGTTAGCATCCGCATCCATTTGGGTTTGAGCAATATTGTACAGTTGCCTTTCGATATCCTTGAGAGATTTCCCACTTTGGATGAGTTTTTGTAGTAAATCTTCTAGGGTATAACGTCGCAGGGTTGACCAATCTTGATCGCTCTGATCCCAGGGATGAAATAGGAGTGAGAAAATCAATATTTTGACTCGTAAAGGATTAGCATACTGGAAAATTTCTAAACGAATTTCAAAGGGGTCGTAGGCAGGAATTTGTGGGGAATTACTGGGGTTATTATCTAAGGAAACTGGCTCGGAAGAATCACAATCATTATTTAGATGAACTGTTGGAGGTTTCAAGATTTGACTTTCTGACCCATTATCCTGTTTTTTGTCATCGTTATCAGTATCGTAGAGAGGCTCTAGCTGGGCAAGAATAATATCGGCTAGGGCTAGGTATAGATCTTTTTTGTTAATATTTTCGGCAACTTGGGTGAGAGTTTGTCGCAAGCTTAAGAAATTAGGATTGTTTTGCTGGAGTTCTAAAATCATATTGGTTAAGCCATAATTATTAATCACCGCTTGATCGTTTTCCCAACGATTTTTACAGGCGGCAAACATTAATTTTTTAATTCTCGCCGTCTCTCGATGATTTTCTAGTCCAATAATCACCTGTCTTAATAAATTATCTTCCTCTTTGTTGACAGGATTATTAACGGCAGCCAAGCTGGGGTTAACTTCTGCTTCTCCTGGTAATGATTCGGTGTCTTGGTCGGCAGCAATATCACTATATAATTTACTGATTTGCTTAATAATCACTGTGGCTACGCCCGCATAAACTTTAGGACGATTTAGGGTTTTAACTGATTGATAAACAGAAAAAGTTAATTGTTCTTTATTGGGTTTGAGTTGCACTAACTCGTTCACCAAGTCTTCCATAGCCACATTGTTTAAAATATTAGGATCATTTTCCCAATATTCCTTACAGATACAAAAGATTAATTTTTTGATCCGTAATTTTTCTTGGTGACTGTCGAGATAGCGAACTACGTCATTAAAAACGTCGATGGATAATTGCATAGTAACCTCTGATCCGAGAAAGTAGCCCGCCCTCGCACGCCTCTATTATAGCGGTATGCTATTAGTCTCTTGCGAGTCAGCTTGCAGGAGTACGGCGGCTTCAGGCTCAGTCTGGTACATCTTCTAAGTGGAACGGCTTAGCCAATAAGGAGTTGTCTGTGCCAGATGACTAGAGGAATCGCCGTATATAAGTGATTCCTAGCTTGTAGTGCCTGAACATATCCTAACCTAAAAGCGTGGCAATATTGAGTTAGCGTTGCTAAATCTAGTCTATCTTCCCTAAGAATAAGCTGCCCGCGCATTTAAATTGCTTGTTAAGACGAGGCACTCTTGCACTCTTGCAAAAGGCAACCCCCCCGACGTCGGGGGGCAAGGGGGGGTGGGCTAATCTAAAAATCAGCGGTTTAAATGCGTCTTAGCTTACCTAGTCTAACTCCTAAAATTAGCAAAAGATGATTTTTTCGTCTTTCTCGTTTTTAGTACAAATGTCTGAGTAAAATCGGAGTAAAGTCTTTAAGTTTAGGCGATCGATGCCCGATAGGGTTAGAGTAATCAGGGAGACACTGATTTATCGAGAGGCCATATCATCCCATGCTAGAACTCTACCAATTTGAATTATCTGCCTATTGTGAGAAAGTCCGTCTCATCCTCGACTATAAAGGACTTGCCTATAAAAAAAGGGACGTGGTGCCAGGGGTGGGACAATGGGAATTATTCCGTCTTTCTGGACAGCGACAGGTCCCCGTCCTCAAGGATGGTGATACTTATATTGCTGACTCGACGGAGATTGCTTTTTATCTCGATCGCAAGTATCCTGAAAAACCAATTATCCCCACAGATCCCCTCCAACGGGGTCAATGTTTATTAATCGAAGAATGGGCCGATGAATCCCTGGGATTAAAAGGAAGAACCGCTTTTCTCGGCGCTTTTGCCCAAAATCAAAACTTTCGTACCGCTTTTTTACCCCAGGAAACTCCCGATTTTATGCGCTTGTTGCTGGGTTCCTTGCCGGGGGAATTAATTGATATTTTGGGGACGGGTGTAGGTCTGGGAAAAGATGCTATCAATACCGCGAAAAAGGGGCTACAACAGGATTTAGAGGCTTTGAACCTCATTTTAACCAATCGTCCCTATTTAGTCGGGGATCAGCCCACTTTAGCCGATTTAGCCGTGGCGGGATTAAGTGTACTGCTTCAGTTTCCCCAGGGTTCCTATCTCAACTTACCTAGGGAATTGCAAGGCAAGGGGATTCCGGGGTTAGCCGATAATAGCGCCTACGAGGGCTTTTTTGCTTGGCGCGACCGTCTTTATAGTCAATACCGTCAAACTATCACCCCGGATAGTTCCACCCCTCCTATCGATTCCCCCAACTCTATCCAGATTGAATAGCAGCGCTTGACTAGGGTGGTGGGGTGTGGGGTGTGGGGTGTGGGGTGTGGGGTGTGGGGTGTGGGGTGTGGGGTGTAGGGTGTGGGGTGTGGGGTGTAGGGTGTGGGGTGTAGGGTGTGGGGTGTGGGGAGATTAAATAAAAGCAATCTACTGATCACTGATTACTGATCACTGATTACTGATTACTGTTAAGATTCGCGTAAAACGTAGCCGACACCGCGCACGGTATGAATGAGGCGTTTTTGACCACCAGCCTCCATCTTCAGGCGTAAATAGCGAATATATACCTCAATAACGTTTGATTCTCCTCGAAATTCATCTCCCCAGACATTTTCGAGAATTTGATCCCTTGATAATACTTCTTTGGGGTGAATCATCAGGTAGCGCAGCAGTTCAAATTCCTTCATCGTCAACTCAATATTTTTGTTTTTATAGGAGAGACGACGACTGGCTAAATCTAATACTAAGTCACCGAAGCACAATTGTTCGGGGATAATTTCCAGAGGTTGCAGGTAAAAACGGATTAATTTGAGAAAAGATGGCGAATTATAGGGTTTGAGAAAATAATCGTCAGCCCCCGCTTCCAAACAGGCGAGACGTTCTTCTAGGGTTTCTTGAGATACTAATAAAATAATATAAACGCGACTCCCTTGGGAACGTAGACGACGACAAAAAGTCACACCCGCTTCCCCCGCCAGGAAGCGATCGAGTATAATCATCGCTGGCTGCCAACTTTCCACTTCTGGGAAAGCGATATCAATGCTAGGCACGATTAGGAGGCGATAACCTGCTTCTTTCAAGTCCGCACTGGCTAGTTTAGCGATATTCTCCTCAATTCCCACCAAGAGAATCGAAGAACTCGGAACGGATGTACTCATGAGTTGGCAGCGGTAAAGAAATAGGAAAGATAGGGAGGCGACTAGCCAATTATACTTAATTGATTTTTGCCTAACCGATTTGATAAAAAAGTTAACGCTGTGGTGCGTTGGACAAAATTACCATTGACAGACCAACCAATAACTCGATCGGGGGACGACCAGAGGCTAAGATGGTCTACAGGGGGATCTGCATAAAAATTTTCTTGACCGCTACCCAATAAACAGGAACTCCAATGGGTAAAATAATCGTGACTAAGGCGATAAATGGGAAAATTACCGATTAATGGCACTCCCCACCCGTCCAGAGCGATTAAAGCTCGAATTTTCGCCCCTTGAGCTTGCCAATAATGAGCTAAAGCGATCGCATATACCACCCCCGCACTAAACCCAATCAAGGTTAGGTCTTCTCCCGGTGAAAAAGCTTCATTTAAGCAAGAAAAAGGAGAAATAATAATATAGGGACGTAATTTGACCGATTTGCTCCCCAGATGTCCTAAAAAATCCTCGGTCAATCTAGAATCATGAAAACCCGGACAAATCACTAAGGTCATAAAATTAAGTAAAAAGCTATGAGGAGACAGTAATCAGTTATCAGTAATCAGTTATCAGTAATCAGTAATCAGTTTTTTCTCCCTGCTCCCCTACTCCGTCTCCCCACACCCCACACCCCACACCCCACACCCCATCTCCCGCACCCTACACCCTACACCCCACACCCCACACCCCACTTCCCCTAATCTTGCCACCTTATGACCGTAGAATCCAGCTTACAACAGTTAAAAAGAGCTTCATCGGGACGATTACCCAGTAGTTACGGGGTCTATTTTAAGAATACCCTGGTGGCCCTCTGTCATGCTCTTGAAGATCATATCTTGCAAACTAGCAGCCCTGGTAGTACAAATAAACCACTGGTCTTAGTCACCTTTCAACAGGGTAAATGGTATTTACAGGAGGCCGAGCGCTATTTAGATATTGCTCGCTCTTCTCGTCATATTGCGATCGCTGCCGTAGCCGATAGTGGTTTTTCTGAGCATAAAACCGGCAGTTTAGAGAATGTTTCGCTAGTGAACTTAGATAATAGCGATAGTTTGGTTAATGAGTGGAATTTAATCATTCTTTCCCCCGATTACGCCTCCATGGTACTCTGTCATGAGTTATCCCCGGAAGAATACCGGTCCGATAGTCAACCCCAAATAGACACGGAGCGAAAATTCTACGGTTTATGGACATTCGATCGCGATTTAGTCGAAAAAGCCGCTAGGATCTTAATTGAGCGTCTCCATCCCTATAATCCCAGTCTAGCGGCCGATTTAAGCAGACAACAGCAGGAAATTAGTCAAAATATTAATCCCATTCCCACGGATTTAACGGGAGTAGTCTCTCGCATTGTCACCTATCTGCAAACCAGTCAACAGCAGTTAGTCACCGTCAGCAGACAAACGCGAGAATTAAGCGACTTAGAAGGACAAGCATCCCGTTTAAATAAAAATTTAGCCGCTAATAAACTGCAAGCTTTTCTAAGAATGGCTCAAAAGGTCGATGAAAGAGATATTGATAATCCCCTTGCTTCTCTACAGGTGGCCGCTTTAGCGGAAATGTTGGGACAATTGCTCGATTTACCCACCCTGAGATTACGACGCTTACGATTAGCCGGTTTATTATACCGCATCGGTCTAGCGGAGGCTCCGATCGAAGTTTTTAGACAGCGTGCCAGTCAGTTAGAGGGAGCAAATGCGTTATTTTGGCGGGATCGATCGGTGTTAGGCGCACAATTACTCGCCACTATGCCCGAATTAGCCCCAATTCAACAGATTATTTACCATGAGTTTGAATACTGGGATGGTAGCGGGGTTCCCAACGGCTTAAAAGGGGAAGAAATCAGCCTAGAGTCGCGAATTTTAGGATTATCAGCCTATTTTCAGGAATTAACTCAACCGCGAGGCGACCGACTAGCTCTAGATTTAGGAGAGGCCCTAGAGCGCTGTCAAAATTATAGCGGGATTCGTTTCGATCCCGCTTTGGTAGAAAAATTAAGTTCGGTAATTCGTCTGTGCGAAATGGGGTGGATGCAATTACCCGATCGCCCTAGTCAAGTCCCCGCCGTCTGGTTAGAATCAGTTTAGGATTAGACTCCGATTAAACTCTGCATGGCACGTCCCATATTAGCCGGTTTAAAAGCTGCCATGGCCGCGGTCGGTTCATAGCCGCAATGTACCATACAATCGGCACATTGCGGATTGCCACTGGCCCGACCGTAGTTATCCCAATTGGTTTCTTCTAAAAGTTCCCGAAAGCTTTTGTAATGACCTTCGTTGAGCAGATAACAGGGTTTTTGCCATCCTAAAAGACTATAGCTGGGACTACCCCAAGGGGTGCATTCATAGTCTTGTTCACCGATGAGAAAATCGAGAAAGAGAGGATTATGGTTAAAATTCCACTTTTTCTGGCCTGATTTCCAGGGTGAGAGAATTTCTCGGAATAAAGCTCTGGTTTGCTCCCGTTTCAAGAAACTATCTTGATCTGGGGCCCACTCATAACTGTAGCCGGGGGAAATCATCATGCCATCGATGCCCAAAGTAGCGAGAAAATCGAAAAATTCCTGCATTTCTCGCGGCTCTGTGCCTTCAAAAACCGTGGTATTAGTAGTAACCCGAAAACCTCTCACTTTCGCCGCTTTAATCCCTTGTACTGCCTTATCGAATACTCCCTCTCGATCCACACAGCGATCGTGATGTTCCTTGAGACCGTCCAGATGGACACTAAAGGTAAGATAGGGGGAAGGAGTAAATTTATCTAGGCTTTTCTCCAATAACAGGGCATTGGTGCAGAGATAGACGAATTTTTTTCTGTCCACTAACCCCTTGACAATTTCATCGATTTGTGGGTGTAAAAGCGGCTCGCCCCCGGGGATGGAAACCACGGGAACCCCACATTCTTCCACCGCTGCGAAACATTCTGCTGGGGTAAGATGATTGCGGAGGATTTCCGGGGGATGTTGAATCTTCCCACAGCCAGTACAGGCTAAATTACAGCGAAATAGGGGTTCTAGCATTAAAACTAAGGGAAAACGCTTTTTTCCTGCTAGACGCTGTTTCAAGATATAGGAAGCAACCACTAAAGCTTGTTGTAGTTGGACAGCCATTTGCTCACACCAAAAGGATTCTAAGTAATTATAGACTGTTAACAGGGCATCAAGGCATAGAAGCCTAGAAAATGGCAAAATAAATAAAAGCTGAGGGCTTTTCTGGCTGTTTACTTGATTATCACCTTGATCTAGCTGATGGCTCCAAGACTACTGACTCCTAACCTTAACGACAATTTTTGATTTTTACCGGAGGTCTATTATGGGTTCTTTAGGCGATCGCTTCAAGAAATTTGCGGGTAGAACTCGCTATGTGGTCTGTCGCTTATTTTTGCATCTCTACGGCCAAGAAGTCGCACCGCTGATTGGTATTCTTAATCGTGCCGGCCGGGAGGCGATCGATTCCGAAGGCGATTTAGAGGTCATGGGAGAGGGTTTAGTAGAAATTTGTCAAAATCTGCTGCAGATGAACCTCTATTGGTTTTCTGTGGCTAATGAGGGCGATGTTTTTGGGCATGAGGGGGAAGCGGGAGACTACGTTAACGAACTGTTTACCGATTCTGCGGGGAGATACCTAAGTGAATCGGTGTCTTCACAAGTGGGGGAAAAGGAACCCTTAACTTTACCCGTCACCGATAACTTAGTTGTTATGATCACAATAGCATTCGAGGGTGAGAGTGCTGCTTTAGAAACTAGCCTAGCCGATCGAGAGGCCCTGGAAGATGGTTTAAGATCAATAATTAACCTCCACTACCAAGGTCGGCTGCGTGCGATTCAGGTACATTTTTCTCCTGCTCAATTGGGAGATGAATTGACCAATGAGCAACTATTACTCAATTTCCCCGAATTGCTGCCTTTATAGTCTTAATTTTGCCCTTATGCTGCGCCAAGTAACGACAATCCTTTTAATTCTTACCCTTTGTTGCACAACGGTGGCCTGTGGTTCGTCGTCAAATCAAACTCAGTCACCGTCAGCTAATAACAGTAGTGTAAGACGAGAATCCAATCAGGTTAGTAGCGGTCGCTACGAGGTGCAACAAGCTACCTACGATGATGGAGATGGCACTTATACCCTAATGCTGTTAAACACCCCTGGGGGTACTTCTCCCCTCTTTCGCACCACTAACCTGCAAATGGCTAGATTAAGCGATGAAGCTATCGCTAAAGGGGAAAAAACCGCAGTAGAAATCAACGGTGATCAGGCTACCCTGTACATGACCGAAGATTTTAAAATTGAGTATGTCCATAATGTCACGGAAGTGCGGAACAATCCCCAAACCGGACAACAGGAAACCGTGGTGATTCGACAAGAATCGAGTTTTTGGAGTCCTTTTTTCGGTGCTGTTGCTGGTCAAGCTTTGGGTAGTTTGCTCTTTCGTCCTCAATATTACGTTCCTCCCCTCTATACTCCGGGGGGTGTGATGACCGGTTTTGGTGGTTACGGTTCCACCTATAATCAGGCAGTGGATCAATACCGGACTAAACATAATAGTCCACCTCCGGCAGTCAAAAACCGGCAAACTCTCCGTTCTACCGGCAATTTACGTCGTTATCCTAGCAATACTCCCTCTAGTCCCAATCGCAGCAGCACCACCACCACAAAACCCAGTGGTTCCGGTTATGGTTCCAGTACCCTGAAGAATTCGGGTAAATCTGATAATGTCAAACGTTCTCCTAGTTTCGGTTCCTCTGGTTCCCGTCGTACCCCTAGTCGCAGTGGTTTCGGCAGCAGCAGACGCGGCCGACGTTAGGAGGATTTGACTGGAGTGGTGGAAGATTAATTCTGTCTTCCCCACCTCAGAGATTGGGGATGGCAGCTACTTAAGAAGCAACCATTTTGCGAATTTCCGAATAGAAAACCGTTTGGCGATCGCCATTGGGCGACTGGATAATACTGGTACGCAATCTCAGATTAGGACTAGCAAACCAGATTCTTTCCTCGATACGATGGTGATTATGCTCGATGGTTAAAGTCAAAGCTTGATCGCTTCTGAGATGATATTCTCCCAGCGCTGCCGATTTACCGTCCGCTGTGATTAATTTTCCTTGCCAAGAATTCTCTGAAGGTAGCCAAACTAAATAGCTAGAACCGATTTTTTTCGGTTGTCCATAGTCCACGGAATTATCCCAAGTCGCTTTCCATCCCCCTAGACTGGCCTGGGACTGACAGTTATTTTCTAAACATAATTGCACCACATCGGCAGCATCGGCGGCCAGCAAATCGATGGTGATTTCTGCTTTATTATTGGCAACTTTTTGGGCAGCTAATTGATAACTGGTGCGCTGAGAAAACCATTTACCCGCACAGAGATTAATAAATTCTTGAATGTCCATGAATGGCTGTAGGCAAAGATCGATCGCTCTGGAAGACTAGATTATTTATTCTATCCTATCCCTAGACGTTGGCCAATTTTTGCAAGGATAAACGGGCTGCTTCGCGCACTTGCGGGTGTTCGTCTTTGACCAAAAATTTTAAGGCTGCGATCGTTTTTTCCGCCGGAAGCTGGCCTAAAGCTTCCGCTAATCGCTGCCGGATTAACCAGTCATCGGAGTTAACAAAAGTTAAAAGCTTCTCGACGGTTTCCACTGCTTTGATTTCCCCAAGAGCGGCAATAGCGGCCTGTTGAATAACCGCTTCGTTACTATCGAGAGCCGATAATAACACCTGTTTAGCCCGAATATCGCGTAAATTGCCCAAAGCGACGGCAGCACTGAAGCGGACTAACCATTGCGTATCTTCGTAAAAAGCTCGTTGTAGGGGTTCAAAAGCGCGAATATCTTCTAAATAACCTAAGGCCCCCGCAGCATCGGCGCGAATGCCATAATCGGCATCATTGGCTAACAAATCCACGAGGATAGGAAAGCATTCCTCGGTTTGTTTGACTCCCAAAGCAAAGACAGCCATCGATCGCACTGGCAGCATTTCATCATAAAGGACTTTTTTGATCAAGGGTACAGCCTCTTCTGGGGCCACTTCTCGCAGGGATGCCAAGGCCAGCAGACGATCTTTGGAGTTGCTGCTTTCTAACTGGAGGGCAATGGCTTCTATATCAGGCTTACTCATTTTTGTCAATCACTTGTAATATTTCTTTAATTCTAACGCAATTGTTTCTAAGTCAGCAGCCTTAGTGGACTGAAACAGCTAATTTCTGTGTGTTACAGTGTTTCTCATAAAGATGAAGTGTAACCTAATTTGGTATCGAAGACCGACTCCCGAAAACGAAAACTTCGTACCTGATCATTAAGATAACTGCTATCAACAGGTTCGGGATATTGCTTGAGAAAAATTAATTTTTGGTGTCGGAATGTTCAATTTGCTATAACTTCGGTTGACGGAATTGATAAACATCAGAGATCGCCTGTACCCAACCATTAGCAACGGATTCTAATAATCGATCGCCTTTTGCTTTACTTGCATTAGTAGCATCTCCCATCACTCCACTTTTAGTCAACTCCTTAGTTAACCAAGCAAAGGGTAATTTTCCTTCCATAGTTAACAAACTATTTTCTGGCAAACCTTGGGGATATTCTCGGACGGCCCGCTCAATTTTTACCTGTTCTGGCAGTAATGATAACATAATGCTAGTTTCCACATCTCCTGCATGAATACCGTATTCTAATTCATATTCCGAGAATAATTCAGCCGCATTGTGGGGAACTCGCCAAGTGAAAAAAGGAAATACTAAAAAATCGGGATATTGTTGATGAATATCCCTAGCGGCAATTTCCATAACTTGGGGTTGTCCGCCGTGGGAGTTCATTAATACTAACTTGCGAAAACCCGAACGATAGAGACTTTCAGCTATCTCTTGAATGAGGGTTAATAAGGTGGCTGCCGAGAGGGTAATAGTGCCGGGGAAAGACCAATGTTCGTTAGATTTTCCGTAGTAGAGACAGGGTAAAGCAAAGGCAGGAATATTATCATCTAACTTCTCGAAAGCTTTGCCTAAAACCCCTAAACTAATGGCAGCATCCACGGCAATAGGTAGATGGGGTCCGTGTTGTTCGATCGCACCGATGGGTTGAATAATTACCACATTTTCCTGATCTGGCATTGAATCTATATCGGTCCAAGTAAGATAGGGAAAATAACGATGAGGGGGAATAAAACCGTGCATCATAATTTTATTAGGGATTAGGGTTAGGGGAAAAATAACGGTTTATTTGGTAATTTTATCACTAATTCTTGGCAAGGTTGCCAATCATCTTTATCGGTCATGGCTTGCCAAACCGAATCCATCTAGCAAGAAAACCTGTTTCATTAATTATAATAGGCAATATCGTCGGGGAAAAACACCAGGGGTGACTTGTTTTTTTGCCCTTGTTACTGAGCATCTTTAAGCCTTTTCTTTAAGTATTATTGTTAATGTAGCTTATTAAGATCAGCGACCGCACTTAAACTCACAGCCTCAATCAATGTGCATGGTACGTTCCCAAAAATCGAGCGGTGGAGCAGTAGGAGTCAGATTAGGGAACGCACCCTACAGCGATGGCGTACTGCTACGCAGTGCCTTCGGCATCGCACTACAATTGCTCCAGCAGCATATCGTACTCTGCATGGGAACCAACCCAGAACCAAATCACCGTATCATCCTCTAATTGACCGACAGCACGATAATCCCTATTGATGCGTGCAGAATAGATGGGCAGCTGTGGATGGACTTTCTTGAATCGCAAGCTGGGATAGCTTGGGTCTTCTTTGAATTGCCGATACGCTTTACGGGTCTGCTCTTGAATCGGTTTTGGAAGATCTGCAAACATCTCCCGAAAACCAGCAGTGGTACAAGACTTCACAACGTTTCTGGGTCTAATTCTTGAGTCTTACCCGATCGATGTTCTGCCATTGCTTCGGCTGCTAGTTTAGCCAGCAAGTTTGGTGAGCGAGCAAAGGAGTCATGCCATCGCTGCTCTTCTTCGAGTTCTGCCAAAATTAGGGTTGCGATCGCGTCCTGTTGAGCGGTTGACAAGGTTTTTAATTGGGCGATCGCCTGCTCAAGTCGTTCAGTCATAGACAACATCTAACGTATCGGGCTTAATATATTCTAGCTTCCACGTTGCTGCAACAATGACGTACTGCTACTCAGTGCCTTCAGCATCGTACTCTACTTCAACGCTTCGATCGTAACTAAACCACCCTCAACTGCCTGAATTCGCAAATCGTATCCTCGTAATAGCTGCATCCCAATCAACGGAACCGTCTCTGATTCGTTGATGTAAATCTCACGATATTGCCCGTCCCAGATCACAAGCCCGATGTAAACTTCAAACGTGCAGAAAGTCCCATCGCCTAACGTCGCAAGATCTCGACCCTCCCAAATAAACCCTAACCTAGCAATTATGTCAGACGGCAAGGTGAGAAAACCCGAAAATCCTGTATCAATTACAGCATCTACTATCTGCGTTGTTTCATTGTTTCTGACTGCGATCGCTAACGTCGCCTCACACCGTTGATTTACACGACCTTGCATCATGGCTTTGTTCTCAGGCTCCTTGCGCCAAAGTGATCGACGGCTGAATGCCCAATGCGAACAAACCATGTCTGAGTATCAGGCACTCGTGCAGAAAGTTGCTTCGCTGCGGCTACCAAATCATCCGCTACTTCAAAAGCCCCTGTTTCAATGTCAATTGCCACAATTCTCCCCTGATTACCCTCCTCGACTTGGGGACGTACCTGAGATTGATAAATCTCATTACCACGTCGAGCAAATTCTTCTTTACTGTAGCGGGGTTGTCGAACTGTCATTGGCTTGACCCTGTGGCGACTTTTGCCCCTCTATTTTAACCAAACATGGGGAATCTTCCCTAACATTCCTCAACTGGTCCCACCAGAGCGGCATCGTACTTAAACTCACAGCTTCAATCCATGGGCATGGTGCGTTCCCCAAAATCGATCGGTGGAGCAGTAGGACTTGCATTAGGGAACGCACCCTACAAGATCGGCGATCGCACTGTGTGCGCCGATTTGTTAGCTCATTATCGGGATGTTGCCTTCAGGGTCGATCATGCGGATCAATTCAAGAACCTCGGTCGGATTTGTCGAAAACCATTCGTTCCCTGGAGCGGTTTTGATCGACCGTCCTCTTAAGCGTAGGATAGAATGCAGTGCCGCTTCCCAATGCGAAGGAAAGGGCGTCCACATCACCAATGCAATGTGGGGAACTTCTGGAAGGGCAGTGGTCGACTGACTAAGAATCCGTCGGAGGGGATCCCGGTCTGTGCGGCCAATCTTGCACGGCCACCGGTTTTCCTCCTTTGCGTCTGGATGACTTTGGTAGACTTTGAAATAGTAAAGATAGATTGCTGATTCTCCCGAACCGAACTCAAGTTCGGCTGAAGCCACAACACCTGCGGAGTCATTGGGTTCATCCTCGGCAGATAGTTCATGTTCCACTTCCGACTCGTCTGCGGATCGAATCTTCCACATTCCATATCCTGGATTCGTCGCGAGACCTTCTCTTTTCAGGTATTGAAGTGCCTTCTTAACCGAAGCTTCGAGGTTCGCGGCATTCGCTTCAACGCCACCACGTTTTGTATGAACCTCAGGGATTTTCGTGACTATATCGTTTCGACGAACGATCCTTCCTGCATACAATTCAAGAATCAGATCTCGAATCACCTCCGGCATAAGCGGGATTCCCGCATATTGGTATGCGGATTCGATCCGCTCAGCTTCTCCGTCGGATTCTGGCATTTTCTTTTTAGCTAACTACATATTATAGGTCAACTTTCTGCACAACACTCTCTAGAGTAACGATATAGGTTAACTTTCCCTATATCACACCCAAAAGCGTGTTAACCAAATGAGCTTACTGCAAACAGCCTCCTCTAAGGAGACTGATCAAAGAATCCTTCCAGAATTCTAGCAAAGATTCTTAGATATGACTGCACTTTGTCACAAAATTTTACTATTATTTTGACACTCTTAATGGTTAGAAGGGAAACATTGATCGCCAAGTCTGGTCAATTTTTGTTCAACGCATTTCAGGAAATGACCTAAATAAGTAGCTAGAGATAATTAATTACGCATATTTAACCACCTTTTGCACCACTACTTATTACTTAATTACTGTTTATTCTGTAATTTTATCACTAATTCGTGGAAAGGTTGCCAATCATCTTGATAAGTAATTGCCTCCCAAACCGATTCGATTAGCGGTCTAAGTAAAGCGGTTTTAGGATTATAATGCGTTAAGGTATCGCCAATTTGAGACAGGGAATCTGAGGGTAATTGATTTAAGACCAAACTATATAACTCTCGCCAACGTTGCCAATCAGCTTTTGGTAAATCCATATTTTCAAGAATTAGAGAACTATTTTCTCGCCAACCGTAATTAAATTGTTCACTTAATTGATAGAAAAAGTCGTGATAACCCAGGCCGGTTTCTTGGAGAACTTCCACGGTTTTGCTGACCAGTAAAGCGGATTCGGGAGTAAAAATATCCTCAAAACCTAACTTTTTGAGCATCATTTTTTGATAATAAAAATTGTAATGCTGGTCATAGTTAGCCAAAGCCATATCTAACTCTAACAAGGAGGCGACCATGGCCAGGGGAGATTGTAGTAACTCTAGATTTAAGCGACAGATAAAAGGCTGATTGCCATAACTATAACGGCCGCCGTAGTCGAAATAGGCCGCCGTAAATTGGGGGTTATAGGAAGGAATAAAAGCGTAGGGACCATAATCGAAACTTTCCCCGGTAATTGACATATTATCGGTATTGAGAACCCCATGACAAAAACCTGCGGCCATCCATTGGGCCGCTAATTTAGCGGTTCTTTCGCTCAAAGTGGCGTAAAATTTTAAATAGCGATCGCTATCCTGGGGATCGATTTCAGGATAATAATAAATAATCAGATGATCGAGGAGTCTTTTAATTAAATCGCTACGTTTAATATGAAATAAACGCTCAAAAGTCCCAAAACGAATATGAGAATTACTAACTCGAATCATCACCGAAGATCGCGTCGGGGAAGGTTCATCGCCACGCCAGAGGGATTCTCCCGTTTCCACCAAACTGAGACAACGAGAGGTATTCACCCCTAAACCGCGTAAAGCTTCCCCAGCTAAGACTTCTCTAACTCCACCCTTGAGAGTTAATCTACCGTCCGCATGACGGGAATAGGGGGTCCGTCCCGATCCTTTCGTACCAAAATCGTATAATTTGCCATCAATACCCCTAACTTGACCGTAGAGAAAACCGCGACCATCTCCCAAAAAAGGATTATACTCGCCAAATTGATAACCGTGGTAACGCAGGGCCAAAAAGGGGGTCAGGGATTGAAATTTACCAAAAGCCTCGATAAAATGCTCATCTAAGGTTAATTCTGGCTGAATTCCCACCAAAGGTAATAAAGCATCATTGCGAAAACGAAGGATATGACCGGGAAAATCCGCGGCCGCAACTTGATCGTAGTATTGGTCCCCCAAGTCCTGCATGGCGCTTTCGTAAGGGAGACTGAGAAAGGGATTGGTGAGATGGTCTGTCATAGTGGTGGTGTCGATCGAGCTTTGAGGCGATAAAGTGATAAAGATAGCCAAAAAATTTTCCTACTGAGACTATCAAACAGCGATGCCCGATTCTATTATGTATCAAGGGGACTATTTTCTTGTCCTTGAGGCCGATCAACCTGAACAATTCCAGACTCCCGACCAGTTGCGGGATAAGTTAAAAGATTTAATCACCGCAAAACCAGAGATTTGTCCCCGACAATTGGCGAAATTCTCTAGTTTTGAGGAAAAAGCTCTCTATCTGCGCGATAATTACTGCGAGTTAGACCTGGGTGAGGAGGGTTATTTACAATGGTATGTGGTCCGTTTGGAAAAATAAGGGAACCCGCTTTTTAACTTTTTACTTTCTAACTTGATCATTATGGGAGAAATAGAAGATTTACTGGCACAAATGAAGGCAGAATACCAGAAACGGGATCAGGAAAAACCGATGCCGTCCCCTTCTTCTCGCCAAGAAAAAGATCGTTCCCCGGCCGAATTTAAGGTTAATTATACCGGCGATTCTTCTACCGATGCGCTTTTAAAAGCTTTAGCCTTAGAAAACCAAGAAAGGCAACAACAGGAGGCAGCGGAAAAAGAAAAAGCGGCGGCATTAAAACAGCAGCGCAAGCGAGAAGCTTTAACTAAAAAAGCGAAGCAATGGTTAGATAAATTGGATGCTAAATCGGAGGAAGGACGCTGGTTTGAGGAGTTTTCATATAGCTACGATTCTCCTTTAGAAGCAGCGATCGCCTATCTAGAAGCTTTGGGAGAAGTGGACAGTTCTAACTGATAAGGTCTAATTTAAAGTTGTGGGTAAATTGGCCGCATCAAAAACTCGATTATGCCACCAAATATTATCACCGGCTAGAATATTTGTGCCGTAACGGGGAACGATACCATAAACAGTGCTGGGGTCATAACCCAAAGCTTCACTGATGAGATTGTAGAGACGTTGTAGATCAAAACCCCGGGGGTCACAATGGGGGTATTTTCCTTGATTAATCAGAAAACTATCCACGGCAAAATGGCTGACAATTTGCGGTAATTGTCCCGTTTGTAAGGCTGCGAGGAGATAATATTTCGCCGTTTGTTGGTATTGAAAATCGCTGTAACCGGGGAGGGGTTGCAAGCGTCCTTTGGTCAAACAGTGGGATCCCGGTGCTTGTACCAGTTCAATGTTAACGCTGGAGATAACCCGACGATTTCTTTCGGCAAAAATTGGTCGCAAGCGATCGCAATTAGGGTGAGATAGCTGCTGACAAATCGCTTCTGTTGCCCATAATGCGGTGCTTTTTGCCCCATCAAAGTAATTTGTGGGATATTCTTTGACTAAACGCCTAAAAACGGCTTCTGAAGGCGTATTTAACCAAATTCTCGCCCTTTTTTCTAACTCAGTGGCCGATCGCGTACTCAAAGGAACACCCGCTAAAGCAAGTGCAAAACCCTTGACGCGGATAGTTTCTGGGGTAAGTTGCCACAGTTGACGCACTAATTGATCTCTGGTGTCTGCGGGCAGCATTTCGGCCGCTTGTTCATAAAAAGTGGCAGTGGGACGGTGACGTTCAAAAAAAGGCCGGGCGATCGAGTCTAAAATATTTCTATCCCTGGAATTCGGTTTGCGGGGAATGTAAACATTGGGACCCAATTTCATCGGACCGCGAGCATATTTTTTCTGTTCTTCGATGTTACCCGCAGTCATACTCCAAGCTGTATCGTGGAGAATAAACAAGGGAGTGCGATCGAGGGTTAATTCGGTTTCTGGCGGGGCAATTTGCAAAAATTCGGCGATTTTCTGCTTTTCTAACTCATCTAGACTCTTACCGGCTAAATTCTCCCCCACAGTGGAGGGATTAAAAATATTTATGGTGGCAGTGGAGAGACTAGAGCTATTCAGTTTTAAAATCAGTAGGGACAAGACCAAGCTAATCACCAAAGAAGTCACTCCCCATCGCCATTGTTCCGGGGGAAAGATAGAATATCTAGGGAGAGAAAATTGTCTTGATTTTTGCCGTCTTTGTCGATTCATCGGACCCTTTTTACTCGCTTTCCACCCATTGTATTGACTTTCTCGAAAAAGGGAATTAATACTAAATCCGTTGAGTATATGCTACATATCAGGATAGGCACTCTTGCAATAGGCAGCTTTATTCTCCCCACTTCCCCACTTCCCCACTTCCCCACACCCCACACCCCACACCCCACACCCCACACCCTACACATAATTACTGAGGAACCATTGAGCATTAAAAGCTCGATCGCAGGATATTTCTAGTAATCTTATCCCTGATTCCGGCAAAACTGCGATTTTTTGCTTAAAATCAGTCCAATCGCTGATTAAATGGTAATCGATACCGTAGGTGCGACAGAGTTGGCAAAAGTCGATATTTTGGGGAGTGGCAAAAAATTCTTCAAAGGGAGGGTCAAATTTGGCGATCGGCAACATCTGGAAAATGCCTCCCCCCTTGTTATTGATTAAAATTATGGTCAAGGAGCCAACAAAATATTTTTTGATTAAAAAACCATTTGTGTCGTGTAATAGGGCTAAATCTCCCGTTAATAGCAGACTGGGGACATTTTTATAAGCTATTCCTATCGCAGTGGAGAGGTTGCCGTCGATGCCATTGGCCCCGCGGTTAAAATAGGGACGAATTTGGCGATCGCTAGGCGGGTTAAAAAACTCGGCATAGCGAACAGGCATACTATTAGAGATAAAGATCGGGGTGCGGGGGGGGAGGTATTGGGAGAGCAGCCAGGGGATTTTCCCTTCAATCAGTTTAGTTTCTGCTGCCAAAAGGCGATCGATGGTTAATCTGGCTTGCTGGTCTAATTTTTGCCATAATTGCCGATATTCTCGGTTATTATGGGTTTGATCTGGGAATAAATCCCCTAATTGCTCGATATTTACCCTGAGATGTCCGGTTTTTCCCTGTAGAGGATCGTAATTATCGGGATGGGGATCGATAATCCAGCGCGGACAGTCGATTTCTTCTAACCAGGTCCGTAATTCTTTGCTGGTGGGTAATTCGCCAATTTGCAGGACAACATCGGGGGTTAATTGGGTCCTAAGGGCAGGATTCCGCAATAATAAATCATAGGTGGTGATGAGATGGGGATTTAACCCTGCATAGTTTCGCAGAGGAGATAAAGCTTCCGCTAAGACGGGATATTGTTGCGATCGGGCTAAATTAGCGATCGCCTGACAGTAACTTTCAGGGTTTTGCGGGGAAGCTAATCCCGCGATGATAATTCCTTTGGAGGGTAAAGAATTAATTTGGAGAATTGAGTGGTTAATAGGGATATTTTGCCGAGATATATGGCTAAAAAAAGCTTCTTGGTCAAAATTAGCTTCTAAATTGTTAATTTCTAGATCGGGAGTTGGTGCGAGGGGCTCCCGAAATGGTAAGTTCAGATGCACCACTCCGGGGACAGGATCGAGACAGCGCAACCACGCGTGGATGATAGTTTGACGGAGATAGCGTAAACGCTCGATATTGGCACTAGGACAGCTAATTTCCGCTTGCCAGTTGGGATAATTACCGTAGAGTTTGACTTGATCGATAGTCTGACCGGCGTGAGCATGACGCAATTCTGGGGGGCGATCGGCGGTTAGAATTAATAAAGGGACATGACTTTCTTTTGCTTCAATGACTGCGGGATAAAAATTAGCCGTGGCGGTCCCGGAAGTGCAGACTAAAACCACCGGTTGATACAATTGTTTGGCTAATCCTAGGGCAAAAAAGGCGGCCGAGCGCTCGTCTAAGATGGGAATAGCTTCAATCTGGGGATGTCTTGCCAAGGCTACCGTTAAAGGAGTCGATCGCGATCCGGGAGAAACCACCCCTATCTTCAATCCCAAACGGGCCAATGTTTCGACTAAAATAGAACCCCAAAGTGTATTAAGATTGCGAAAATCGAGCGACATTTATCAGTTCAGTGCAAAGGTTAGGGGACAATAAGTTAAAGAGTCTATTAATAAATTTAACATTGGCTGGAACTGGCCAAGAATAAGTTATTTCTGAGTCAGCGATGCAGAAGTTATTAAAAGAGAGCGAAGGCAATTGGCCCCTACAATAATATTATGGAGCCAATGGTAGGGGCGCATCGCGTACGGACAAAATGTCCTATAGATATTTCGACCAAATTGAGATACACCCAGTTTTAAAGTTCCCTATATCCAAAGCAAACTAACATCAATAGGTTTTGAAAATTTTCCCTTATGATCCTGATTACAGACCAAATTTACCAGCGTATTTTCACCCACGCAGAATCCACCTATCCCGAAGAATGTTGTGGGTTACTCTTGGGAAAAATTACCGAAACAGCAGCCCAAGTTATCACCGTGCAAACCACAGAAAATAACTGGTCAGGTAATAGGAGAAAACGCTTTAGTATTGCCCCAGAAGTGCTTTTACAAGCTCAAAAATCGGCGCGGGAAAACCAGCTAGAAATTATCGGTATCTATCATTCCCACCCCGATCATGCCGCCATTCCCTCGGAAATTGATCGCCAATTAGCCTGGTCAGGATATACTTATTTAATTGTCTCCGTCGTTTCAGGACGAGCGATCGATTTACAAGCTTGGCAACTGGACGAAGGCGAAGAATTTCAACCGGTAAAAATATTGTAGTCTGGTTGGAAATACTCGGGATCGGTCTTCTTGCGGATCGGTTTTAGCCAACGTCGTTTTTCCCCGATTTTTCCCGGGCAAAAGTGCCATCGCATCGACGAGTATTATGCCTAGGAATAGGTGGCATCCGTGGGACTGGTTTGGCTCTCTTTTTCCTTTTTAGAAGAACTGGTAAATTAATCTTACCAATTAAAAGGACCTAAAGCCCGATCATTGTAATCGCCACCCTCGGCAATAAAATGAATTACCATCGATTTACGGGTTAGCAGGGCATTATTAATCTTCCCACCACCGTGAATTAACATTCCGTGCCAGAGAAGAATTTCTCCTTTTTTAGCAGTAAATGATTGACAGTCATAATTCTGAGCGCGCCGGTTAACATAATCTTGGTATTGGGGAATTTTATCGGCAGTAATATTTTTAAGATTGATGGCGGGATAGTTTGGAAAAAAGTCAGTTACTTTGATATTTTTATGAGATTTAGGATAAAAAATTAGCGGGCCAGCATCTGCGGAAATATCTTCTAATGCAATCCAAACACCGACTAAATGATTAGCGGGATGAACATAAAAAACTGCCATATCCTCGTGCAGTCCTTGCTCTGTACCGTGCAGGAAGTTGATGGAATATCTCGGTTCGCAGGATTTGCCGATAATTAAATTAACTAAATCCCTCAGATTTTGATTGTCAAAAATTGCTCGAGCAGCGGGGGAAATCTCATGAAAGGCATGGAGTCGCCAAATAGAATTAACTAAGGCTTTTCTTTGCTCCATATCTAGGGCTAAAACCTGTTCATGACTTAAACTCGCCGGTAGATTTTCTGCTTGAATGCCTTCAATTCTTAATCCAGGAATAGCCGATTCTAGGAAAAATAAATTGGCTAATTCCGCTACTAAATTATCGATCGCCGTTGCGGGAATTAAATCTTTGACAACACAATAACCCAATTCTCGCCAATGGTCAAGGAGTTGATATTCTCGTTCGGAAATTCGCCGTTGTTGACGAGCTTTTTGCAGAGATTTTTCGGCTCGCGATCGATCTAACCAGGGTAATTCGGCAGTAGAATCGAAAGACCAGGGCAAATTTTTGAAGATATCGGCAATTTTAAAAATCATGGTGAGTCCATCTTTTCCGAGCCACTTTCGGACTATTTTAATCTATGAGCGCTCGATCTACCCTGTCAACAGACATAAATTATTTGAAAAACCCCCTAGGATGAGTTAGGAGGTTACAGGGAAAAAATTAATCAGGGTTGATGGGATTAACTAGCGCTAACTTCAGCGGGATAAACGCTAACTTGACGGCGACTTTTATCCTTGTATTCAAATTTGACCACACCATCAATTAAAGCGAATAAAGTATCATCGCCACCACGACCAACATTTTTACCCGGGTGAACTTTAGTACCCCGTTGACGGATGAGAATATTTCCCGCTTTTACCACTTGACCACCGTAGCGCTTAACGCCTAGGCGTTGGGAACGAGAATCGCGTCCGTTGCGGGTACTACCCGTACCTTTCTTATGAGCCATAATTTCTCTCCAAATGCTTTTTTGATTCTAAAAGTTATTCTTCTTTATCGCTACTATCTTCTACAACTTCAGCGCCGGAGGTAGCAGCAGTGGCGACTAGGGTTTTACCGTTATAATTGATTGAATCAATCATAAAACGGGTAATTTCTTGACGATGACCGCGTTTTTTACGGGTTTTCTTTTTCGGGCGCATTTTATAGACAATAACTTTTTTGCCCCGACGATGTTGCATGACAGTCCCTGCCACGGTGGCCCCTTCGATAAAGGGCTGACCGATGCTAATATCATCCTCATCATGGATTAATAGCACTTTGTCGATGGTATGGGTACTTTGTTCATCGACGGGAAGAAGTTCGATATCGTAATAGCGACCGGGTTCTACCCGAATCTGTTTGCCACCGGTCTCAATAATTGCGTAACTCATAAATTTTCTGCGCTCGTTTTGCCGTACAGGTAGCTGAAAAAAATTCCAGCTTTTGTGCTAATGTCTTCACCTGATCCGAGCAGGAATTGACACAATTTACTATTATCTAATATTCGGGCGGCAATTGTCAAGCTTTTTACCCACCGATTGGCTATATACTGAAAATAATCTTACGAAAAGCTCAATTAAACCGTTATGGAACAGTGGGAAAGCAGAGGACACCTGTTAACCGAACAAATTAACCCAAACAGCCTAAATTTAGACCAATTAAACCCGCTCGAATTGGTGGATATCTTCAATCGCGAGGATGCCCAAACCCTGAAGGCGATCGCCATGGCCCGGCAAGAATTGGCCCTAGCGATCTCTCTGACCGGTCAAGCTCTGGCTAAAGGTGGCAGACTCTTTTACATTGGGGCGGGAACCAGTGGCCGGCTGGGGGTTTTGGACGCGGCCGAATGTCCTCCCACCTTCTGCACTCCCCCGGAATTGGTACAGGGAATTATTGCCGGTGGAGCGGCGGCGCTGGTGCGTAGTTCCGAAGATTTGGAGGATAAAGCGGAAGATGGGGCGACGATTATTGCCCAGCGAGAAATTCACGAATTAGACGTGGTAGTGGGGATTACCGCCGGGGGGACAACCCCCTACGTTCACGGGGCTTTACAGGCGGCAAAACAGCGCGGTGCGACAACGATTGCCATTAGTTGTGTCCCCGCCGAACAAGTGGAGATCGCGGTGGATGTGGATATCCGGTTATTGACCGGACCGGAACTTTTGGCCGGCTCCACACGGCTGAAAGCGGGAACGGTGACGAAAATGGCTTTAAATATCCTCTCCACAGGGACAATGGTAATGTTAGGCAAGGTTTACGGCAACCAGATGGTCGATGTGGCAGTTACTAATCATAAACTCCATGACCGCGCCCTGCGGATTATCTGCAACCTTACCGATGTTAGTCGCCAGGAAGCGGCAATTTTACTGGAAAAAAGTGGCCGCCGGGTTAAACTGGCTTTGTTAATGCAGAAAACGGGACTTTCGGCGGCGGCAGGACAAGAATTGTTACAAAAGCATCGGGGTCAATTACGGGCTGCCCTGCAAGCTTATAATCAAATTGATTGATAAAAACCTATTGATTTTGACTTTCCTATGGTTAATATTTCTTCGGAAATTGCCGCGATCGCTGTTATTTTCCTCGTCGCTGGCGCTATCTTGACTTGGAGTTTTTATCGGGCTAAACCCTACGGCCAACTGGGAATTTTAGCTTGGTTACAATCCTTGGTCTTAATAGCTCCTTGGTTAATTTTTTTCGGGCTATTTGCGGCGGGAATTTATCTCAATCTAGCGGTAATTCTCTTTTTACTGGTTGCTTCCACCATTATCTATATTTATTTGGGCAACCGTTTACGCTTACTGAAAACCAATCAGATAATTGAACCGAAAGTTAACCCGGCAGTTAGCGAGTCCGTTACTCCTCTAGAAATCCCGGCATCGGTGACAGCAATTGTACCGGATGTGATTCCAATTCCCGAAGAGGATTTAAAAGTTATTCAGAGTATTTTTGGGATAGATACTTTTTTTGCCACCGAGACTATCTCTTTTCAGGAAGGGGCAATTTTTAAAGGCAATTTACGGGGAGAACCAGATATCGTTCACTCTCGCTTAAACCAGAAATTAAGCGATCATTTTGGCGATAAATATCGTTTATTTCTGGTGGAAGGAACCGAGGAAAAACCTGTGGTAATTATCCTTCCCAAAACTAACGAGCCTAGTCCTGCCACTCTTGCTCAAAAAAATCTCTCTTTAGTTTTGTTAGTAGCCACCATTGTCACCAGCTTAGAAGCGGCGGGAATTTTATTGGGTTTTGATTTGTTTAGTAATTGGCAGAGGTATCAAGAAGCGATTCCCCTGAGTTTGGGTTTATGGTCGGTATTAATTGCCCACGAAATCGGTCATCTAATTATCGCTAAACGCCATAATGTTCGTCTCAGTTTACCCTATTTTCTTCCCACTTGGCAGATTGGTTCTTTTGGGGCGATTACTCGTTTTGAATCTTTATTACCTAACCGCAGTGTTCTATTTGATATAGCTTTCGCCGGTCCTGCTTTGGGAGGTTTGGTTTCTTTAATCTTGTTAATCGTTGGACTGACTTTATCTAATTCGGCCAGCCTTTTTCAAATCCCTAGTACCTTTTTCCAAAGTTCAATTTTAGTGGGTTCTTTAGCGCGGATAGTTTTGGGCGACGAGTTACAAAATGCCGTTATCTCCGTCCATCCTTTAACTGTTATCGGTTGGTTGGGATTGGTGATTACCGCCCTTAATTTACTGCCCGCCGGACAGTTAGATGGTGGCAGAATTGTTCAGGCTATTTATGGTCGCAAAATTGCCCGCCGCACCACTGTGGCCACTTTGGTCATTTTGGGCATTATTTCCTTAGTTAATCCCAGTAATCCCATTCCTCTCTATTGGACAATTTTAGTCGCTTTTTTACAAAGAGAGTTGGAAAGACCGAGTTTAAACGAGTTAACCGAACCCGATGACACCCGCGCCGGTTGGGGTTTATTACTACTCTTTTTAATGTTGGCGACTCTGATTCCTTTAAGCCCTAGTTTAGCGGGACGGTTAGGCATCGGTGGCTAAATACTTCCCCGAAATTCTTGCCATTGATTGCCGTCAAAAAAAAGCTTGACAAAAACTCAAGTCTTGACTTATAATTTTCTTATAATGGGAATCCGTGTCCGCCTATAGACCCCTGATTTTTCCGTAAAATATAGCCTCCAGCATTTACCCCTGAAGATTTGACTTTTGGAGTTGCTCAAAATGTCTAACGAAACTGTCACTTATTCCCTAGAAGCTGTCCTGACAAGGATTGAGGGGAAAATCGACTCTCTGGAAAAACGCCTTGACGAGAAAATCGACTCTCTGGAAAAACGTATTGACGAGAAAATCGACTCTCTGGAAAAACGTATTGATGAGAAAATCGACTCTCTGGAAAACCGTATTGACGAGAGATTTGACAAGATAGAAGACCGGTTAACTAAAGTAGAAATAGGACAGGCCGAACTCAAGGGAGATATTAAAGCTTTAGACGAAAAAATCAATGGATTAACTGCAAGGGTTGCCTATCAGGAATTCACCAATCGAGGGATTCTGATAGCATTGGTGGTCGCTATTTTAGGAGGTGCCGCTAAACTTTTTGGTTTTTTCCCTAATCCTTAGAAGTTGCCGGCAGCCGTACCTAGTAAGTAGTCGTGCAAAATTAATTTCCTAGTCGAGACGGTCGTCAGGAGACGGTCGTCAGGAGACAGGAGACGGTCGTCAGGAGACATGAGACAGGATACGGGATAAGGGATACAGCTATTAGGGATCGGATTTGAGTTTTCAGTTCACTGTTTACTGATCACAGCAGAAGTCTGACGGAGTAGTGGCTTAGATGTGTAATTAATTGTGCTTAGATACTTAGATAGGCTCTCCCCAAAAATTTTTCGCTCATTACCCCGATCATTTGTTAGAATAGATTCAGAATTCAAGGATAAAACCTCATCTATGAATCCCGTTGTTTTGGTGCATGGTTTTCTGGACACTACGGCTGTTTTTAAACCGATGAGCGAGTATTTAAACTATCATGGTTGGCAGGTGCATAGTTTTAACCTAATTCCCAATCATGGTTACGAAAAGTTAGAAGTTTTAGCCGGTCAGGTGGACAATTATATCGAGAAAAACTTTGCTAAAGAGCAGAAAGTAGATCTGATTGGGTTTAGTATGGGAGGATTAATTACCCGCTACTACCTGCAAAGATTAGGAGGGGTGGCAAGAGTGCAACGTTACCTAAATATTTCTGCCCCGAATCGAGGCACTTTAACCGCGTATAGTTTACCCTTAGATGGGATTAGACAAATGCAGCCGGGGAGTCAATTTCTAGAGGATTTAAATCAAGATTGTCAACAAATTTTAAATAAAATTAAAACCACAATTATCTGGACTCCCTACGATTTAATGATATTTCCCGCCCATAGTTCCCGTTTATCGGTGGGCAAAGAAATTTCGATTCCCGTATTGCTTCATGCTTGGATGGTCAAAGATAGCAAAGTCTTAACAACAATTAAAGAGACCTTATTAGAATAGAAATACTGGTTGTCTCCAACACTTGAACAAGGTCAAAATATTACCGACAAAAAAGTTAATTTTTATCAAAAAAGCTTGACTTAAGGTTATAATTGTGCTAGGCGATCAAATTCCCCTAGGTGTCACCATGTCCACTCAAGAACCCACCCTAACCGATGTTCTCAACGAATTGAAAAGCTTCCAAACAGCAGTAAATCAACGTTTTGAAGCGATAGACCAACGTTTTGAGGAAATAGACCAACGCTTTCAGGAAATAGACCAAAGATTAGACAAGCTCGACTATAAATTTGACACCTACGAAAAAGCCTCCGAGAAAGTGCTGAGATTAGCCACGACAATTATTATCGCGGCCGCCACCGTAGCGGTTTTACCCTCGGCCTTTCAGGCAATCGGCCCCCTATTAACCCAGATCATCGCCGCCGGCAATAACTAACTTGTGATCAACACTTGACGATTGCATGGTATGATAGGGGTTTTGGAACTATTGTTTTAGGTCAAGATCATGGCGAAACGAATGCAGGTTATCCTCAATCAAAAAGTCAGCAAATTAGGTGAAAATGGCGATGTGGTGGAAGTGGCCCCCGGTTATGCGCGCAATTACCTTATCCCCCAAGGTGTGGCCGTTTTAGCCACCAAGGGCGCGATTAAACAGGCAGAATTTAGGAAAGAAAAAGAGCGTCAACGTCTCCTCGCTGAAAAACAAGAAGCGGAAACCAGAAAAACTGCGATCGAAAAACTCAGTCCCTACACCATCCCTAAACAGGTGGGTGAAAACGAGGCAATTTTCGGTACTGTCACCAGTCAAGATGTGGCTACGGTTATTCTAGAAAATGCTAAATTAGAAATCGATCGCCGTGGTCTTACCGTCCCCGATATCGGTCAATTGGGAGTCTATAAAGTACAAGTCAAACTCCATCCCGAAGTGAGTGCCGATATCGAAATTAAAGTAATCGCACAATAACAATTATCGGGGCATAGTTATCAGTAATCGGTGAAAACTTATCAGAGCAATTAACTAGCTGATGGCTGATAGCTAATAGCCATTCACATCTCAAAAACTATGACTCATCCCACGGATCTAAAAACCCTAGCACGCTGGATGGCGGCGGATTTTAGTAATCAAGAACAAGCTTTTGCTAATCCGCCTTTTTTCGCCCATATTCGCGTGTGTATGCGTCCTTTACCCGATGAATTACTGGGGGGAACCAGTTTATTTTTAGAGCAGGCCTACGATTTTATGCTCAATACTCCCTATCGTTTGCGAGTATTTAAATTGTCGGTAGTCGATGACCATATTGAACTAGAAAACTTTAAAGTTAAAGAGGAAGCTAACTTTTTTGGTGCTTCTAGAGAACCCCAGCGTCTCAAAAATCTCAGCTTAGAACTATTAGAACCGATGGCGGGTTGTGATATGAATGTCACTTGGACAGGTAACAGTTTTAAAGGGGTGGTGAAACCGGGTAAACAATGTTTAGTCTTTCGCAAAGATAGAATGACTTATTTAGATAATAGTTTTGAAATTAGTGAACGGGGATTAATTAGCGTTGATCGCGGTTTAGATCCCGAAACCGATCAATTAGTCTGGGGTTCGATCGCCGGTCCCTTTGAGTTTGTGCGTCGCAGTAGTTTTGCTGAGGAAGTGTGAGAAAAATTCTCGGTTTTTAGCTATGAAAATCGCCACATGGAATGTCAACTCGATTCGCAGCCGACAAGAGCAGGTAATTAACTGGTTACAACTCAATCCCGTTGAGGTTTTATGCTTGCAAGAAACTAAGGTAATCGATCGAGATTTTCCCAGAGAAGCTTTTGAATCTTTGGGTTATCATCTCTATATTTCTGGACAAAAATCCTATAATGGTGTGGCGATTTTTAGCCAAAAACCCCTGGAGGATATCACTGTGGGATTTAGTCCAATTATCGGCGAAAATTTAACGGGAGAACTGGACGAACAGAAACGGCTAATTACTGGAGTAATCGGCGATATTAGGATTATCAATCTCTACGTTCCTAATGGTTCTTCCCTAGATAGTGACAAGTATATTTATAAGCTTAAATGGTTAGAAACTCTTAGGAAATATCTAGATAAAATTATTAATTATCAACCTGAAGAATTATGTATCTGCGGAGATTTTAATATTGCCTTAGAAGATAAAGATATTTATGATGCCAAGGGCAAAGAAAATCATATTATGTCTTCAGCTAAAGAAAGAGAAGCTTTAGAAAAGGTCTTAGAAATTGGCTTACAAGATGCCTTTAGAAAATTCACATCGGACCCAGGACATTATAGTTGGTGGGATTATCGCAGCGGCGGTTTTGCTCGTAACCGAGGTTGGCGAATCGATCATCTTTATTTAACTCCTCAGCTATACGAAAAAGCCGTTAATTGTCTGATTGATCGAGAACCCAGAAAACAAGAAAAACCTAGCGATCATACCCCCGTTATTCTGGAAATATCAAGCCAAAAATAGCTAAAGGATCAACCTAGACTTTGCACAGCCAGAATTTTGCTCTCTTAGCTTCCCTAACCGGGGACTTTCAGCTTGAGGATTTATTCGGTAACGAGAAAATGCTATGATTCGGGTTGAATTTACCAAGTTTATTAAATTATGCGTTCTCCCCAATTAATTGTTCTATTGCTCGGTTTATCCCTTCTCCCTAGCATCTCCCCCCCTTTTGTCCATGCTAATCCCTCGATAGTGCCAGTGAAACAATCGAGTAATCGCGATGGGGGACAAACAATCAAGGAAGCGGAAATTAAAGCAATGATTCAAGACATTGAAACTGCTATTAAAGATAAAAATATCGCCCTAATCCTCAAACACTATGCCCCGTTTATTTCCTCGCAATTGACCATTAAAACCGATGCTAGTACCGAAATTTTTGAGTTAAATGGCATCACGGAACATAAAATATTTTTAGAGGAATCCTACAAAAATATTAAAAGTATGGAGGTTCTTTCTGAGAATTGGGATGTGGATATTCTTGCAAATAACGAGATGGCGATGATCACTCGCGAGCGGGTAGTCAATATTACCAACACCGAGGGTGATAACTATATAGTGGCATCGGAAGCGGTGGCTAAAGTCGCTCCCATCGACGGCAAATTGAGGATCTTTTCCATTCAAGAAACCGCCGAAGTGGGACGCAGACCGAAAAAATAATCAACCTCTCCGATTGGGACTGGACCAACCCGACTCCCGCCGTCTTCGTCCCTCGATAAAACCGTCATCGTAGTCTCTGGAATTGCGCGGATTATCATAGCGGGCAAAGTTAAACCCGTCCTCTAGTCCGCGCTGGAATTCTTGCTCTGGTGGCACAAATCGATAACGTTGTCTATTATCTTGTACCGCCCGGTTGATTAACAAGGCCCCCGCTCCAATACCCACGGCCTCACCAAAGGTTAAAGACTTAGCATAATCGATGTTAATTGTCAAGAAAGTTGTTGTTAAAATTAAGGCTTTTCCCCAATGTTGACCCATAAAATCCTCCTTCAAAAAATCAAGTTGACAACAAAACCAGTACAGATACAGAGTTTCTCATAAAATCGACCCCCGACTTGCCAAAACGAAAACCTTGTACCTCACCATTACGATAACTGCTATGAGCTAGATTTAGAAGAATGGGAGTGAAAGCGAATCCCCAAGAAGACATCGTAGAGGAAACTCCAGAAATTCTTACCTTGCAGTAAACCTAAAGACTGTTCACACTCTTTCGCATCTAAAAGCGGTTTAGTGGCATAGTATGCCGGTTGGTATTTGTACCAAGGAATCGACGGCCAGAGATGATGCACGAGATGATAATTCTGGCCTAAAATCAGCAGATTTAAGAGGGAACTGGGGTAAACGCGGGCATTTTTCCAACGATTGCGCTCTTGGAAAGGACGATGGGGGAGATAATCGAAAAATAAACCGAGGGCAATTCCCACCACTAAAGCGGGAACAAACCAAAAATTCATCACATAGCCAATAAAACCGTATTGACAGGCGACGATGACTATGGTAGCCACAAAAAGACGACTGAGGAACCATTCCAGCAGTTCGTATTTCCGCCAGA
This sequence comes from Microcystis wesenbergii NRERC-220, assembly GCF_032027425.1. Lineage (NCBI taxonomy): Bacteria > Bacillati > Cyanobacteriota > Cyanophyceae > Chroococcales > Microcystaceae > Microcystis > Microcystis wesenbergii. The sequence continues at coordinate 2,242,449 of NZ_JAVSJA010000001.1, read as the reverse complement.
GTTGCCGCTTAAAAAAGAAAATCTCGTGATAAAAAAATCTGGCCGCAATCATCCACAAAGGGCCACCAGTGGAGACAAAATGATCCGGATCATTTTCGGGATCGTTAACGTGCGCGTGGTGCTGTAAATGGACTCTCGTGAAGACCGGAAAGGCAAAACCGAGCATTAAAGCACTGCCATGACCTAAAATAGCATTAAATATCCGATTGCTATGGGCAGAATTATGAGAGGCATCGTGGATAACTGTCCCCGATAAATGTAAAGCGAGGACATTAGCACTAAAACAAATCCAGTCGGGCCAAGACCATAGCCAATAGCCACAGGTAGATAGGGTTATTAGGCTCAAGGCACTAAAAAACATGGTAACGTTTGGGTTGAAGCCCCCCGGTGGTTTTAAATACTCTTTGGGGACTGTCAGCAACATCTCGGCCGACTGCATTATGGGTGTTGCTCCTTATTGTGTTCGCTTTACTGGCGTAAATTATCATACTACGGCTTTTTCATAAAGTTTTGTAACATTATCTTAATTAATCTAAAGTTATGAAGAAAGTAAGGATTTGTTATATGGTCTTCCCCCCTCAGTCCCCGATTGCTGCGGACGAGAAAAGCCTCAACTCCAATCCCTACTTGCGATTTACTTGAAGAACCCCAAAATCGCTGAAACCCAGTCTCGTGGATAAGATTTATTCAGCCAGCCCTAATTGGTTTAATAATTGTTGTGTCACCACATCGGGATGCTGCGCTTCCATGATCGCCCGGACTACAGCCACCCGTTGCGCTCCTGCCTCTAAAACCTCTTTAATGTTATTACTATCAATACCACCGATCGCAAACCAGGGTAAAGGGCAATTTTCCCGCGCATAACGGACATATTCCAATCCTGCCGGGGTTTTTCCCGCTTTCGTGGGGGTGGCATAAACCGGCCCCACTCCCACATAATCGGCCTTTTCTTGGATTGCTTTGGCCATCTCTTGGGGATTAGTGGTGGACCGACCGATAATTGCCCCGGGGCCGAGAAATTGCCGCGCTAGGGAAATCGGTACATCCTGTTGACCGAGATGAACACCATCGGCATGAATGGCCTGAGCAATATCGACGCGATCGTTCATAATAAACAAAGCATCGTAACGGTGGCATAACTCACACAGTTTAGCGGCTTCTTCTAAACGAATCGTATCAGCGGCGGTTTTATGGCGGTACTGCACCAATTTTAAACCCCCTTTTAGGGCCAATTCGACGATTTCTAGCAGATTTTCGGCGGGAGAAGTGACTAAATAGAGAGGAGATGCTTGCAGTTTTTCTAGGGGTGGAGAGATTAATAGTTTACTCTCTAGCTGATAAACCCGATAGCGCAGCCGTTTACAGGCTATCCCTAGCTCCAGATCATAGAGTTTACCGTATTCTTCTAAAACCCTGAAAGCCTCCTGTACGCGAGCCAGATTGGCCTGCAGCAGTCCCTCGACAGTCTCCCGGATTTCTTCCCTGGGATGGCTTAAATCCCTACCGATATCCCCGGCCGTGTCCCGATGTAGTTTCAGATCGATCGAGTGCCAACTAGCCAACTGATGGCGCATTTCTTTACATTCTTGGGCTAAATCGGGATTATCTAAGCCAAAACGACACCATTCTTCGATAATTCGCAGTCCTTCTCTGGCCCGGTCAAGGTTAGCATCGAGAATCCGTTTAATCGCCGTAGTTTCTAGTTTCATGAAAAGTCAATGTGGAGTTATTATCGCCGTCAGCGGACATTCTTAAGCATCTCTAGGTATTCCAGTAATTGCTGATGATCTGGGTTATGTAGTGGGTAGAGACGATTGTAACAGATGGTGATCAGGGCTTGCAGATCCTCCACTAAATCCTCAGCACCAATGAATTCATGGGATCGATTGAGGAGAATGACTTGGATTTTAAAGAAACCGCACAAACCCCAAATAAAATCATGACAAAAGCGGCCAACACTTTCCGGATGGATTAAAACTAGACGTTCCAACCCACCGTCACACATCATCTGCACTAGACGCATAAGATTAGGGTGATTGTGGCTGACTCCGTTGCCGATATCGGTGAGAATTTCAAAGGGTTGACCCTGCTGACTACAAAATTCTTCTAGCGCTTTTATCTGAGCTTCTAATTGTTGTTGTTGTTCAGGTCGATTAACACGAGCATAGCCAATAATGTATCGGGTTGCTTGACCAGATTGTAAGAGAGCTTCCCGTCGATAGCGGCGATGACCACCGGGGGTACGAATTGAGCTAATTTTACCCTGTTGTTCCCAGCGTCGGAGAGTTTTAATGCTAACTCCCAGCAAATCCGAGGCTTCTCGAATAGTGATTAGGTTATCCATAGATATAACTCGGTTTTAAATTATAGGATTTTTCAGTCTGTTGAGGTACAAAAGTTATGGGTTTTAGGCAAAAGGCATAAAGGCATAAAGGCAAAAGGCAAAAGGGAAGAAAAATAGTTGTACCTCACTAGCTTAGGAAACGCTAAAAGAAAATTTATTGGGGTATAATTGTCCACCTTTAGACAGGTATTTGTACACTTTTGTCCTACTATGGGCATCATGGGTAAGAATTGAAAAAATTTTAACCTGTTTGTTCCAAGAATGTAGAGTCTTAAGGCTAACCCGAAGCCAATCCCAAGCTTTTCCAGTGGTGATTAAATTATCCATATATATGAATCGTTTTTAAATTTAAAAATTTTATAGGGTAGAATTGTCCAATTTTAGACAGATAGTTGTCCATTTTCATCCTGTGATTAGCTCCCACCCGTGATTGTAGGTGATTGATAAGAATTAATGATACTCCTTTAGATAAACATATTAAGTGTAATTTTGTGTCTTTTTCAAACCTGAGTTTGTTTTTGGGTCGCACGGGTGACACTTTTATAGCAGCAAAGCAAAAAGACCTTGGTGTAGGGATGAATTTCCTTGTCCCATTTACCCCATTTCCCCCTTTTAGGGAATTGATTCTTATGGAACTCCAGTTCTAACGGTCAGAACTATTAATTTTTATGTATTTTATCTCTCTTGATTAAGTTTTGTCACTATACAAAAAATTTTTTAAACTAGAGCTTGTTTATTTGTCCAACTTTCACCAAAAAGCTTGGGTATATTTGTCAAGCGTGGGTAATTATTTTAAGAAAAAACTGCCCTAAACTATACAAAAAAAAATGAAAATATTGCCGAAAAATAATTCTATCAAACAGTTGCTTTTTTGGGAAGGGTTTGTTATGCTTCTGTCAAGCCAAACAAAAATTTATCAGCGAGCTTAACGCTTGTCTGCATTTGTTTGACGGCTATTACTACACACAATCAAAGCTGGATAATTCAGTTTAGGGAATTGATTCTTATGGAACTCCAGTTCTAACGGTCAGAACTATTAAGTTTTATCGATTTTATCTCTCTTGATTAATTTTTGGATATTTACAAAAAATTTTTTAAACTAGAGCTTGTTTATTTGTCCAACTTTCACCAAAAAGCTTGGGTATATTTGTCAAGCGTGGGTAATTATGTTCAGGAAAAACTGCTCTAAATTGGACAAAAATATTTCAGATATTACAGAATAATAAGTTATCTAAACATCTTTTTTTTCTGAAAACTTTGTTATACTTCTGTTAAGTCAAACCAAAATTTATCAGCGAGCTTAACGCTTATCTGCATTTTTTTGACGGCTATAGTACACACAGTCAACGCTGGATAATTTAGTCATGATGACAACAAACAAATTAACCAAAATCCTCTGCGGTGCAGCCACCCTCGGTATCGCCACCGCTATGGCCGCTCCCGCTCAAGCTATTCATTTTACCGTTGAACTCGATACAAATGGCAATGGTTTTGTCAGTAGTGAAATTGCCGAAGAAGATGAGACCGTTGGTGTTAAGATTGACGGTGTTTTCTATGATTCCGTTATCCTCGGCGACAACTCTTTCTACAATTTCAGTATCAATGGCGATGTTAGCCTAGGCGATGAACTGAGATTCATTCTCAATAATGGTGTTTGGACTGTAAATTTCAGTGAAGAAACTAGCCTCGGTGTTCATAATGGTACATTGCAATACGAAGTCGATATTTCTGACCCCAAGCTAGTTTTCGCTCAGGTTGCATTCGAGACAAATATATCTGGACCGCCTGGAAACGAGAATTATCTCGCTACCAGGGGGATTTTCAAACTAGATAATACTCCGCTTATCACCCTAACGTCCACGAACGGCTCTGAGGACTTCGGCAGTATTCTGTCTTCCAATGCTAATACCATCAAAGTGATCGATACCTATACAAGCCTTGACAATGGTAGTTCTCTGTTACAATTTTCCACTAACAACTTCACTCAAGACCTAGACCCCCCCCCTGCTGAAATCCCCGAACCGGGTACTATCCTCGGACTTCTGGCAGTGGGTGGTTTAGGATTGATTTCCCGCTTTAAGAAACAAAAATAACAGTTACCAATGTCTTGCACACATTGATAACTGTGACGTTGAACAAAAAACAGCTAAAGGTTAGATGCCCTGTGAGGGTTTATAGCTTTTAGCTTTCTCTTTAGTACTGATTCTAGCACAAGCCAAGACCTAATTTTTGTTTTTGATCAACGGGTCGTTAGAGGGTTTTGGGGTTTTCTAGCAATTCTGGCGCATAAAAACTAGACATCGAATATATAACTCGGTTTTAAATTAAAGAAATTTATGGGGGGAGAATTGTCCAACGTGAGACGGTCAGTTGTCCACTTTTAAAGATGAAGAATGACGGAATTTGGCATCAACGGACTTACTCGCACTGGTGATGGTAGATGAGTTAGGAAAATTAATTAATAGTACCCCTTTAGATAGAGGTATTAAACGGGATTTTTTGTTTTTCTCAAACCTGAGTTTGTTTCCGGGTCGCACGGAGTATCTTAGTTATACTAAATCCTGTTTAAAAGATCTAGGGGAGTGGGAAGTGGGGAGAAGGGACTGGGTTTTTAAAGCTGGACTAGGATTAATCACACTATTAAAAACGGATTTGGTGTTATAGGGGCAAAGCAAAAAGACGTTGCTGTGGGGGCAAATTGCCCGCCTCCTTTCCCTATTTTTCCTCAGTTTCCCCGTTTTCCCCGGTTTCCACCCCTAGGGAATTGATTCGTCGAACTGAAGTTTTGACGCTCAAAACTGTTAAGTTTTATCTTTTGTAACTCTCTTGATTAATTTTTGTCAATAGCCAAAATTTTTTTTAAACTAGAGCTTGTTTATTTGTCCAACTTTCACCAAAAAGCTTGGGTATATTTGTTACCTTTTGGGTAATTATGCTCAAAAAAAACTCCTATAAATTGGACAAAAAATATCTAAATATTCCTCAAAAAAAGTTTTTTAAAATACTTGTTTTTTTGGGAAAGGTTTGTTATAGTTCTGTTAAGTCAAACAAAAATTTATTAGCGAGCTTAACGCTTGTCTGCATTTTTTTGATGGCTATTAGTACACACAATTACAGCTGGATAATTCAGTTATGATGACAACCAACAAATTAACCAAAACCTTTGCTTCTGGCTCTCTAGCCATCGGTGTTCTCGCCGGCGCGGTGCTTGCCGCTACCAGTGCCAGTGCGACGACTCCTAGTCCTAATGGCTCTGTGACCTCAACTTGGGCGGCATGGGTGGCCGGAAATCCTCTTGTAATTCCTGGTAACGGAGCAACAGCTACGTACGTCGTCGATAGTACGTTTGTTCCGAGTCAACCCGGTTTTGATACAGTTACTCTGTTCAAAGCCGGTGATGAGTATGAATTCACATACAGTGCTATACCCGGTACTCTTGCGACCGATAGTAATGCCGGGACTTTAATATATGACATTACGTTCCCTACGTTCGTTAATGGGGTTTCAATAGATTCAGACACAACAGAGACCTACGGGAGTGTAACCAAGCAAGGAGAGCCTGAGTTCTCCCGCACCTTAACTTCATTTAACGGCGACCCCGACCCTTTTCCTAACGGTTTCCTCGATATCCCCCTCACCAAAGCATTGCGCATCACAGATACCTTCATTCCTACTAATCCAGGAAGTACCAATGAAGGTCTAAGCGTCCTGTCCAATAATTTCCGAGAAGCCCCTCACGTCCCCGAACCGGGTACTATCCTCGGACTTCTGGCAGTGGGTGGTTTAGGATTGGTGTCCCGCTTCAAAAAACAAAAATAACAGTTACCAATGTCTCGCACACATTGATAACTGTGACGTTGAAATAGCTATAAGGTTAGATGCCCTGTTTGGTTTTCTAGCCTTTAGCTTTCCCTTAGGTATTGACTATAACACAAGTCAAGGCCTAATTTTTGTTTTTGGTAGAGTTCTTGCCTAAGGGTCTCTTAGGTTTGCTGGGTAAAATGTATTCTAAGATACATTCCTGCGGGCGGTCGCAACGCGCTCGCTACGCGAGACCGAGTGGAACGAGATTGATCACTCCTATATAAGTTAAACTTATCATACAAGGTTTTCAGGTTTGAGATTTTTTCTAAAACACTTGTTTCTTTGGGAAAAGTTGGTTATGCTTCTGTCAGGTCAAATAAAAAGTTATCAGCGAGCTTAACGCTTGTCGGCATTTTTTAGATGGCTATTACTATAGCGTTTCCTAAGCTAGTGAGGTACACCGATTTTTCTTTCCTTTTGCCGTTCGGACATCGGACGTTCGGCGAGACTTCGGACGTTCGGCGAGCTCAGTCGAGCCGCGTGAGCTTTTGTCGAACGCTCAGTCGAGCGGACGGTGAGGCTTCGACGGTGATCTCAGCCGAACCGCCGAACCGCCGAACCGCCGCGTGAGACTTCGGACGTTCGGCGCCCTACACCCTCTTTCAAGTCAGGGGGGGGTTGCCTCTTGCAAGAGTGCCTCATCTCAACAGGCAATTTAAATTACGAACAGCTTAGCCATTGAAGAAGCTATCAGAATGGGCATTCTTGAGGATGGATGGACTCTGGGAAAGAAAATAGAGTAAACTATGCTATGTTGTGTTCTAGATAGAGATAAAAACGCCGCCATCAACACTGTCGGGACGTTCGGCGAGATCAGTCGAGCCGCGGACAGAAATTCAAGCCCGACTACAGACTACCTACCGTCTATCTCAATGGAGCGAGAGGACTCCCGTTAAACTGCGTATAAATCGCCACCAGAATGAAACTAACGCAGTAGCGTTTCCACTTTTGGGGAGTTTTGGTTCTCGACGTATTTTTTTAGTTGTTCGACAGTAACGCCGCCACAACTAGCCACGAAATAACCTCCCGTCCAAAAATAGGGTTTGTTGTGGAAATACTTGGCCGCCAAATCCAGAAATTCCTTTCTAATTAAGCGACTACTAACTGTTTTAAGGTTAGCGATTAGTTTGGTCCATGATTGTAATCGGTTGACATATTAGGCAGTAAGTGTGACAATTTAACTATACATCACGAAACTAACGACAGTGATAACGCTTACCTACCAGTACAAACTAAAGGTAAACAGACAACAGGAACGGGAGATAATCCACATTCTTGATGTTGGCAAGAGCGTTTATAATTACGCTCTTTCAGAACGGAAAGATTGGCTAAACTCTCGAAAGTGTCTTGCGGATCACTGTTCGCTAGTTTCCGAGTACATAATTCCTGCGGATGAACCCTATCCAAATTACTTCGTTCAAGCTAAAAATCTAACGGAAGCTAAAAAAGTTTACCCGATATTAAAGACGGTTAACGCTCAAGTTTTACAGCAAGTCTTAAAAACTGTAGATAAAGCTTTTTCTGACATGAAATCGAAAGGCTTCGGCTTTCCTAGATTTAAGAAAAAGATGCGGAGTTTGGTTTTTCCTGCGCTGTCAAAAAACTTTCTAGGGGATGGATGCTTGAATTTTCCGCAATTAGGAAAAATTCGGATTAGGAAATCTAGGGAGTACCCGTCTGGGTTTGAGCCTAAACAAGCTCAAATTATCCAAAAAGCGTCGGGATTTTACGTTTCGGTTTCTTTCCAATCTCCGGAATTAGTTCCCGATATGACAGTGGGGAAAACCTGTTTAGGAATCGACGCGGGGATTGAGAGTTTTGTCGCTACTTCACGGGGAGATTTAATCAAAGCCCCTCGATTTTTGTTGAAAGTACAGAGTAAGCTTAAATTGCTACAAAGACGCTTGAAACATCAAGTCAAAGGCTCGAACAATTGGTTGAAACTCCAAGAGAAGATAGCAAGATTACCTGAAAAAGTGTCTAATACTCGTAGAGATTGGCACTTTAAACTAGCTCATTACCTTTGTGATATTGCTGATAATATCTTTGTCGAAGATATTAACTTCGTTTCCTGGTCTAGAGGGATCGTTAGAAAACAATCTCTGGATTCAGGTATCGGTAGTTTTATTAACGAGATAAGTAGGTAGGCGTTAAAAGTTGTCAGACACCCCCCTTATCAAGGGTAGGGTTGATTCATGAATCAACCCTACCTTATCAAGGAGGGCAGGGGGGATCGAACCTAAAATCCATTTTTAATTTAATTATAACCAGCTACTTACTACCGTTTGTTGTTTGGAAACGGGGGAAATATTATCTTAAGGTCGATAAAAACGGAACTTCCCAGGAGTGTCCGAATTGTGGCGCGATTACCGGCAAAAAGTCGTTATCGGAAAGAGTTCACCGGTGTGATTCTTGCGGTCACATCGAACCAAGAGATACGGCATCAGCAAAAGTAATCGAGAACCGAGGCAAAAACGCGGTCGGACTGACCGTGTTAGAAAATGCTTGCGGAGGCGATTTGACGGGGGTCGTTCAGTTAAATCTGTTCGATCTAGTCAAGAGCCTATGAATCAAGAATCCCTTGCTACACCGCGCGAGCGGTTAGCGGGGGAGAGTCAACAGGCGAAATTGTTAGACAAGGTAACTGGATGAACCCGGAATCCCGAAGTGCTTAGTGCGATGGGAGCGTCAAATTGTCTTGATGAAAAATTAAGAAAAGAGCAACTTTTGTCAACACTTGTTTTTTTTGAAAAACTTAGCTAGACTTTTATCAGGTCAAACGAAAAGTTATCAAAAATCTTAAGGTTTTTTTAAGCTTTCTGTTGACTTTAACATAGAACGTAGGTTGGGCTTCGGCCGTGAGATCAGCGTTCGACCGAGCGTTCGACAAAAGCTCACGCCGAAGTCTCACGCCGAGGTCCGAACGGTTGAAGCATGAAACCCAACGCCCGCTCATGTTACGCTACCGCTGACCCATCCTACAAATAATTGTGCCCCCCTACTTAGACAATTCTCAAAAACTGTGCTATAACAAGCATATCTTGACCACTATTCCTTGTGCGATAAACAAGCTCAACGGGTCGTGTTGCAAGAAAAAGTATGGGTCTTAGGAACTAGGACTCCTGCCCGGGTCGGGAAGGTAAGACTTGCTATCTTGCATCCCATTGAAGCAGGAAGCTCCCAACTACGTTGAGAGTGATTCACCATAGTACACAAAACTAACGCTGGACAATTCAGTTATGCTTAGAAGAAACAAATTAACCAAAACTCTTGCTTTTCCCATCGCCACGGGAGCCGCCGCCATCGGCGTTCTCGCCGGCTCAGTGCTTACCGCTACCAGTGCCAGTGCAGCAACAGTATCGATTAACTGGGACCAATTCAAGGCTGGAACTACCCTCCAAGTGGGCGACAAAAAAGTTACATACGTCAGTGATACATTTGCTACTGGTGCGATACCAGGCACGACCACCTTCATTACCTTGAGCGAGGCTGGACAAGAGTATGCCTTTGAATTCGATCCAGTGGGTATGCTCTCTGCGGCTGGGTCTTTCACCTACACAATCGAGATCCTAGACCCCAACTTTCATTTTACAGGGGCTCAAGTGGATTCAGACGTAAATGTCAACCCTCCCCTCGGCTACGGGACTGTAACCACATTCCTTCAGGAACCCAATCTCACCTTAATATCACTTAACGGCTGGCCTGCCCCGCCTGCTCCTGGTTCTTTCAACCCTATTACTGGTGATCTCAAGAAGCTCACGGTCACGAATACACTTGCCCCTAATCCTGGTGGAACTCTGATGTCTTCGTCGAATAAATTCACACAAGGTACTGAAGTACCCGAACCGGGTACTATTCTCGGACTGCTCACCGTTGGTGGTCTAGGATTAGTTTCCCGCTTCAAGAGATGAAAATAACAGCTGCCAATATGGTCAAGACATTAATAGCTAAAGGTTAGATGCCCTGGCAGGGTTTCTGACTTTTAGCTTTTTCTTAATTATTGATGCTAACGCGAGCCAAGACCTAATTGTTGTTTTTAAGGGTCGTTAGCGGGTTTTGGGTTTTAGACAGGGATAATGAAGCCCTGGCGATATCATCGCTATATAATTAAGCTTTGGGTAATTTATCTCACCATAATTCTTGACCGCGAAAAACTGATGTCCTCTTTACTCTCCGCTATTCCCCTCGACGCGATCGCTTATAATCCCCAGGGTTTAGTACCAGCGATCGCTCAAGACTATCTTGATGCTACAGTGTTAATGATGGCCTGGATGAATCGGGAATCCCTCGAAAAAACCCTCACCACTGGGGAAGCGTGGTATTGGAGTCGTTCTCGTCAAGAATTGTGGCACAAGGGAGCCACTTCCGGCCATATCCAAAAAGTGCGTCAAATTCGCTACGATTGCGATAGTGATGCTATCTTACTGACTATTGAGCAAATCGGTGATATCGCCTGTCATACCGGCGAAAGAAGCTGTTTTCACCAAGTAAACTGGCAAAAATCACCGCCAGCGGCCGACACTCTCTCGGAATTGTTTAAGGTAATTTGCGATCGCAGAGACGATCCTCATCCGGAATCCTACACCTGTAAACTTTTGGCCGGAGGAGATAACAAAATTCTCAAGAAAATCGGCGAAGAATCGGCAGAAGTGGTCATGGCCTGCAAAGATAATGATGGCGATGCTATTACCGCAGAAGTGGCCGATCTTTTTTATCATACCCTCGTCGCCCTCGCCTATCACCAAGTCCCCCTGCGAGATGTCTATAAAAAACTGCAAGACCGGCGCCGGTAATCAGTTATCAGTTATCAGTTATCAGTTATCAGTTATCAGTTATCAGATTTGAGTTTTTATTGTTAAGTTTCCGGCTCCTGACGACCGAATATTTGTGGTTTACGACTTAGTAATTATCGGTGCCACTCCTGCGGGGATAGAAGCGGCTTTGTTGGCTGTTCACCTCAAAAAAAGGGTGGCTTTAGTGCAACAGCCTTCTAGGGACAATTTAGAGGCATCTGAGGACATTTTTAGCAAGGGCTACAGCCAAATTATCCATCTCTATAAACTGCTTAATCATTGGCAAGAAACGGCTATTTATCCCCAATGGCAACGGTTGCGGCAATGGTTAGAGGAAGTAGATAAAACTATTAATAAACATCATTCTTTAGCGAGATTAGCCACGGAAGGAATAGATGTTATCCTGGGTGGGGGGGAATTTGTCCGGCTGCCCCATTTGGGATTCGTGGTTAACGGTCGGCAATTGTTGGCTAAACACTATCTTATCGCTACTGGTTTTTATCCGCAAGTCCCGAAAATTTTCGGCTTAGATGAAGTTAATTATTTTACCGCTCAAACCCTTTGGCAAGAGCCAAATTTAGACAAGTTGGGACAACATTTAGCGATTATTGGCAACAGCAGCATGGCTGTGAGTTTAGCGCAAATTCTCCGACGTTTGGGGAAAGAAATTAGCTTAATTATCGAGGATAATTATCTGCTGCCGGATATTGATCGGGAAATCTCCCATTTAGTTACTGCCATTTTAGAAGCGGAAGGAATTAAGATTTTACCCGGCTATTGTCCTAGTCAAGTGAAAGCGATCGAGGGTCAAAAATGGCTACAATTAGGCAATCGTGTTATCGAAGTTGATGATCTGATTTTTGCCGGTAATTATCAAGTCAATGAACAGGGATTAAATTTGGCTGGGGTGGGAGTTAAACTAGAGCAAGGACTAATTAGGGTTAATCGGCAATTACAAACCGATAATTCCCGCATTTATGCCCTAAATTTGCTCAGAAATAATTATCCCGATCCTACTTTAAATCACCGGGCCGCTTTTGGGTTAGTCAAGCATCTGCTCACGGGAGAAAAATTTAACTTTAATCCCGATCAAATTCCCTCATTTATTGCTTTTGATCCGGCTATTGCTTGGGTGGGTTTAACCGGAAAAGCGGCCTGGGAGAGCTATGGTGAGGAGGTAAAGATGATCAACTATCCAATCAAAAATATGATCCCACAACAAATCTGGGGGGAAACCACGGGATTTTGTCAATTAATCTACCGACAAGATGGTAAAATACTGGGAGCGCAAATAGTCGGTAATCAAGCAGCAGAAATGATTAGTATTATCAGTTTAGCTTTACAAGAAAATTTAACCATACAATCCCTCAATAAAAATATTTATACTTGGGGAAGTATGGGAGAGATTATCGGAGAAATGACGCTATTAATCCCCCAGAAAAAATCTTGGTTAACTTGGCTAAAACAATTATTCAGATAATTAGATCGAGAAAGAAGATTAAATTATGAAACCGAAATTTATTGTCTTTGAAGGTATTGACGGATCGGGGACAAGTACCCAAGCAAAACTCCTACAAGAATATTTTTTCAAGCGCGGGGAAAAAGCAGTTTTAAGTCCGGAACCTTCCGAGGGAGTTATCGGTCGTTTGATTCGAGAAATAATGCAAACTAATCTTATTTCTATCGAAGATCAAAATAAATTTGACCGACAAATGGCTTATTTATTTGCAGCTGATCGCCATTATCACTTATATAATGATCATGATGGCGTTTTTAAACTTATTCAGCAAGAACAAACCCACGTTATCACTACGCGTTATTATTTTTCTTCCCTGGCCTACAATGGCAATAATCCCGAAGAATTGGCTTTTATTCGGCAGTTAAATCAACATTTTCCCAATCCCGATTTAGTCATTTATATCGATGTTCTTCCCGATATTTCTCTGGCAAGAATTAAAAACCGAGCCATCACAGAAGTGTACGAAAAACAAGAAAAGTTAATGAAAGTTCGTCAGATGTTTCTCCAGATATTTAAAGAATATAAAGATAATTGTTTACAACTGGATGGCAATGATACAATAGAACACCTTCACCAAAATATTATTAATTATCTTGACCGATTAATTTAAATCTATGCTCAGTATAGAAACCACCCCTAAATTCATCTACCAACCCCACTATAAACCCAATCAATTAATCTGCGGTCACGGCCAAACGGCAATTATCACGGGATGGACAGTAAAACAGTCCCTTGCTAAACATTTAAATCCCGACCAATACGCAGTAATTGGCAATCTTTATAGTCCCAGCAGAGGAATTAATCCCCTGCTGAGAAACTTAATAGCAAATCCCCACGTTAGATATTTAGTTATTCTCAACGCGACTAAGGAAGATAAAAACTCCGGTAGCTGTCAATGTTTACTAGACTTTTTTAGTCAAGGATTCCAGCTAGGAAAAAGTGACACAGGTAGAGAATGTTGGCTAATTAATTCTTCTATCACGGGATATATTGACAAAGAAATTGACCGAGAAACCCTTGAAAAATTACGTCAATCGATTCAATATCAACCAGTTAAATCCATTCAAGAAGCGATTGAAACTGTCAAAAATTATGCAGAACAATCTCCCTTACCAACTTGGGGAGAACCCTTAATCTTTCCTCTCTTAGAAAATCTTCCTTCTCTGCTACCTGGGACAAGATACGGTCATCGCATTGAAGGAAAAACTATTGCCGAAACTTGGGTAAAAATTCTCCAAAAGATTAAAACCACCGGCACAATTAGACCGACAGGATATGATGGTAAATGGCAAGAATTAATTGACCTAATGGCCGTTGTCACCGATGAACCCCCAGACTTTTATTTTCCCGAACCTAATTATTTGCCTATAGATAGACCTTTTCTCACCGAATATATCGGACAAATTCTCGATGATTCTCCTATACACCAAGGAGTTAAATACACCTACGGTCAAAGATTGCGCTCTTGGTTTGACCGAGACCAAATTGCACAGGTTATCAATAAATTAATCTCAGAAATTGACGCAGCTAGTGCAGTCATGTCCCTCTGGGATGTGAAAGACCACGAAAAGGGAGGTAGTCCCTGTTTAAATCATATTTGGGTGCGAGTGGTGGAAAATGAATTATCTCTCACTGCAATATTTAGAAGTAATGATATGTTTGCCGCTTGGCCGGCAAATGCCATGGGATTGCGTGCTTTACAGCAACATATTAGGGATGAGATTAGCAAGCGCTCCGACTACAATTTATCAATGGGTCCACTGATTACTATCAGTCAATCGGCCCATATATACGATGATACTTGGGAAAATGTCGAACGATTAATCGCCACCCAGTACGATAAAATTGTCAATCAGCGCGACTTTTTTGACCCTAGCGGTAACTTTTTGATTTCTGTGGAAGAAGAACAAATTCTTGTCCAACAAACTACCCCCGGCAGCGGGGAAATTGTCGCTTGTTATCAAGGCAAAAATCCCCTGAAATTAATCCGCGAGCTTGCAACTACTAATCCTGCGATTATTCCCGAACATATCGGTTATCTGGGAATCGAGTTACAAAAGGCATACAACTGTCTCAAGAATAATCAACCTTATATTCAAGACCAGTAGGAAGTGGGAAGTTTCAGTGAACAGTGAACAGTCAACAGTCAACAGTGAAAAGACAGTAGGAAACTTCTATTTAATACTGCTCACTTAAAACTCAAATCTGATAACTGATAACTGATAACTGATAACTGATAACTGATTACTGATTACTGGTCTTTGTTTGCTGAACCGGCACCGCGATATTTGAGAGATGAGGAGCGAATTGGGTTAGCCACCGTGGGATTATTGGTGATTTTAACCTCCGCACCGCGATATTTACCCCCTCGCTCCTTGACAGGAGCCTCGGCGACTGTTGGCTCCATATAGGCGGCGCCACGATACTTTTTCTCGCCGGCGGTTTCTGGAGTGGGGACGGGGACATTCTTCTGCTCTTCTTGTCCTTGCCAGAAAAAGGTGACAACAATCACAACTGTCAAGAGAATTAATAGCTGAATCTGCCAAGGAGCTAAAACCAGACTCAACACTAAACTAATGACCGTGGCGGCACTGGCAAGATAAGCGATCTCATCGCTGGACTTCTGCCAGAAATAGGCAGCCAAGGCAGCGGTGAATAGTGGTAACAAAAACAAATAGGACATTCTGGGTACACCTTGTCACGCTAGTGAACCAATCTCTCTATTATTACCTCCCTCGCTTCGATCGGCGAAAAATATTAACTTAGCTTATAGAACCTATAAGTTTTATTTTGTCAATCCTTCTTTACAATTCGTAAAAATATTGTTACATTTATTTACATGAACTAAAAGTTAAAGCAAAACAGCCAAGACAGCAAGCCAGTTCAGATTGTCTCGAGGAGTATCAGACAGCTTATGATTCGTTTAGCTCCAGACAACGGCAAAAAACTTGGCCTACTAGCTTAAAAAAGTTTTCGGGGTTTGGGTTTACCCCCTTGACAGATTTGCTTGAGTTCTCCTACATAACTTAGCGCTACCTCGGCTGGACACCGGGGTTTTTTATTTTGTTACAGCGTTTTCGACTAAGTAAAACGTAGATGAACTATCGCTATCTAACAATTGATTGAGATTACCTACTTAATTAAAAATTAACTTCATTTTGATGCACGGAATCCAAATAAAACTTGATTACATCTTCCGATGCACCCTGACATTGCAACTGGCCTTTATTCAGCCAAATTGCTTGGTTACAGGACTCTTGAATTAAAGTCAAATCGTGGGAAACTACTAAAATAGTAGCGTTAGAATTCCAGAATTTTTTTAAACGTCGTTTACACTTATTTTTAAAACTTTCATCCCCGACGGAAAGGACTTCATCAAGAATAAGAATATCGGGGTGAACCTCTGTTGCGATCGCAAATCCTAAACGAGCCACCATCCCGGAAGAAAGAGATTTCACTGGCGCTCCCATATATTCTTCTAACTCAGCAAAGTCGAGGATATCTTTGGTTTTTTCCTTCATTTCCTGACGAGAAAATCCCAGCATTACCCCATAGAGAATAATATTATCTTTTACTGGTAAATCTGGATCAAAACCCGCTCCTAATTCAATTAGAGAGGCAATTTGTCCCCTGACTCTCACCTGTCCCTTCGTCGGTTCTAGAATGCCACAAATAACTTTTAAAAGAGTAGATTTTCCTGCGCCATTAGCTCCAATGATACCTAATTTTGCTCCAGAATTAATGACTAAATTTATATCATCTAGAACTAATTTTTTGGCAGGTTGACGATATTTGCCTTCAAGAATAGAGAAGATTGTCCTTTTCAGATCGTAAGAAAATTCTTCTTGAGTACGTCTTTGGAGAGACACTTGATCGAGTCGAATTACTTCTGTCATTTATAATAAATCCATAAATAAATGTCGCCAGAGTCGGAAGCAAGTCCAACCAATTCCTAAGATGATGATCCCACCAAGTAGAGATTGAAAAATCAAACCAAAATCTGGTAATCCAGGGGAAAGGGACAATTGGCGAATGCTTTCGATTACCGGTAATAATGGGTTTAATAGGAGGAATGGTTGTACGGAAGGAGGAATAATTTCTGGGGGATAGAAAATCGGGCTGCTAATCCAAGCGACAAAACAAACAATTTCGTAAAAATAGGGTAAGTCTCTGAAGAAAACGTAGAGGGTACTGATAAAGAAACCCACTCCCGTGCAAACCAGAGAAAGACCGATCACGGGAAAAATCAGAGCAATTACATTAATTAAACTTTGAGACTTCCAGAGAGTTACTATAGCCAAAAGGGGAAAGATACTAATAGCAAATTGAAAAATATTGGCCACTACCATGGAAACGGGAAAGATGCTAACCGGCAGACGAATTTTATTTAAAATACTGCCATTACTAACGATACTAGGTAAAGCTTGGTTAGTGGAAGCATTAAAGAAATTTATTACCACTAAACCAGTGAAAGCAGCTAGGACATAGTTAACTAGAGAATTATCAAAATAAGAGGCGAAAACCGTGCCGAAAATTGCCGTGTATAGTGCAGTCATAATCACGGGATTTAACAAAGACCAGTAAACCCCCAGAAAAGAACCCCGATAGCGTCCCTTGAGATTACGTTCCACTAAAACACTAAGCAATTCGTAATATCGCCGCGCTGTTGACCATCTAGTTTTTGCCTGGAGATCGGTCATAGGGATAATTGTCATCTCGTCAGTACTCAGTGCTTCATTCTAAACGATTCCCGTCAATTTTGTCTATTGATCGAGGGGGGACTCTAGTTTTTATCCAGTTCCCGACGACTCTCCCTCTCGGGAAAAAGTTCCCTCCCTAGGCCATTTATCCGGCTCAAAAAGCTTAAAAACCGCTAAAAGCCTCTTTTTTTAGGGTTGAACTCGGTTTTTAGGGACAGCCTCAGCTAATTGACCTAGACTCTAAGCTGCCCGCGTATTTAAATTGCTTGTTGAGATGAGGCACTCTTGCAACAGGCAAGCCCCCCAACCCCCCACCCCCCCTGCCCCCCCGACATCGGGGGGGGTTGGGGGGCAAGGGGGGGCGGGGGAAATTCAGCTAATCTAAGGATAGGCAGTTAAAATGCGTCTTAGCTTAGCAAGTTTGCCAATAAAATAGACACCGGATAAAAGCCAAGAAATGGCGATTTAAACACAGCTAATCTCCGAAAAACTGGAGTCAAAAACCGATAACTGAACAACTTCCTAACAGCCAAACCAAGAATCTAATCTAATTGATGTCCCGTCAGTTCCACAAAGATATCTTCGAGGTTGGAAGGACGACACATTACCCCAGTTTTATCGCTCAAACTGTCCATATAGGAGTTAGCATCAGCCACAGTGGGGAAGAATTTATAATCGATTTTATCGCCAACTTGTTTGATAACTAATCCCTCGCCATACTTAGCGCGAAAATCCGTGAGAGTTCCTAATTCGATTAATTTGCCCGCGTCCATAATGCCAATTCTGCCCGTTTTTCCTGTGCCGTTATCCTGACAGAGAAATTCCACTTCTTCCATGTAGTGAGTGGTTAATAAAATTGTCATTCCTTGCCGGTTTAAATCGCGAATTACTTCCCACAAACGACGACGATTTTGGGGGTCTAAACCGACAGTTGGTTCATCGAGAAAGAGGATTTTTGGTTCGTGAAGAAGGGCGCGAGCAATCTGTAAACGTCGTTTCATCCCTCCGGAAAGAGTTTTGGCCAGGGCAGATTTTCGATCGCTTAAACTGACATAATCTAAATAGCGATCGATTAATTCCTGTCTCTGGGGATTGGGGATATGGTGCATCCGGCCGTGAAATTCCATATTTTCCCAGACGGTTAATTCCCCATCAACGCTAATCTGTTGCAAGACTACCCCTATATTTTTTTTCACCTGATCGCGGTATTTTTTCACATCATACCCCGCCACTGCGATTTCTCCTTGACTTGCTTCGGTTAGGGTGATAATCATGCGGATTGTCGTCGATTTTCCCGCACCGTTGGGACCGAGTAAACCAAAGATTTCCCCTTTTTCGATAGCAAAGGAAAGCTCGTTAACTACTGGGAGATTATTGTAGATTTTAGAAACGCGATCGAGAGCAATAGCGGCGGTCATAGTTACAAAAGTTAATATTCCAGCTATGGATTAGTGTAACCGAATTAGCCTAACTCGACTCCGATTTGATCGGAAGCATCCCGCAGTGATCATATATCGTCACAATCAGACTAGAATGCAGATAAAAAATTTTGACTTTGCTGGTATCAGATGCGAGTTTTGCTGCCGATTCTCTGTTTATGTCTAGGAATGGGGGAATTTTTCCTCAATCCCCCGATTAGTCCCGTCAATTCCCTTCCCGCAACCACGGCAACCCGAACGGAAACCCGTTTGCTGCTGAATTTAAAAAAAAGACGGGTTTTTGTTTACCAAGGACAGAAAATAATTGCTTCTTACCCAGGGGCGATCGGTCGTCGGGGTTGGGAAACCCCGACGGGACAATTTAGGGTGATTCAGATGGTGCGGGAACCAGTCTGGGAACATCCTTTAACCGGTCAACTGGTGCCATCGGGAAAAAACAACCCTTTAGGGGCGCGTTGGCTCGGATTTTGGACCGATGGCGAGAATTTTATCGGTTTTCACGGTACACCCCCAGAAAATCTCATCGGTCGGGCCGTCTGCCACGGTTGCGTCAGGATGCGCGATCGAGATATAAAGGCTTTATTTGAAAAGGTACAAATCGGCACTTCAGTGATAGTAATCGCTCAATAGAAACAATGGGAAAATAATAAGCTGTTAACTAGGGTTTGCGGCAAAAAGTTTGTTGGTGGGGTTAGGAGTCTGGGGAGTCAGTCCCGATGAAAAAATTTTCACCCCCACAGATGAAAGAGGTTTCCTTCCCTTGTGGTGAAACTAGCCCTTAAATCATGACGATACCAAATTTGTCGATGTTGATAGGAATTCCACTTATATCCTTGAGCTTTTAGCAAGTCTCTAATCTGAATAGTCGGGGGAGAACCTTGCCCTTTTTGATTGCCAATTTCAATAGTTATATATTTTGACTTATCTCCTAGTATGGGATATTCTTGCCAATTGATTTTATTCAGATTTAAATGGGCAAGAAAGGGCGAATAGTTAGGACTTTCTGTAATTATATAAAGTTGCTTGATCGCACGGGTGAGAGCCCCATAAAAAAGCGGTTGAAAGCTAGTATTAATATTTCACTTGGTAAAATACCACAATGTTTCTGCAAAAATAAAGCTTTCTTGACTAATGTGCTAGTTTTGCCACTCCCCGCACGCGCTAAGACTTGGATATTATTATTGACTTCTCCAATGGCTACAGACTGCTCTAAATCTGGTTTTCTTCCTAGATTTTTTTCTAGCCAAGATTGCACAAATCTATGTTTTTCTTGCCAAAATTCTTCCTTAGTCAGATATTTATACAATCTTTCCTGATAAAATTTATTGACATTAAGTAAATCATATTCAAGCTTCTGATAAGTTTCTTGTCGTATTGTATCTTTAATTTCTGGTACTTTTTGGAAAATTTCTTGTACGGTAATAAAGGGAAATATATCACTAAATTGATTAATAATTTTATCGATTTTATATTCAGAAAAAAAATTATGCTGATATTTAATATGCACATACACAGTATCATCCTCGTATTTTATGTTTATGATTTGTCCATATTTATAATTCTTGGTACCTTTTATCCCCGTCTTTTTCCCTTTGTATTTCACTTCTTCACGAATACGACTTACCTTTTTACCCACAAGAAGCTTCCAAGCTTGATCATAATTACCAACAAGCTCGGCAAATTCCTGAATATTATTAATTACTAATTGCTTATTTAGGTTTGAATTATCCATTGTTACCTCACCAGACCTTACACGATCGAGTGCTGTCTTTCGGCTATGTTTATTGTTCCCTAGGGCAGTTGAAAACTAACAGCGATCGCTTCCCATAAACATAAAGTATAACCTAATTTGGTATTGACGAACAGCTACCCAAGAGGAAAACTTCCTAGAGGTTTGACAAATAGAATTAAATGCTTGATAATCTCGGTTTTTAGGCAAAGGGAGACAGATCTACCCCTATCCCTAGAGACATAAAAGTGCGCTGTCAAAAAATAATTGTAATCATACCAAACCGGGGACTTTGCGATAGATAGAAGCGATCGATCCCCGGAATCCTACACTGGTAAATTCTACCTCATCTCCCGCTTCATAGATCTGTTCTTGCCAAACTCCCGAATCCTCGCGACGGTGACATTCAATTTTCATCTGGTTTTGATGAATAAGAATATATTCTTTTAAGGTGGGACAGGTTTGATAATCACTAAACTTATCACCCCTATCAAAGGATTCCGTAGATTTCGATAATACTTCAATAATCAGAACGGGATAGAGAATAAAATCATCGGTATTGTTAATCTCTCTCTCGTCACAAACCACCGCAATATCGGGATAATAATAACAATTTGCCTCCTCTAACCGGACTTTGATATCGGAAGTGAGAACAAGACAGGGACTATCATCGAGATGGATACTTAATAAAGTGGCTAGATTTGTATTTAAGACAATATGCGGCTTTTTTGCGCCTACCATCGCATAAATCCGTCCTTTTCGGTACTCGTGCTTGATCGGACTGACTCTTTCCCCTTCTAGATACACTTCTGGAGAGACATAAAAAAAATTAGGATTCGTCACCATCGTCCTCATGCTCCCTATCCTCGAATAACTGAATTATAGCCTTTCGGAATCATCGCTCTTGGACACAATCTCGCTAGACTTATAGATCAATGATTGTCACTTGTAATATTTATATTACAGTTATGTGACAGACTAGAGATAACGACTCTCAAAGGGACGTTATTTAGGAATAAATCCCGAAAACGATTGATATCCATAGGTTTGCCAGAATGTCCAACGCTAAAAGTTACAAAGATACCGTTAATTTGCCTCAAACTGACTTTGATATGCGAGCAAATGCCAGCAAACGTGAGCCAGAAATCCAGAAATTCTGGCAAGATGAGCAAATATACGAGAAATTAGCGCAAAATAACCCCAAAGAATTATTTATTCTCCACGATGGACCACCCTACGCTAACGGGTCTCTGCATATCGGTCATGCTTTAAACAAAATTCTCAAAGACATTATCAATAAATATAAACTGCTGCAAGGCTACAAAGTGCGCTATGTGCCGGGTTGGGATTGTCACGGGTTGCCGATCGAACTGAAGGTTTTACAAAGTCTCAAAAGCTCGGAAAAAGAGGGTCTAACCCCTTTGAAATTACGTCAGAAAGCCCACGATTTTGCCCTTCAAACGCAAAAAGAACAGTGTGAAGGTTTCAAAAGGTATGGAGTCTGGGGAGACTGGGAAAATCCCTATTTAACCCTACAACCAGAATACGAGGCCGCTCAAATTGCCGTATTCGGAAAAATGGCCCTGAAAGGTTATATTTATCGGGGACTAAAACCGGTTCACTGGAGTCCTAGTTCTCAAACCGCTTTAGCTGAGGCAGAATTAGAATATCCCGAAGGTCACACTTCCCGCAGTGTCTATGTTGCTTTTCCGATTACGTCAGTTTCAACCCCGGTTTTAAGGCCATTTTTGCCTAATTTATCCGTGGCTATCTGGACGACTACCCCCTGGACTTTACCCGGGAATTTGGCCGTCGCATTGAACCCAGAATTAAACTATTCAGTGGTGGAAACTAGCGAGTCTAATTATCTAATCGTAGCGACGGATTTAGTCGAAAAATTGTCCGACACTTTTAACACAACTTTGACGATTAAAGCAACGGTTAAAGGTCTGGAATTAGAACATACTAAATATCGTCATCCTTTGTTTGACAGAGAAAGTGCGATTCTTATCGGTGGGGATTATGTCACCACTGATTCCGGCACCGGATTAGTTCATACTGCTCCCGGTCATGGTCAGGAGGATTATATCGTCGGTCAACGTTACGGTTTACCGATACTTTCTCCCGTGGATGATCAGGGAAATTTTACCGCAGAAGCGGGACAATTTGCGGGTTTAAATGTCTTGAAAGATGCTAATGAAGCAATCATTTTAGCACTGACAGAAAAGGGTGCGTTACTCAAAGAGGAAGCATATCAGCATAAATATCCCTACGATTGGAGAACCAAAAAACCGACAATTTTTCGCGCAACGGAACAATGGTTTGCTTCCGTGGAAGGATTCCGGGAATTAGCTTTAGAAGCGATTGATTCGGTGCGTTGGATTCCTGCAACGGGTAAGAATCGCATCACTTCTATGGTTAGTGAAAGAAGTGATTGGTGTATCTCTCGTCAGCGCAGTTGGGGGGTTCCTATTCCTGTTTTTTATGACGAAGAAACGAATGAACCTCTGTTAACCGAGAAGACGATTAATCACGTTCAAGCTATCTTCGCGGTCAAGGGTTCTAATGCTTGGTGGGAGTTATCGGTAGAGGAATTATTGCCTCCCAGTTATCGTGATAATGGTCGCAGTTATCGCAAGGGAATGGATACTATGGATGTGTGGTTTGATTCTGGTTCTAGTTGGAATGCGGTGGCTAATGCTCGACCAGAATTAAGTTATCCTGCGGATATGTATCTAGAAGGATCGGATCAGCATCGGGGATGGTTTCAATCGAGTTTATTAACCAGTGTGGCTGCTAATGGTATTGCTCCCTATAAAACGGTGTTAACTCACGGTTTTGTTTTGGATGAACAGGGACGAAAAATGAGTAAATCTCTGGGTAATGTCATCGATCCCAATGTGATCATTAATGGTGGTAAAGACCAGAAAAAAGAACCCGCTTATGGGGTGGATGTGATTCGGTTATGGGTGTCCTCGGTGGACTATACCAATGATGTGAATATTGGTCAAAATATTCTCAAACAGTTGGTAGATATCCGTAATAAAATCCGTAATACTGCCAGGTTTTTACTGGGGAGTTTAAATGATTTTGATCCCGTTAAAGATGCGGTAGCTTATGAAGAGCTACCGGAGATCGATCGCTATATGTTACATCGTATCTCGGAGGTGTTTACGGAAGTAACGGCAGCTTTTGAAAGTTTCCAATTTTTCCGCTTTTTCCAGACGGTACAGAATTTTTGTGTTGTCGATTTATCTAACTTTTATATCGACATCGCTAAGGATCGTTTATATATTTCTGATCCTAATTCTTTCCGTCGTCGCAGTTGTCAAACAGTCTATGCTATTGCTTTAGAAAATCTCGCTAAAGCGATCGCTCCTGTCCTGTCTCATCTAGCGGAAGATATATGGCAATTTCTCCCCTACAAAACTCCTTATTTATCGGTATTTGAGTCAGGATGGCTAAACATCGATCCTGCTTGGAATAATCGCGAATTGGCCGATAAATGGGCCAAATTCCGGCAGCTACGCACCGAAGTTAATAAGGTGATGGAAACTGCCAGAAATGATAAGGCGATCGGTGCTTCTTTAGAGGCAAAAGTTTTACTTTATGTTCCCGATGAAACCTTACAACAGGAGTTAGAATTATTCAACAATTGTGATAGTTTAACGGGAAATAAAGTCGATGAATTGCGTTATCTATTTCTCTCTTCCCAGGTGGAATTAGTTAGTGATATTAGCGCGATTCAAACCGCAGAATATAAGGGAGAATCAGACTTTGTTTCGGTGGGAATTGTCAAAGCAGACGGCGAAAAATGCGATCGCTGTTGGAATTATTCCACTCAAGTGGGAAAATTTGCCGATGATCCCACTATTTGCGAGCGCTGTAATGCCGCTTTAAAAGGAGAGTTCTAAGCTAAACTAAAAGGGTGCTTTATTGTCTAATAAAGTACCCTTGTTTAATCCTCAGCTAAAAACTTATTCACAGATATTAACTCTAGCGAATAGATAATTAGGGATGGAAGATTACCAATCAGCTTTTTTACAACGTCATCAAGATACAGAAATACTTTGTAAATCTAATAGGAAAATAGCTGCTATGCACTTTGGAGGTATTACGATCGAATGTTTGCTGAAATCTATGATCTTAGCTTCGGTATCCAATAAAGAATGGAAAACTAAGTCCAATAACCCCGGACATACCATAACTAATCCGGGTCACAGTTTGACAGCTGCTCTAAAAAGTAATAATCGTCTCTATTCGAGAGTTCAAAATTATCCAGACGTGATAAAATGGATTAATATAGTAGAAAATCCTAGTCAAAATTTTATAGATATGCGTTATTCCAGCAGTGAACCGAATGACGATAAATACAAAGAGTGGTTATCAGCTTATACAGGTCTGAAACAATGGCTTCAGAAACAAGCTACTCAACTTTAAGGAGATAGTTATGTCAGAAACTTGGTTAAGATCACTGAAACAAAAATTAACAGATATATATGTTCAAAAAGAAGCACAAGAATGGGTTGATATCAATGTATCTACTGCTGGACTTTTGAATATAACTATCGTCAGTGATAAGTTTGAAAATTTATCAACAACTCAGCGAATAGAAGCAGTTAAAAATGACATAGGACAACAGCATAAATCTTTAGGTTTTATATCTTTATATACTATTCAGGAGGCAGCCTCTCTCGATCTAAAAGCTCCACAACTTCTGGACGAAAAATCAATTCACACTTGGCAAGATTTAGCTTTGTGGTCAACTAATCCACAAAATCAATCACCGTCTTCTCCTGAACTTTGTCTTCCTAGAACCGTAACTTTTTATTCTTTTAAAGGGGGAGTAGGTAGGACAACTGCTTTAATTCATGTTGCTTGGATTTTAGCGATGCGAGGTCGTAAAGTAGTAGCTGTTGACTTGGATTTAGAAGCACCGGGGTTAAGCACAGCTTTTCCCTTAAATCCCTCACCGAAATACGGAATTGTGGACTATTTTTATGAAAAATCCTATTTACCAGAAGGTGTAACAGCAAAGATTAATATCACTGAAATATTTGGAGAAGTTAATATTCCCGATGCAACGGGAAGACTATTTATTGTTCCTGCGGGTTATTTGAGTCTTGATTACATTACTAAAGTTGATGATCTGCGAGCAACAACAATTCTCAATAATGGGGAAACACTCTGGTCAACTTTTAGTCGAGAGATTCAAAATCAGTTAAAACCTGATCTTATCTTAGTAGATTCGTGTACTGGAATCAATGAATGGGGAGCTTTATCTTTACTACAGGCAGCCAACGAAGCAATTATTTTTTTATTTCCTAACGAACAAAATCAAAAAGGAATCGAGCTTCTTTTGCAATCTTTGACTTCTTTTGGCCGACTTTCGCTTAATTTTGTTTTTTCACCTGTTCCCGATTTAAGTGATACAGGAATAGCTAAAGTTACTCATGCTTGGCAAATTTTACAAAAATATATTGACAAAAATATAGATATAGATGAAACTACCGATCATGATTTAGATATAGATTTAGAAGACTATTTAATCATACCTTATATTCCCTCGATCGCTCTAGCAGACCGTTATCCTGTCACTGGATTACTGGATTATTATACTCCCATTGCTAGCTTAATCGATGAAGATACCAATTTTCAGTAGATAGCATCCGAGGGAACCTTGATTCCTTCTTAATTCTCGCTTTGGTAGTGCTTTGATGACATCCCAGCTGCCATTTGCCATTGAGATAAATTTCCCTCTTGACCAAGTTGATAGAGCAAGTTTCTTTGTTCTATGTTAAGATGTTGGTGGCTTCGTTTTTGGTTCTGATCTGTTGTTGTATTGATCAGACAGTACCTGATGATCCTTTTTCTGTCAACTCTTAAGGAGTCGTGCGTTTCATTTTTGAATTGGCAATATTAGGAGGGATAAAAATTATGGTTAATTATCTCAGTCAAGAAGAGAAATTACTAGCAGCCGAAGAAGAAAAGTATCTAGAGGAAGAAGATGATGTGGATTTTCCTCCTGTAGATATTATTGCTTACAATGAGCAGCGATCCTGCTCTGATCTAGTTAGAATGTATCAAAAAAAACAATTGGTTATCGATCCAGATTTTCAAAGAGATGTGGTGTGGAGTGAGGCACAACAAACTCGTTTTATTGATAGTTTAATGAAACAGTTACCGATTCCTAGTATGTGTATTAGTCTTGACTATAAGACAGATAAACGCTATATCATCGATGGATTACAACGAATTAGTACCATCGTCAAATTTTTAACTACTGAAAATTGGAGGCTATCAAAATTAGCTGATGTAGATTCGTCTATTTCTGGAAAAACAGTTGAGGAAATAAAAACTCAGCATGAAGAATTATATGAACGCGTAGAAAATATGACTATTCCCATCACCATGATTCGCTATGACTCCAGCAAAAAAACTCATAATAATTATATTTTTAACATTTTCCATCGCTTAAATACCGGTGGAGTAAAACTTAATAATCAGGAGATCAGAAATTGTATCTATAATGGCGAGTTTAATACTTTTTTAAAAGAATGCGCTCAATATGAAAACTGGCTTTTGCTGATGGATCGAAAGCAGAAAAAAGCATCTCGATTTGAAGATGAAGAATTAGTTCTTCGTTTCTTTGCTTTTTATGATGGATATCAGAACTACAAGGGGAAATTGACCGGATTTTTAAATGATTATATGTATAAACATAGATTGGCTCATGAAGATTTTATTCAAGATAAAGATGAATTATTTAAGCAAACTGTTGACTTGATTTATGATAGAATCTTCAAAGAGGAACCTCTCAAAACCAGTAAAGTTATTGCTGAGGGAATTCTGTTAGGAGTTGCCAAAAATTTAGATACTTTAGTCAATCTCTCCAATGATGAATTACAAGACAAGTATTCTAGATTAATAAAATCTGAACCATTTTTAACTGAAAATTTATCTGGTGGTATGTATCGAAAAGATAAGGCTTTAGAGAGAATTAATACATCTATCAAAATTTTTTCATCTACTTCTACTGGTAATGATTACTAAAAGTTATTTATTCAAGACGCTAAACAGGCTTGATAAACTCTATAATGACTCTACAAGTGATGATCAAAAGATTTTTTATTCTAAACTAGCTCTTATAGAATTATGTGGCTGGATCGAGGAAACTATGGATGATATAGTTTTAAGATGTGCTAAACGATGCTTAAAGTCCCCAGCTAACCAAAAATTCATCAAAGACGAGATTATTAAGCCTAACTCTAACTTTCAATATGAAGCTTTTAGAAAAATGTTGATGATAGTTATTGGTTTAGCAACATTAGAAAAAATTGAAAAAAAGTTAGAAAAAACTGATAAAATTAGTGCTTTAAAAGGTGATCTTGTTAATCTAAAGAAAAGTCGCAATCGAGCGGCTCATACTCATACTAAAGGTACTTTGAGAACCTATGACGCTCCTTCTAAAACTCAACATGATTTTGATAGAATATATGCTTTGTTAACAGAGTTAGATGCAGAATTGCAGCGTCATAAGTGTTGACTTATTTCTCGTACAATCGCTTTTAGCGCACCTTCGACAAAGACAATCAGTCAAAATTAAACCCCCTAACCAGCGAAAATTAACTACAAGCGATCGAAAAACTGGGAAAATATTCAATTGATTCAATGTCATCTTTTTTAACTATCCTGCCCATGAATAATCAGGTCATCCGTACTGATAAAGCTCCGGCCCCTGTGGGTCCCTATAATCAAGCGATCGCCGCTACTGGTCCTTTTCTCTTTGTTGCGGGACAAATTCCCCTAGATCCCGTCACGGGTGAAATCGTCTCCGGGGAAATTAGCGCCCAAACCGAACAAGTTATGGCCAATCTAGAGGGCATTTTAACCGCTGCCGGGGCTAATTGGTCAAATGTGGTGAAAACTACCGTCTTTCTCTCGGATTTAGCCAATTTCGGGGCGATGAATCAAGTTTATGCCCGTTATTTCCCCCCGGAAACTGCCCCGGCCCGGGCCTGTGTGGAGGTGGCCCGTCTTCCCAAAGATGTGCTAGTGGAAATAGAATGTATTGCCGCTTTAGCCTAAAAATTAAGGTGGGCAATGCCCACCCTAAGGGAATCTCTCTCTAGACCACCAAAGCCTCTAGAATCGTCTTATTGTAGATAATTCGCCCTACAGTAGTACGCACATACTGAGAAATTATCTCACCATCCTTCTCGCGGGTTTTGCGCTCCCGATAATATTTCCAGATGCTGCCATCGGGGAGAGTTTCCGTTTCCAGGACTTCCTCATCGGGTTTATTGGTTTTCACCTTTTCTCCGACTGGTAAACGCAACCACACAGAAGCGTGCAGATCCACCAATCCCTGATCAAAAGCGCGAATAGCGTCATCCATGCTGGCGAAATAACGACCCCCACCCTTTTGGGCCTTGGGATTTTCGGCCGTGAGATAATAACAACCCAAAACCATATCCTGAGAAGGGGCAACAATCGGGCGACCGGTCGCCGGTGAGAGAATATTATGACAAGCTAACATCAATAATCGCGCTTCCGATTGTGCTTCCAGGGAGAGGGGAATATGTACGGCCATTTGGTCGCCGTCAAAGTCAGCGTTAAAAGCGGGACAGACGAGGGGATGTAACTGAATCGCCCGGCCCTCCACCAATATCGGTTCAAACGCTTGAATGCCCAAACGGTGCAGGGTGGGGGCGCGGTTTAACATCACCGGGTGTCCCGTGATCACTTCATCCAAGACGTGCCAAACATTGGCATCCCCCCGTTGGATCATTTTCTTGGCCGCCTTGATATTATTGACGATGCCTAATTTAATTAAACGATGGATAACGAAGGGTTGGAACAATTCGATCGCCATTTCCCGGGGTAAACCGCATTGATAGATCTTCAATTTCGGACCGACAACGATAACCGAACGTCCCGAATAGTCAACCCGTTTACCGAGGAGATTTTGACGGAAACGCCCCTGTTTACCCTCGATAATATCCGATAAAGACTTCAGGGCGCGATTATTGGCCCCCACCACCGTGCGACCGCGACGACCGTTATCAATTAAAGCATCGACGGCCTCCTGTAACATCCGTTTTTCGTTGCGGACGATAATTTCGGGGGCGAGAATTTCTTGCAGACGGGATAAACGGTTATTGCGGTTAATCACCCGACGGTAGAGATCGTTCAGGTCAGAGGTGGCAAAACGGCCGCCGTCCAACTGCACCATCGGGCGTAAATCGGGAGGAATCACGGGAATTACGCTTAAAACCATCCATTCTGCCTGAGAACCCGTGGCGATAAAGTTATCGATTACCCGGAGACGTTTAATTAATTTTGCCCGTTTTTGCCCTTTACTTTCGACAATTTCCGTCCGCAGTCTTTCCGCTTCTTCTTCCAGGTTAATTTCCTGTAAGAGTCTTTGGATAGCCTCGGCCCCGATACCCACTTCAATGCCGACTAATTCCGAATCCTCCGCGTAGATTTCTTCTTCGATCTCTAACCATTGATCTTCGCTGAGGAGTTGTTTATAACTAAGATTGCCTGCGTTACCCGGATCGAGAACCACATAGGCATTAAAATAGACGATTTGCTCCACGTCCCGCAGGGGCATATCGAGCAGGATACTGAGATAACTGGGAATACCTTTGAGATACCAAACGTGGGTGACGGGGGCAGCTAATTTGATAAAACCCATGCGATGACGACGTACCCGGGACTCGGTGACTTCCACCCCGCAACGTTCACAGACAATCCCCCGGTGACGGACGCGCTTGTATTTACCGCACCAACATTCCCAGTCTTTGGAGGGGCCAAAAATTTTCTCGCAGAATAACCCATCCATTTCCGGTTTGAGAGTCCGATAGTTGATCGTTTCTGGTTTGGTTACTTCTCCGACGACTTGACCGTTAGGTAGGGTTCTTTCTCCCCATTGCCGAATTCTCTCGGGGGACGCTAAACCGATTTTGACGTAATCAAATCTTTGATCTGTTGGAGTCTTCATTCTGAATTTTTTACTATGGGTAATGATCTGGGATAAGCGATCGCTCTCGCGTTCTCGATGCCCCGATGACAACTATTGGGCAGAAACGACTATTAACTCAGTCACTTTTTCTTGGGGTCAAACTAGCCCGACCGAGTCCGGGACATTACATTATACAATTTTTCTAGTTCGATCGACCATTAAGTGATATTTTCCCAGATGGTGATGCTACCGTCGGCCGCGGCCGCTGCTAGGTGGCAATAATCGGGGCTGAGAACTAAACTGGAGATCGGCGACGATCGCCCATCGGCAGGGGTGAGAGTTGCGATCGCCTGTTGATAATTGGCTAACCAGATTTTAATCTCTCCGTCGGTTCCCCCGGTAAATAACCATTGACCCTCCTCTGCGAATACCAAGCTTGTCACCTGACCATTATGGGCATTGATCACCCGAATTGGCGCAAAATGACCGCTTTTCTCGGGGTCGTATTGCCAGATTTTCACTGTCCCATCCACACAACCGGCGGCAATAATCTGACCATCGGCAGCGATCGCAAGACTCTCTACCGAAGAAACGTTACCTGATAAGACGGCGATTTTTTCTCCCGATCCCAATTGCCAGAGGGTGACAGTGCCATCACCCCCAGCTGCGGCGATAAAATCTTGATTAGGAGCCACCGCTAGGGCATAAATTGCCCCCAGACTGTCATAGGAGCTAAATTCTTCGGTTTCCTGCTCTAAATTCCACTGTTTTAGGGTTTGATCGTAACTACCACTAACCAAAAAATGCCACCGAGGGGCAAAATCTAGGCCGTGAATCGAACCGAGATGACCGAGGAAAATTTGATTTAATTCCAGACTACTGGCATCGCTGGCTAAAGTCCATAATTTAACGGTTTGATCGAATCCTCCCGTCGCTAGATGATAATCGCCGTTTCCGGTGACTGCTAGGGCTAAAATGCCCTGATCATGAGCTTCCACCGTATTAATCAGGGTTCCTCTCGCAAAATCCCAGATTTTTAGGGTACGATCCCAACTAACGCTAATTAAAAACCGTTGATCCTCGGTAATTGCGATCGCTGTAATCATTTCCCGATGGGCGGTCAGACGGCGATAATAATGCCAATGGGGGATAGGGACGGGGGGGGAAGCGGGAGTTAAATTAAGGGCGGGTAGGGTGATTTGTGGCTCATTTTCCGCTTTTGTGGCGGTAATATCCGCCGATTCTTCGTTAATCGGCAAAATCTCTCTGTGTAAGCGACCGTAGGATTTTTCCAGATGTTCGATGCGTTCGAGCAGCCCGTTACGGTTGATATATTGGATAATTTGATTGTAGGACTGTTCGAGGACGAGAATATTCTCCTCTAATTCTGCGATCTCGCGTAGCGAGCGCGTTGCGACCGCACGTTCGTTATCCCTGGCCACCGCGGGATCGAGGGACTGTATTTGGGCCGATAAAGCTTCTTTTTCTTCTTCCCACTGACTCTGTAAATGACCGGTCATCTCAGTTAAGCGTTGACGTTGCAGGGTTCTTTCTCGGAGACGATTGAGAATATTTAACGCGAAAGTTACGACTAGGAGGAACAAAGGCAAAAACCCCGCACCCATGGCCATAAGGGTAAGCAGGGTTAATCCTAGGGCGATATATTCCGCTAATTCTAGCCAATGGGGGCGATGGTCGGTCATTTTGCAGTTACCGGTAAAGGGATTTTGATGATCTCCTGATTTCAGACTCATGGTAACTCTAATTGCCGCCTTGGGATTGACTAAAATTAATTTTTAAGCAGGAGTTAAGACTTTTTCCTTAGTTTCTATCGGTGCGGTTAAAGCGGATTCTAAATCGGCTTTCCCTAGTCTTGCTTCCAAAATTTTCAGCACTTCCCGTCCAAAATCATCGGGATTTTGTCGCCATGCTTGCAGACAAACTTCGCCAAAGAATGACCCCAAAGGTTCGGGATTCCAGAGCAGTTTTTTGGCTGTCCAGGGCATTAAACTCATGGGATCGTAGTCGGGTTTAAGAATTTCTTTTTTGAGGGCGTATTCTTCTAGATGGGTGTGGGGTTGTAGTCCGATAAAAAAGATGGCTGGTTCCACTTTATCGACTCCAAAAATATTTTCTAATTCCCGATGATAGGCGATAGTTTGACGAATAGTTTCTAGGGTTTCATCAATAACATTAAAGGAATAATTTACCGAAACCAGATCATTAAAACCCGCCGCTTTTAAGTCTCGACAATTTTGTAGAACTGTCCGCAAATTATAGCCCATCCGCATTTTGCGGACTAATTCCTGAGAACCACTGGTGATGCCAATTTCAAAGTAGTTCATGCCTGTTTTTACCATTAAATCGCACAGTTTCGGGGTAAGATTATCGGCGCGAATATAGGCAGCCCAATGTATATCTTTCATCCCAGCGGCGAGGATTTTTTTTAATAGTTCTTCTACATCGTCGATAAATTTTCTGGCGGGGATAAATTGGGCATCGGTAAACCAGAAATTGCGAATGCCGCGGTCGTATAATTGGCGTATTTCCTTAACTACTTCATCGGCGGGATTAATGCGTACTTGTTTCCCTTCGACAACGGTATAGATGCAGTAGCAGCAGTTATGGGGACAGCCGCGCTTGGTTTGTACCCCGATATAAAAGTCGTTTTCTTGGAAATAGTAGGAAAATTCTGGCCAAATACTGGCGATGTAGTCGTAGTTACAAGCGGATTTTTCTAAAGGGGTGGGGGATTCGTGGATTAAACGCGGCCGGGGTGTGGTTTCTCCGACGACATAACAACGTTCATCCCTAAAGTCCCGGCCGGAGAGGAATTTTTCTAGCAGGGTTTCCCCTTCTCCCACTGATACAATTGTTCCTATGGGCAGTTTGGTTTTTAGTTGTTCGTAGAAAACACTGACGGCACCACCCCCGACGATAACTCGCGCTTCGGGATGGTATTTTCTGGCCCGCTGCAACCCGCGGCGAATTAGTGCCTGATTGCGCCATAATTCGCCGTAGTAGGCGGTTGTCACCTTTAAACCTCCTAAAGCACCTCGCAGCTTGATTAGGGGGTTTTTAGCGTAGTAAAATTCAAAGGCGTTTTGCAGGGGATTGCCACCGCGACCACCGACGGGAGCATATATTTGAATATCCCGCCAGGAGAATACTAGCAGGGTGGGCCGAAATTCGTCAACACAGCGATCGAGGGACTGGTTAAAGTCTAAGGGGGGGACGGTACCAAGGTCAAAAATCCTTTGTTCGATGTCGGGGAATAGTTTATGAACGTGGTCGGAAAGATAAACCACACCGATGGGGAAAATGGGGTTACAGGGGAGTCTAACGTAGAGGATGCGTTGCGCTTGCGGTTGAGTCATGAGATTTCTGAATGGGACGAGGACGCATTCTGAGTAATCTTAATATAACTTAACTTTGCTGGGCTTGTCTGGCAGTTATCAGTTATCAGTTATCAGTTATCAGTTATCAGTTATCAGTTATCAGATGTGAGTTTTCAGTTCACTGTTTACTGTTTACTGAAAAGCTTCCCACTTCCCCACTTCCCCACACCCCACACCCCACACCCTACACCCCACACCCCACACCCCACACCCCACACCCTACACCCCACTTCCCACTTCCCACTTGCGTCTAAGGTTAAACTTTAATTCCTAGTACCTGTGTATGGGTTCCCCGCGCTTGGGTGACACCGATGGTTCTTTCCGATGCTTCAATCATGGGCCGACGCAAACTAACGACAATAAACTGCGCTTGTTGTGCTTGTTTTTGAATCATTTTGGCCAATTTCTCTACATTGGCCCCATCTAAAAACATATCCACTTCATCAAAGGCATAAAAGGGAGAAGGACGATATCTTTGTAGGGAAAAAATAAAGCTTAAAGCGGTTAAAGATTTTTCACCTCCAGACATGGAACTTAATCGCTGTACGGGTTTTCCTTTCGGATGTGCCACCAGATTTAAGCCACCATTAAAGGGGTCATTTTCGTCTTCTAGTTGTAAGTAACCATCGCCATCGGACAGGGTGGCAAATATATTCTTAAAGTTTTCGTTAACGGCAGTAAATGCTTCCTGAAAAGCATTAAATCTGAGGGTGGTAAAGTTTTCTATCCGTAAAAGTAGTTCGGTTCTTTCTCCTTCTAGAGTTTGCAGTTTTTCTGATAGTTCATCTAATCTCTCTTTAGTTTTTTGGTGTTCTTCTAAAGCTAACATATTCACAGGTTCTAAAGCTGCTAATTTCTTTTGTAACTGCCGAATATCGCTTTGAATTTTCTCGAAATCTCGTTCGCTTTCGGGAATTTCGGGCAAGGGATTGGGTAAGTCGCTTTCTAGTTGACTAATTTCTGTCTGTAAAGTGGTTAGTAATGCTTGTCTTTCCTCTTGATTGTTGACTAACTTTTCCGATTGCCAGATAGCCTGTTGTTGTTGGTTTTGTTGTTGTCGCAAAACTGTCTCTAATTGGTCTCTTTTTTGCTTGGTTTCCCCTAGTTGTCGGGATAATTGCTGTAAAGCTTGATTGATTTCTAAAATATGGTGATCAAGTTTTTCTATCTCCAGATTACCGATATTTCTCTGATTAACTGCATCGGTAATTATTTTCTCAATCTCAATAATTCTATCCGCAGACTCTTGACTTTTTTCCTCTAGTCTGATTTGTTGATTTTGTAAATCTTTTAACTGTTCGCGGACTGTAGCGAGGTGATTTTCTTGGGTTTGTAACTCTAATTCTTGACTGCGAATTATTCCCTGTACCTGTTGCCATTCGCTATGGGTATGATTGGCCTCTAAAGCAGTTAATTTCTCCTGTTCTTGCTGTAAAGATAACTCTAACTCAGGAATTTCTCTAGTTAATACCTCTAACCGTTGACTAGAAATACTAATTTCCTCTTGCTGTCCCGATAATTGACGGGTTAAATCCTCTTTTTCTGTGGTTAAACGTTGTAAATCCTTGCTTAATTGTTGTAGAGATAATTGATTTTCCCGATGACTTTGACGGGTTTCGGTTAACTGTTGGGTTAACTGACTGATAAGATGATTAACTTGGGTGATTTTTTCCTCGTTGCGGGTAAGAATGCGATCGATTTCTGCTAATCTTTCCCGTAGAGATTCCGCT
This sequence comes from Microcystis wesenbergii NRERC-220, assembly GCF_032027425.1. Classification (NCBI taxonomy): domain Bacteria; kingdom Bacillati; phylum Cyanobacteriota; class Cyanophyceae; order Chroococcales; family Microcystaceae; genus Microcystis; species Microcystis wesenbergii. The sequence continues at coordinate 2,206,963 of NZ_JAVSJA010000001.1, read as the reverse complement.
TCACTAGACTCCTTCGGAGAAATTTTACCAAAACGCAGCCCCGATCGCGTCGGTTGGCTGCCTCCGGTCATAGCGCCAGTCATCTCTAATAACTCGCCATCCAAAGTAACGATGCGATATTGATTGATATAATAACGGGCAGAATCTATATCCTCGAAAACCACCGTACTGCCAAAAATATAGTTAAAAACCTCCCGATACTGGGGTTGAAACTTAACTAAATTCACCGCTAAATCCAGATAACCCCGCGCATGACGCAGAGAGGAAATATCCTGGGGACGGGGAGGACGAATTTTATTCAGGGGTAAAAAAGTGGCCCTACCGATGCGACGCTGTTTTAGTAAGGCAATTCCGGCAGCCGCGACGCTATCATCTTGGACGACTACATGACCTAAACGACCTCCGGCGGCGATTTCCAGAGCAATTTGATAACGTTCCTCTACTTCCCCCAATTGTGCCACTAATCCGCAGATTCCGGGCAAATCTGACTGTAATAATATTTGAGTGGCATAGGTTCCCTGGGCCTCCTGTTGTGCTTGCTTGGTCGCTTCCAGTTTATCTAATTCCCTCTGTTTGTCCCGTTGTTCCTTGAGCAGACGTTTTTGGGTGTCCTGACTGATAACGCGATTTTGTTCGGCAATGGTGAGTTTTTGGGCTAAATTTTGGATATCGGGGTCCGATTGATTAATTTTTTGTAATATTTCTTGACTTTCTTCGGTTTTTGTGCTAATAACTTGCTCTAATTCTTGCAGACGTTGACCAGCTTCTACTATATTAGTTTGCAATCGATCGCATCTTTCGGTCAATTGGGCCCGTTGGCTACGGTAGGGGTTTAATTGTTCCTGAAGACGGGTAATATTGCGGGAAAGGTCACTTTGTTCTTTTACCCAAGCTTCTGACGCTTCCGCGAGACTACTTGCTTGCAGACGATGGTTTTCTAGGGTTTCCCTTGCGGTTTGGGTTGTCCGTAGGAGATTGGGTAAAATTTCAGTTTCTAAACGGCTTTTTTGGGCAGTAATCTGGTTTAATTCGCGATTATAGCGATTAATTTCCTCTAAAAGTCTGGTTTTCTGTGCCTGAGATTCTTTTTCGAGGTTTTCTAACTCTTTTTGTCGTTGTTGCTGTTGTTGTCGTTTGGCCTGTTGACTCGCTAATCGGGAAGTTAGGGACAGGTGTTCATCTTCCCCAAAAGCTTTAACCTGTTGATTGAGTTTCTCTAATTCTTGACTATTTTGGGCGATTTGTTCGGATAAATTGGCGATATTCTCGGTTAAAACCTGTTTTTCCCTTTCCCCAGCTTGAATTTGTCCTTGTACTTGCTGGCAGCGCTGCTGGAGATTTTGCCAATGCAGGACAATTTCCCATTGTTGTTTTTCTTGGACTTGGGCCTTGAGTTTTTGGTATTTTTCGGCTTTAATGCGATCGAGTGCTAATTTCTCCAGAGATTTTTGCAATTCTGTGGCAATAATTTGGCAGCGTTCTTCCCTTTCTTTAACCGAATCGATATTCTCCTTAGTTTTCTCAATTTTGCGGTCAAATTCGGCTACTCCTGCCAATTCGTCGATAATTTCCCGTCTTTCCTTGGCATTCATGCTGATAATTCGGGTTACGTCCCCCTGTAACACCACGTTATACCCTTCGGGATAGATGCGTAAACGGTTTAATTGGTCGTGAAGTTCGCTAACCGTACAGGTTTCCCCATTGATATAGTAGGTAGAAGTATAGCTGCCACCCTTAGCCACTTTTAAGCGTCGGGAAACCGTCCAATCCCTATCGGTTGCGTCGGGAATATCGCTAACATCAAAAGTCACCGAAACGCTCGCTTCGGTGCTATGACGTTGACTGTTATAGCTATGATTGACTAAATCCGGTAATCTTTCGGCCCGCATTCCCTTGGAAGTAGCTAATCCCAAGCAAAATAGCAATGCGTCAAGGATATTCGACTTTCCCGAACCATTTGGACCGGAAACCACCGTAAACCCCGGCAAAAAGGGTATAGGAGTCGTTCCCCCGAAGGATTTGAAGTGTGAGAGTTCGACCTTTTTGATGTAAACCATGGCGATAAGCAAAAAGTAGGCAAGCTATCAGCTGTCAGCTTGAATCGATAAGGGATAACTCCGGTTTATCCTTGACAATATCCTCAGACTTGACCGGAGATGAGTTTGATTAGTTGCGTAGTTGGAAAATTTTATGACAACACCCTTATAGAAAAATATAGCTGATAGTCCCCTTAAATGGCTTGAATCCATTCCTTGACTTGGTACTCTGTCCAGATGCCATTTTGCCAGTAGGTATCCGCTTCGATTAATTCTCGCACTTCTGACTCGCTGGCTGCCTGATAAATTGCGAAAACTTGGCTTAAATCTGCCGTTGGTCCGATAGTAACGAGAATTCCCCGTTCTTTCTGTTGATTTAATCCCTCTAGATGCGCTTGACGATAGGGTGCGCGTTTTTCCAGCACATTTTCACAATAACTACCCCAGACAACAAATTTCGGCATATTTGACCTGTACTCTCTTGATCTGTTGCTATTTTACGATCGAATCGTCAATCAGACTAAATCGCTATGGAAAAGTGGTGGGTAGTATAAAAATACTGTAAGATGCAGATAGTTGGGGTCGTGATGCACAAACTTATTCGGAGCTTTTACGCAGTTCTCAAATCAGGAAAAAGGCAGCATATAATTATTTTTTAAGATAAATACGAACTCCTTGAACTTCATCAACTAGCCGATAATTTTCCTTGATAACCCTAGCAATTTCAGGAAAAACTTCGTGTCCATGAGTTTTTCTATCTTTAATTCCAGTCATTCGTGGAGCTACAGCATCAACAAATAACCTAGCATTAGAATTAATCAGATCGTCTGCATATCTTTTCAGAAAATATTCTTGCAGTGAACCTGGTAGGATTTGCCAAAGAGGAACACTATCTCTTGTCGCTTGTACCACGCCCGTGTCAACATATAACTCTGGTTCCAACCCCCAAACAGCCATAGATTCACCAGGAGAAGCATACTTTAGTATAGTTTTAGCAATCGGACTGAGATAATTTTTAGCAAATCTTCTGCGATTATCGAGGTGAAAATTATCTGATATTATTGTTATAGTAAATTGTAAAAAACTACTAGCAACTGTAATGAAAACTACACCTGTCAAAAGAGACAACTTTAAGTTTGAACGATTTAATTTTGCCCCTTGTAAAACTTTTGCTAGTTCACCTATAAAAACGCCGAGGAGAAATCCACTAGGTATAATTAGAAACAGTAAATAATGAGGAAACCCGTTCCCTGGTTTAATAATTGAATAACTCGACGCAGCCAAAATAAATAAACTGTAATAGACAAAACAAAATGTGTTAGAATTATCTTGATGTGGGCTTAAAGAAAAACGCTTTATTATTAAAAATGGTATTCCTACTATCAAGGCAATTGCTGTCAATAAAAATAATATCTGTGTATCTTTCACATTTATTAACATATTAATAAATATGTTAATTTTTGCTAAAAAGCTTACTTGCGTTAGATTTCCTCCCAAACCATGGGTAGCATAAATCAATAAATTCTGTTGTATATAAGATTTCCAAAAAGCATCATATATTGAGAAAATTGTTAGATATAGTACGACCATAGCCGAGAACAACATTCCCCCAAGAAAGAAAGCAGCAAGACTCCTGATAAATTGACCTCTTGCGATGCTTTTTAGCCAGAGTATGTGCAAAAATATACAAGCAATTGAGAAAGCTATAGGAACTGACTGCATTTTGGCAAAGGGAGTAAGTCCTAGGATAAAACCCAAGGCAAATATCAGGGGATTAGGATTAGATGAATTACCAGTATAATATTTACAAACGATTAACAAAGCCACACTTAATATTGCAATTGAAAAATGTTCACTTGTATAATGCACATAGTCAAAAAATGTCATTAAGGCGACAGTGGTGACAACGGGAACTATTGCTAGACGAGAAAGGCTCTTATCGTAGAGAGTGGATAAAGCATAATAAAGACAAACAATAGCAGCAATGATCATGATTAAGCCGATCACACGACTACTAGCATATTCAATTCTGAACCCGAAAAAAGCTGGCAGAGTCAGAGGATAGACATTGAGCGGTCCAGATGAACCTGCATCTACTGCACGCCAGAAAACTGGGTCTTTCAACAGTTTGATTGCACCTGCGATAAATAATGCCTCATCTGGGTTGATTAGCATTGGTGGCAAGAAACCTGGCCAGCGTGCTGCTAAAATAAAAGTCACTAAAGATGTAATAAATATTATATTTGACAATAAAAATTTCTGGAGCTTACTCGTGGGAGTTCTCAGGAATATGAGAGGAGAAAAAGCTAAAAAAATGAAGATAATAAAAGTGACTATTACCGATATTCTGTAAATAATTGACAAAGATTGAATACTGGCCGAGTTACTCAGTAGCCACCACCGTAAATCAATTTGGTTATTTACCATTTTTTCACTCTTTAGGGATCAATCTAGAGGAGATGGACTTATATTATAGTCCGCTGTAAGCATTTTTTCGATGTTTACAACTGAGAATAATGACAACTGAACCCTCATCGTCTAATACCATTTTTCTAAAGTAATGGCAGAGATGGTTAATTACCCTCACCCCCACCCCCCCCCGACACCTGTCAGGCAAGGGGGGGTGGGAGCTTACAAGTGTAGGTTTTTTACAATTAGATGTATAATGGGGTGAGACAAGGTAGACAAGGAGGGAAAGTGGACAAGGAGGAAGAACGCAGAACAATCCAAACCCATGAAGATTTGATTATCTACCAAAAAGTATTTCAGGCGGCTATGACTATTTTTGAGTTATCAAAAAAGTTTCCTGATGTAGAAAGATACTCTCTTACAGACCAAATACGTCGCTCTTCTCGCTCGGTTTGTGCTAATTTAGCGGAGGCATGGAGAAAAAGACGGTATAAAGCCTCCTTTGTCGCCAAATTAAATGACTGTGAAGCCGAAGCGGCTGAGACACAGGTAGGGTTAAATTTGGCGATGAAATGTAATTATTGGCCAGCAGAAAAGGGAAGAGAATTATCCAGTACATATAGTCAAGTTTTAAGTGGATTAGTCAAAATGATTGGTCAGCCAGAAAATTGGTTAGTTGGTTGAACAATGCTGAAGAATAAACATCTCAAAGAGTGGGCAAAAATTGTCAGTGATCATTTTCCTCATCTATCTTTACCCGAAGTAGCAGGGTTAGCTACTTGGAGTTTTGGGATGGTGATGACAAGCTCAAGTAGTCTAACTAGGGTATCAGAATTTATCGGCAGACTCAATCAAGAAAAGACAAATACAGTGAAACAAAGACTAAGGGAATGGTATCTCCAAGCAGAGGCAAAAACTGGAAAAAAAAGAAATCAATTAGAGGTAAATGAATGCTTTGCCTCCCTACTTAAATGGATTTTGAGTCGGTGGAATAGTGAAGAAAAATGGCTACCTCTAGCCATAGATACTACTAATATTGGCCAAAATTTTACTGTTCTTTCTGTTCACGTTCTTGATCAAGGATGTGGTATTCCTGTAGCTGGGAAAATTGTCAAAGGAACAGAAAAAGGAGCAGGGAAACCTCATTGGCAAGAATTATTTCAATCTTTGAAAAATGTGGTTCCTCCTGATTGGCTAGTAGTTGTATCAGCAGACAGAGGACTCTAGGCTGATTGGTTATTTGAGGCAATTTGTGCCTTGAATTGACCTCCTTTTTTACGAATTAATCATCAAGGAACTTATCAAATTAGAGGTGAGAAAGAATGGCGATTTTTAGAAACAGTAGTACCAAATACAGGAATGAGTTGGTCAGGAATAGTTACCGGTTTTAAAACTAATCCCTTGAATTGTACTTGATTAGCTCGTTGGGATAATGGTTATAAAGAACCTTGGTTAATTGTTACAGATTTACTACCACAACAAGGTGAGGCCTTATGGTATTCTTTACGTTCTTGGATTGAGTGTAGTTATCGAGACATTAAAAGTGATGGTTGGCAATGGCAGAAAACTCGTTGACGAGAGCCTTCTAGAGCCGAAAGACTATGGTTAGCTATGGCCGTAGCTACGCTCTGGACTCTAACAGTTGGCACTGAGCATGAGCAACATCCCCCTGATCTTAATGACGAGCAACTTCCGACAAATCCTATTGCGAAAAAACCACATATTCGCCGAAAAACAGTTCGTCAGATTTCCTGTTTTCTTCAAGGTTTAATCAAAATTATAGCCGACTTACTTAACGGCAAGGCTATTTCTTTAACTGCAGAAACGTTGAATCCTGTAATAAAACTTTACATTGACAAGCATAATACCCCTATAACATCAAATTTTAAATTGAATAGACAATCCTCCGGAACCAGTGTACATAGCTAATATGTTGACACATGAAACTCTGTAAATAGCGCAGTTTGTCTAATAAGCTTTTCCCAAATCCTTCTTCAATATCTATTAGCTGTAGAATCAGATAAGCGATAATGCAACTATAGATCTGTAGGCGGATTCCGTTCTCGTTTTTAGTGATTAGATTATCCAACTTTAGATGCATTTTTAAAAATTTCCACAGCAGTTCTATTTGCCATCTTTGGATGTAAATTTCGGCAACTTCTTCATTACTAACTGCTCCTTCTCCTTCTAGAGGTAAATCTGTCGCCAGCCGAAATTCTGTTTGACTTTCTAGGTCGCAAAAAGCGACTACTCTTACTTCTATTTGTCTTTTATCTTTTCCGAGTTTACACTTGCCATTTTCGAGCATCTCTAGGCTAATATTATTTTTCACTCTCAAGACAAAATGCTTGTCACTACTCTCTAATAATTCGGTGATTCTTTGATTAGACGCAAATCCTCTATCCATTGCTCCAACTCCATTTACAGGAATTGCTTCTATCGTTTTTCCTCCTTCTTTTGAGTCATGACCTTGACCAAAATGGATGAGTATTCCGACCACCTCTGTTGTGATACTATTAAGACCAGAGAATAGTTTTACTTGATGCCATCCCTGGGACCATAGTAATTTACTGGTTAAGCTAATTATTGTTGAGTCAATAGGAAATAAAGCTCGCGCATTCTCTATTCCTTTTTTGGCAACTAAACGCTTATTTAATTCGACAATGACTTTCTCAAATGGACTTGTTTCTCTAATTTTGCTTGCCTTAGAAAATGTGGATAAATTTACATTAATTCCTTGAAGTACCATTCTACTGCATAAGTCCCTCATACTGACGATGCTTTTATCTAAAGCAAAACCAATCCAACAGGACAAAAATGTAAAAGTATCTAAAGCGGGGTAGTCATTTTTAGGCAGTGGTTTGAGAAGCTCTTTTATGAGTTTTGAAAAATTCGTCATCAGGGCAAACTCCCTATTGTGAGGGGAATAAGTTGTCTAGATTCTATCTATAATAGCATTTTTTTTCTGACTTTTCTCAACGTTCAACACTTCTGCTTTAACTGGTTTATTTTCACAACAGTACCCGACAAGATATGCTCTTGCTCTTAATACTTCCTAGTCTGATTTTTGTGGTATCAAAAAACTTCCTTGTCCACTTTCCCACCTTGTCTTCCTTGTCTTGATTTACACCCTTTTGTAAAAAACCTACACTTGTGAGGGGGGTGGGAGAGGGTAGTAGAATGCCTGCCACGAATAAAGAAAAACGGTATAATTCTCCCACTTCTGACTCGCTGGCTGCCTGATAAATTGCGAAAACTTGGCTTAAATCTGCCGTTGGTCCGATAGTAATGAGAATTCCCCGTTCTTTCTGTGGATTTAATCCCTCTAGATGCGCTTGACGATAGGGTGCGCGTTTTTCCACCACGTTTTCACAATAACTACCCCAGACAACAAATTTTGGCATATTTGACCTGTACTCTCTTGATCTGTTGCTATTTTATGATCGAATCGTCAATCAGACTCAATCGATCTAGAAAAGTGTGGGGTAGTATAAAAATACTGTAAGATGCAGATAGTTGGGGTCGTGATGCACAAACTTATTCGGAGCTTTTACGCAGTTCTCAAATCAGGAAAAAGGCAGCATATAACTATTTTTTAAGATAAATACGAACTCCTTGAACTTCATCAACTAGCCGATAATTTTCCTTGATAACCCTAGCAATTTCAGGAAAAACTTCGTGTCCATGAGTTTTTCTATCGGTAAATAAAAACCTTCTTGGAGCTACAGCATCAACAAATAACTTAGCATTAGAATTAATAAGATCGTCTGTGTATCTTTTCAGAAAATATTCTTGCAGTGAACCTGGTAGGATTGGCCAAACAGAAACACTATCCCTTGTCGCTTGTACCAGGCTTGTGTCAACATATAACTCTGAGGCCCATCCCCAGACAGCCATAGATTCACCAGGAGAAGCATACTTGAGAATAGTTTTTGCAATCGGACTGAGATAATTTCTAGCAAATCTTCTGCGATTATTGAGGTAAAAATTATCTGATGTTATTGTTACGGCAAATTGTAAAAAACTACTAGCAACTGCAATAAAAATGACACCTGTTAAAAGAGAGAACTTTAAGTTTGAAAGGGTTAATTGCGACAGCTGTAAGACTTTTGCCAGTTCACCTAAAAAAACGCCGATGAGAAATCCACTAGGTATGATTAGAAACAGTAAATAATGAGTAAACCCGTTCCCTGGTCTAATAATTGAATAACTCGACGCAGCCAAAATAAATAAACTGTAATAGACAAAGCAAAATGTCTTGGACTTTTCTTGATTTAGGTTTAAGGAAACACGCTTTAATACTAGAAATGGTACTCCTAATATCAAGACAATTGCTGTTAATAAAAATAATATATGTGTATCTTGCGCTTTTCTTAACATATTAAGAAATCTGAGAATTTTTCGGAAAAAGCTCATTTTATTTACGTCTCCCATCAAACCATGGGTAGAATACATCAATAAATTCTGTTGTATGTAAGATGTCCAGAAAGCATCATATATTGAGAAAATTGTTAGATATAGTATAACTAAAGCCGAGAACAACATTCCCCCAAGAAAGAAAGCAGCAAGACTCCTGATTAATTGACCTCTCCCTCTGCTTTTTAGCCAGAGTATGTGCAAAAATATACAAGCAATTGAGAAAGCTATAGGAACTGACTGCATTTTGGCAAAGGGAGTAGTTCCCAGTATAAAACCCAAGGCAAATATCAGGTGATTAGGATTAGATGAATTACCAGTATAATATTTACAAACGATTAACAAAGCCACACTTAATATTGCAATTGAAAAATGTTCACTTGTATAATGCACATAGTCAAAAAATGTCATTAAGGCGACAGTGGTAACAACGGGAACTATTGCTAGGCGAGAAAGGCTCTTATTGTAGAGAGTGGATAAAGCATAATAAAGACAAACAATAGCAGCAATTATCATGATTAAGCCGATCACGCGACTACTAGCATATTCAATTCTGAACCCGAAAAAAGCTGGTAGAGTCAGAGGATAGACATTGAGAGGTCCAGATGAACCTGCATCTACTGCACGCCAGAAAACTGGATCTTTCAACAGTTTTATTGCACCTGCGGTAAATAGTGCCTCATCGGGGTTTAGCATTGGTGGCAAGAAACCTGGCCAGCGTGCTGCTAAAATAAAAGTCACTAAAGATGTAATAAATATTATATTTGACAATAAAAATTTCTGGAGCTTACTCGTGGGAGTTCTCAGGAATATGAGAGGAGAAAAAGTGAAAAAAATGAAGATAATAAAAGTGACTATTACTGATATTCTGTAAATAATTGACAAAGATTGAATAGTCGCCAAATTACTCAGTAGCCACCACCGTAAATCAATTTGGTTATTTACCATTTTTTCACTACTCTATTTTCTAACATAAATCCGAATGCCCTCAACTTCATCCACCATGCGATAGTTATTTTCAATCACAGTGGCGATTTCGGGATAGGCATCGTAACGATAAATCTTCTTCTCGCCAGCCATCGCATCTACAAAAACCTTTGATTTTGACTTTAATAGATCGTCTGCGAAGCTTTTTAGATAATAAGCCTGCTGGGGACTTTTAAAAACCATCCATTTAATCCCAACGTCTCTAACTCCCTGATACAGTCCAGTCTCTATATATAGATCACCCCTCTTGCCCCAGATCGCCATTGAATCATTCGGTGAAGCGTATTGTAAGATTGTCCGCACGAGGGGAGTTTGATAGTCCTGAAGATATTTTTGGCGTTGAGAGAGATAGGGGTGTTCGCTTCTGATCAACGTATAGCCCTGTAGGAAGCTGGCTGCGATCATCAACAGCAATATCAAAAACTGTATCTGTTTATAAAAAGCATTATTCTCCGACAATTTAAAAATTTCTCCGATTACCACACCGATCAAAAAACCACAGGGGAAGACAAGAAAAAGAAGATAATGCGGGAAAGGATTACCAGGGCGAACGGCGACATAAATAGAAACTACTAGGATAAACAGGCTGTAGAAGAAGAAGATAAAAGTATTTGTGAAAAATAGCTTTCGCCGCACCATACTTTCCCTGAAAAACAAAATCGTTGCGGCGATGAGAAAAATCGAGGTAATTTGAAATAGTGAACTTGAGTTTAATCGTTTACTACTATGGCATAGAACGAGTTAGTTAGGACAGATGCCTGAAGGCTTTACTCACAGCATCCACAAGGTTTTCACTATCATTGATAATCTGACTAACATAGTTTTTCAATCTAGCCCAGAACTTTTCAATTTTGTTGATATCTGGAGAATAGGCGGGTAAAAATAGCACTTCACATCCCGCTTTAGCTAACAATTTTTTGATTCTCTCTTTGGGATGAAAACTGGCGTTATCAATGATGATAATTTGACCGGGTAGTAGTTCGGGTAATAGCAATTGTTCTATCCACTCACACACCAACTCTGTATTACAGTACCCCTCAAACACCATTGGCGCGATAGTGGAACCACGCCACCAACCGCTGATCACACTAACTCTTTCGCTACAGTGACCTAACTTTAAAGCCTCAAATCTTTCTGATTTGTGACAATATCCATAAGGGTAATCGATGGTGTTAAGTAGTCGTGCAAAATTAATTTCCTAGTGAAGATAGGCAAGAGGCGCTCTTGCCTCTTGCAAGAGGTGTTTAGCAGAAGTGTTGAACGTTGAGAAAAGTCAGAAAAAAAATGCTATTATAGATAGAATCTAGACAACTTATTCCCCTCACAATAGGGAGTTTGCCCTGATGACGAATTTTTCAAAACTCATAAAAGAGCTTCTCAAACCACTGCCTAAAAATGACTACCCCGCTTTAGATACTTTTACATTTTTGTCCTGTTGGATTGGTTTTGCTTTAGATAAAAGCATCGTCAGTATGAGGGACTTATGCAGTAGAATGGTACTTCAAGGAATTAATGTAAATTTATCCACATTTTCTAAGGCAAGCAAAATTAGAGAAACAAGTCCATTTGAGAAAGTCATTGTCGAATTAAATAAGCGTTTAGTTGCCAAAAAAGGAATAGAGAATGCGCGAGCTTTATTTCCTATTGACTCAACAATAATTAGCTTAACCAGTAAATTACTATGGTCCCAGGGATGGCATCAAGTAAAACTATTCTCTGGTCTTAATAGTATCACAACAGAGGTGGTCGGAATACTCATCCATTTTGGTCAAGGTCATGACTCAAAAGAAGGAGGAAAAACGATAGAAGCAATTCCTGTAAATGGAGTTGGAGCAATGGATAGAGGATTTGCGTCTAATCAAAGAATCACCGAATTATTAGAGAGTAGTGACAAGCATTTTGTCTTGAGAGTGAAAAATAATATTAGCCTAGAGATGCTCGAAAATGGCAAGTGTAAACTCGGAAAAGATAAAAGACAAATAGAAGTAAGAGTAGTCGCTTTTTGCGACCTAGAAAGTCAAACAGAATTTCGGCTGGCGACAGATTTACCTCTAGAAGGAGAAGGAGCAGTTAGTAATGAAGAAGTTGCCGAAATTTACATCCAAAGATGGCAAATAGAACTGCTGTGGAAATTTTTAAAAATGCATCTAAAGTTGGATAATCTAATCACTAAAAACGAGAACGGAATCCGCCTACAGATCTATAGTTGCATTATCGCTTATCTGATTCTACAGCTAATAGATATTGAAGAAGGATTTGGGAAAAGCTTATTAGACAAACTGCGCTATTTACAGAGTTTCATGTGTCAACATATTAGCTATGTACACTGGTTCCGGAGGATTGTCTATTCAATTTAAAATTTGATGTTATAGGGGTATTATGCTTGTCAATGTAAAGTTTTATTACAGGATTCAACGTTTCTGGGTGTTTAGATATGTGTAATTAATTTTGCTTAGGTACTTATCTATTCCAGCTTCATCAATATAGACAAATCTTTCCGGGGCATAACCTCTGATTTTTTGGAGAAACTCTTTTCGGGCTTCTTCATCTCTTTCTCTGTAGCCATAAGTTTTTTTTTTCTAGTAAATCCAATTCTTTTGAGGGCTTGACCAATTCTCATCCTACTGACTGGGTTAGCCCATTTTTGCGCCATTTTTTCTTGGGTCAAATGCCCATATTGTTCGGCCAACTTTTGAAAGGCTTCTAAATCGTCAATTTGGGGCTTCGGCCCTCGACGATAGTTAGTTTTAGCGGCCACCGTCCCAGTTTGTTTCTTCCGTTTCAGCCAGATGTCTAATGTATTACGACTAATATTGAGGGTGCGACAGACATGGCTTTTTTTCTCCCCTCGCTCTACGGCACTCACTGCTTTCTGTCTTAAATCATCACTATAGGGTGCTGCCATGAAAGCTTCTCCTCATTTCTTTTTCTCTATTATGTCCTAACTATCCCGCTCTTTGCTATAGCCATTGATATAAATTGGCTGAACTTTTCCCCGAAGGCTAGGTTCTTTACATCGGCATAAATTAATAAATTCTGGAGGGTATACCTTCTCCAGAAATCCTCAGAGGTTGAAAAAAGAATTAGAAAAAAGAGATTGATAGCAGAAAACAGCAATAAGCCTAAGGCAAGCGTAGCTAAACTTTTGAGAAATTGTCGGATACTTTCTTTTCTTGTCCAAAGTATGTGAGCGAAAATTAAAGTGATTGCCAGCGCGACGGGAAGACCCTGCATTTTTGCGTAGGGCATCATTCCGATAACTGCACCAAAAATAAAAACCATGCGATCGCTAAACTCGCGGGTGTAAACGTAGCAGGTAATCCAAAGAGCAGTACTTAAAATAGCGATCGGGAAATGTTCGCCGCTATAATGAACAAAATTACTATGGACTGCCAAAGAGAAAAATAAAACAACTGGGATAGTCGCAATACGGGCGACTCGATTATCGTATAAATATTGGCTCTTCGTTACTCTTTATGCTAAATCAACAGACAAGATGCCAAGACAACATACTTCTAACCCAAAAATTCCGAAAGTTTCTAAAGCCATAGCCTCTTCGTTTTATTAGTTTAAGTTTATTGTTGATTCCCTCGACTAATCCATTCGTTGTCCTTCGCTCGAAATAACTAATGATTTCTCCAAACCAGTTTCGGATTGTTTGACAACTCTTGGTAAAAACACTGGAGGATTTTGCCAACCATTCCGAGATGGATAGCATTCCCTCTGTCGGATTCTTTGAGGTTTCGTAAATCCTTCTGAATTCTTCCTTTAATTCGTGCATCTCTTTCAAATTTAGCCAAGTTTTTTTGATAGCTTCTAGTTTGATTTTTTGGGGTTCCGTTAAATCTTCTTCATTTTTTAACAGGCTATATTTACTTCGCTTTAAAACTTCTAGCTTCGCTTCTTTTTCCGCTTTCTGTTTTTTATTTTTCCGCGCTTCTACGGCTCTTTTTTCCGCTCTTCTCTGTTCGTCTAACTCTTGATTAATTTGTTTCATTACATGGAATCTATCAGCGACTACCTCGGCCGACGGCATCAATTCTTTTACCAGATTTTTATAGGACAACCAAAGATCTATGCTTACTTCTTCAATTGGCTCTAACACCTCTTTTCCCCAGCCCGTAAGGGTTTTCTTAAACTCTTCTTGTGTTCGCTTCTCCAGAATAGCTATTAGTTTTCCCGTATCTAAATTTACTAAAACTGCACAGTAATTTTTTTGTCCCTTCACTAGAGCGATTTCATCAATTCCTAGTCTTTTTAATTCCGATAAATCTGGCTCGGTAATTTCTTCAGCGATGTCCTCTAGCATTCTTTGAATCTCTTCTTCCGTTACGTCATTTCTTCGGCTAACATTTAAAATATCTCCTGATTTTAATTGTTCAAGTATATTCTCGGCTAGTCTTTTCGTATAGGTTCGTTTACTGGCGACAAAATCTAACTCTTCGCTAAAGGGCTTCTGACAATTATCGCACTTAAATTGACGACGATTAACTTGTAGGTACACTGGTTGGCCTGAGAGCGGTAAATCTTTGACTAAATGTCGATGATTTTGGTGTAGTTTATCGCTCTCTAACCCACAACGAGGACAGATTGCTTTTTTCTTTTTCGATTCGATTCGTCAAACTATACCGACATTTTCTAGGTGTCGATAGCCTTGAATAGAGGTTCCTTCTAGGTTCAAAAATTTGTCAAGTATCATAAGTAAAATACTCTGGTTTTTGGCTATTATATTAAATCTTAACTCAATTGTCTATCTTTTGGTATTAACCTGTTTGTGTCTAAAATTTCTCCCTGTATAGATTTCAGCTATTTTTGAGCGTAAGCACTATCATCGAATTTTATTTTAAGTTAATTATTTGCATAACAATTACCGAAGAGCCTAAATATTTAAGCGAGTAATAGAAAAAGATAACGGACAGAATAACTAAAAATAAGCCGATAACTCGATCGCTGGCGTAATCGATGCGAATATTCAATAGTTTAGGAATAGTCAGGGGTATAATATTCAGCGGACCCGATGAGCCAGTATCAACCGAACGCCAGAAAGCTGCATCTTTAAACAGTTTCATCGCGGCGGCAATGAAGATATCTTCATCCGAATTAATAGAGGGCGCGAGTAAAACTGGCCAACGAGCAGCGAGAATCGCTAACCCCGTCCACGCTAAAAAAACAGGTTCCGAGAAAACCCGCAAGATAAATCTACTAACCTTCGACTCGTTGAAGATTGTAGGAGAAAGCGCTAGAACGACAAATATGAATAATACAAGAATTAGACTTATCCTATATAGATTAGGTAATCCAGATTGGTTTTCTATTGTATTTAATAAAGATAAGCGTAAGTCAAAATTTTCCATGATCAATAGGGGCATTGGTTCGACAGTTATAGATTAATAAAAGTTAATCCGTTCTCGTTCGACAACTAAAGGCCTTTTTAAAATTCTCATGTGCATTAATCCGATATATTCCCCAATAATACCGATAAAAAATAGTTGCACAGAAGCGAGTAAAAATAGTCCGACCATGATTGGTGCGGTTCCTAAAGGAAAATAATCCCAGAACAACAATTTGGCGATTAAATAACCTAACGCCACTACCAGACTCAAGAGGGACAAAGCAAAGCCTAACATGGTGGCCAGTCTGAGGGGAACTTGGGAGTGACTGGTAATACCCAGCATCGCCTCGCTATAGTATCGATAGAAGTTGTAACTACTAATACCCCGTTTTCGCCGTTGTTGTTGATACTCAAAAGAGAAACTTTCAAAACCTAACTCTTCAATGAGTCCCCTAAAATAGGGATAGGGATCGTTAATCTCTCGTAGAACATTGATGACTTTCTGATCATATAACCCGAAACCTGTAAAATTTCTAGTAACTTTTATATCCGAAAGATTGTCCATTAAATAATAAAAAATTTGTCTAGCGAAATAGAAAAAAGCTCCTTCTTTCATCGGAGTTTTAACCGCTTTAACAACTTTATAGCCTTCCTCCCACTTCTTGACAAATTCTAGGATTAATTCGGGAGGATCTTGCAGATCTGCTACGATAGGAATAACCGCATCTCCGTAACACTGAAGAATCCCATAGTAACCAGAACGAACGGGACCGAAATTTCTAGCATTAACGATGACTTTTACCCTGGAGTCTTTTTGAGCAATTTTTTTTAATTCATCTACAGTTTTATCTTGGGAAGCGTTATCGATAAAAAGATGTTCATACTCATAGTTAGGTAACTGATTAAAGACTTCTTTAACCCGCAGGTAAAGGTCTTCAACATTTCCTTCCTCATTATAACAAGGAGTCATTACAGTAATTTTCTTCATTGTGATCTTTCTCTAAAAACAAATAGTTTCATTAAAATAAAAGAGATGACAGCCATGGGAAGAACCAAGATAGCACCAGCGATTAACATTTTAGTTTTTTGCTCGATGCCAATATCAATAGCATCAACAATTCTCAGGGCCTCAACGTTCAAGAGAAAAGTCACCACATAAACTAAGACAAAACGAAAGATTAATTTATTGTTTTGGCTACCAAAAACTAACTTTCCCGTGGTTTGAAAGTTAAATAAAACCCCCAGAATAGTAGCCAGCAAGACAGCATATTTATAATTTAGTCCTATCAGTATAAGACTACCATATAAAAAATAACTGAATAAGGTATTCAGTACGCCAACTAACACAAACCTGGCAAATTCATGTTTTTTAATCAGGTTAACCAATCTATGCTTTTTGATCAGATACATTTTCTTAGTTCATTCCCCCGCAAGTCATTAATTATTGATTAGATTATTGTTGCCCAATTTTAACAGATAACTGTCAAAAATTCATTGAGTAGAGGTCTCACTTGATTCTCTAACTCTAGCGAAACCTTCTCCATTTTACCTTCTCCTCGTGTTAGGATGCAGTTAATTGATCTTCCAGTATTTTTCTTGTCCAGTTTAATTGCTCCTAAAATAAGCTCTAAAATATTAGAGGTTAACTCCTGGTTATAAGGCTGATAATAAGGTTTCAAAAACTCTTCCAAATTATCAAAATATCCCGATTCTACCATTCCTAGTCTTTCGGAAAAGAAGGTAGCCGTAAGCACCCCTAAAGTTACAGCAATTCCATGGGGAATTTTATAGTTAGTGGCCGATTCATAAGCGTGTCCGAAAGTATGCCCATAATTTAAAATATTTCTAATTCCCTTGTCAAACTCATCCCGCTCAATGTAACGTTTCTTGATATTTAGAGCATCTAAAATTAGATTTTGAATCTCTAGAAAATCCGACGATAGTTTTTGAAGATTAATTTTCATTTGTTGAACTTCAGATTGACCAGCCAGTAAATTTAGCTTGATAATTTCCCCCAACCCAGAGCGAATTTCATCAGAGGGTAAGGTCTTCAATACAGAAAAAACAAGAATAATCTCATGGGGGGGATAAAATGTCCCGATTTGGTTTTTGAAGTTTTGGATATTGATGGAGCTTTTACTGCCAATACAACTATCACATTGAGCTAATAAGGTAGTAGGAATTAATATCCATTTAATCCCCCTAAATAAAACGGAAGCTATAAAACAGCCAATATCTTGAATAACTCCACCTCCAATTACTAGCAAGGTACAGTCTTTCCTAAAACCTAATTCCAAGAGGTTTAAAAAAATTGGTGTGAGTCGTTCAAAAGATTTTTGTTCCTCCGTAGCCTCTATTTTTAAGATAGGGCGATCGGACAAAACTTCTTCTATTGGCTGTGAGTACAGGTGGAAAACGTTACTATCAACTAAAGTAAAAACAGTCTTGTCTTTGACAGCTTGTGTTAAAGCATCTTTTAAGCCTTCCTTGACTTCAACACAGTAGGGGTGAAATTGACTTTGGATTTCTAGCATAACTCAAGAACCTTAAAATCAGGGTTTATTTACAGGTGAAGCCGCCATCAATCACTAGATTTTGTCCAGTGAGATAGGTATTTTCTTCCGAACACAAAAAACTAACTAGCTTGGCAATTTCATGGGGTTGGGCAAGACGTTGTAAGGGAATGGTAGCAGTAATTGCCGCTAACTGTTCAGGAGAATTATTGACAAAGGTTAACTCGGTTTCGACATATCCCGGACAAACCGCGTTTACGAGAATACCATAGGGAGCCAATTCCACTGCCGCAGTTCGGGTCAAACCGTTTAAACCTGCTTTAGTTGCCGAGTAAGCAGAGCGGTTTTCTCTGGTGACTAAACTAAAGATAGAGCTTATATTGACTATCCTTCCCCACTTTTGGGCTTTCATATAGGGAGAGAACCCTCTAATTAGGGCCATGGGGGCGGTCAAATTCACCTGAAGCATAATTTGCCAGTCCTCATCTTTGACATGGGTAAGTTCATTGAGAAGATTAATCCCAGCATTATTGATGATTATGTCAAACCCCTTCCCCTGCTCGGAAGCGATATAAGCGGCAATGGACTCCATGCGGGAAAGATCCAAGACATCCCGTGTTGGGGCAATTACTTCAACGCCTTGGTCTTCCAATAATGAGGCCATGGCAGCCCCAAGTCCGCGAGAACCTCCAGTAATCAAGGCTTTATGATGCTTTGTTAGATTTACCATAGAGTAATTTATTAATTGAACTGCGGTAGCGTTCTTCCATCATTTCTAAGCGACTATCATCTTCTCGATGAATTGCCCCATAGTAATTCTTTTTATTCTTCAGCCACATAAGCTCAAATTCAACCGCCTTCAAAAAAGCCTCCTCCGGGTTATTGATGGCTTCCGGACAACGGAAGACAACCTTTCGGGTTTCAAAGCGATCAAGATGTCCTTCAGGAAAGGCTTTAAAGAAAGGTAATGAATGAACGGAAACCCCACCGCCTACAACCACCTTTAACCCGGCTGATTTCGCTTTTTCAGCAATTTTCAAGGCAATATCTAGGACTTGATCGCTATTAATATCTTCACGAGTCAATCCCATAGAACCAGACAAGTCAACTCGCCCAATCACCACCCCACTTAAAGACTTGATTTCGGGCAAGGATAACATTTCATCAAAGTTTTTAAAAGCTGTAATCGTTTCTAAGTTAATCAGAAATTCCACATCTTGTTTTTGATCACTGCTAAAGCCGATATTGATCGCATTCAAGTATTTTTTCAAGGCGTAGGCCGTTTCTACCATGGGAGCAATTACCCGTTCAGCCCCTAAGCTAGTAGCATCAAACATATCTTTGATGGCCTCACAGCCACCAATTTTTAAGTTTAAACCCAAGCCGGCTGTAAGACTAACCTCTTTGAGGCGCATTGCTTCTTCCATGCGGGTGCCTTCCGCTTCAAATTCGGCTTTGACTCCACAAACGTTATAGTTCTCCTTTAATTCCAATAAAAGTTCCACCATTCGTTTTTCCATCGAGTTCATAGTTTTCCTGCTCCTTGATTAGCTAGTTTTAAGTTTGAACTTGAAAGAAGTATAACCTATTCAGTCATGGGCGCAACAATCATATTACTCATAAACTCATCCCGATCTAGGAAGGGGGACAAATCTTCTAAGGGAGAAGATACCATGCGCCCATCATCCAAGCGACGAGAAGACAACTTAGGAGCAAAGGGTTGATTGAGGTCAAGAAACACTTCACAGATCTGAGAACCTTCTCCTTCAATGGTTTCTTGAATAGCTTGCTTCATAGTTGCGTGTTCTCGGCAAAGTCGGTAAGGAATCCCATAGGCCGCAGCTAACTTTTCAAAACTGGGAAAGGTCACGCCACTTTCAGGTCCACAACCGACAATATTATCGGCAAAGAAATTCTGCTGAGTTTGACGAATCGAGTGATAGCCTTGATTATTGAGGACAAAAATCTTGATAGGCAGTTGATATCCCACCAGGGTTTGTAATTCTTGTAGGTTTAATTGAATGCTGCCATCTCCCGCAATACAAATCACTCGCCGCTTACCACTGGCAATACAGGCCCCGATCGCCGCCGGTAGATCGTATCCCATGGAGGCACAACCAGAGTTAGTGTAGAGGCGCTGTCCCTCTTTGATTGATGCCGCTTGAAATGTCGTCACACAGGCGGTTCCATCACCGGTCACGACTATTTCTCCCGGAGGGAGTTCCTTAAAGAGTGCTTGGGCAAAGCAATAAGGGTTAACTGCCCCTTGTGTTAGCCAATATTCGGGTAAGACAGTGGGATATTTTTCCTTACGAATCAAACACCAGTCTAGCCACTGTTGATGGTGTTGTGTTGGCTCAACTTGATGTTGCAGTAAATGCGCCAAAAAGTCGGCTACATCGGCATGAACAGGTAAATCCGGCCTGAGCGTTGGCTTTTTCAGTTCTGATTCGTCAATATCCACGATAATCTTATAGGCTTCCCGGGCAAAATTTTCCCAGTTATAGCTCACCTGGCGGATGTTGAGCCGGCAACCTAAAACTAATAAGAAATCAGCATTTTGGACGGCAAAATTACCAGGGCGATCGCCGATAGTCCCTGGCCTACCAATATAGTAAGGATGATCGTTCCAGATCAGATCGTGAGCGTTCCAAGCTGTAACTACAGGGATTTTCCAAGTATTGACCAAGCGCAGGAAGTCTTCATAAGCCCTCCCTAAACGAATTCCCGAGCCGGCGTAGATAACCGGGCGTTCGGCGGTTTTCAGTCGGTTGATAACTTGTTCACAGGTGGCTGCTAGATCGGGGGTAGTATATTTGATCGCATCTTCTTTGGGGTCGTAGCCCGGTAGAGATGTGGGATCAATCTTAGCTCCTTGAACATTCATCGGGATATCCAACCAGCAAGGACCGGGACGGCCAGATTGAGCCAGATGTAATGCTCTTTCGAGATGGTAGCGAATTGACTGGGGCTCTGTCACCATCACCGCGTATTTGGTGATCGGTTCCACCAATTTAACAATGTCAATTTCCTGATCTCCCAATTGTCTGAGGGGTAAGTCTGTACTTCTGACCACGGTTTCCCATTTTACCTGTCCGGAAATAACGATCATACCGATGGAATCTGTCCACGCTCCATAGACTCCGGTAATGGCATTGGTTCCCCCCGGTCCTGTGGTTACATTCAGAGCGGCTAGGCGATTGGTTAACCGATAGTAGCTTTCGGCCGCCATAGCACAAGCTTGTTCGTGGTGGCAACAGGTGTAGGATAGTCCTGGACAGCGCCCGAAAGCATCATTCAGGTGCATCGCCCCACCACCAGTAAGCAAAAAAACATCATGGATGCCATGTTTCACAAGGGTTTGGGCGATATAGTCGGCAACTCTCATCGGGGTTTCGCTCTTAGATTCGCTAATTTGGTTGACATTATTATAGTTGATAGATTATGAATTAGTGCAGGTATACATTGTTTGGCTCTCTGGTTTCTCGTGTCGTGTTATCAACACTGAGCATATCTAGACGGCCATGCTTACGATGCTTGGTTATAAGCTTTACCTTACTTGATATGTTTTGCCACCGAATAGAGTTAGTATATTCAAATTATCTATGCACTCACTACTTTATTTTTCAGGTTAAGTTCATTAATTATTTGTGTTAGAATTTCTTGGCCATAAATTTTAGATGTTATCAAAATTGTTTCTGTTTTCTTTTTTAATTCTTCGGGAGAAATAATAGGCTTGTCCATTAAATATTCTCCCCAATACTTGGGATTACTATCAACAAATGCAATTATATTGGCTTGACTGAGACTTGAATTAGCCAAAAGTCTCATTGTAGAACTGCCAATTCCCCAAACGATTATTTTTTCGCAATTTAAAACCAACTCATCTATCGCTTGGGTATCAAGATATTCCTCTGAATGTTTTAGGTATTTAATTATATTATTGCAAAGTTCTGAATCTAAATCTAAATTCAATGGTATTTTTCTATTTAACAATCTAGCCATTACCCAAATAGCTGGATAAATAGTCCCTGAATGTAACTCAAATTCTTTCTCTCCCCTACCAATGATAGTAAAGTTAGCAAGCATTAGTAATTTTTCTAGGAACTTTAAGGAGAAGTGATTGATGTGTTCAGTGTCAAAATAATGAAATGGGGAAACATAAAAATTTAAGTATCTTTTAGCATCGGGAACTTCGGCATACAGAATCCCATTTTTATCCAGTATATCTTTAAGATTAGTTAATGCAGTAGACACATCTTGTATATGTTCTAATACGTGGGAAAGAATAATAACATCAAACACACCCAAACTATGGGGCAGTTCAAACATTGAACCAGTATAAGTTTCTATGTCATACTTTTGTTTTGTAGTTTCGGCACAGATAGGAGATGGATCTAAACCACATAAATTGTTATATCCTAGTTTTTTAAGATAGCCTAATAAGCCACCATTGGCACAGCCAATATCTAAAATGCGAACGCTCTTATCCGGTAAAAATTCAGCAATACATTCAGCCGTTTTTTGAATTCGGGCGGCATCATAGGGAGATTCCCCTCCTCCCGTAGCGGTTTTTTTGTCCTCGTATTTGGATAATTTGGTGTAAAAAATATCGTAATCTTTCTGACTTACTGTTGTATCAGCATAGACGAAACCACAGCGATCACAACACAGTATATCATATCCATTTGAGAGGGGATGACCTTCAGGTAAAACGAAATTTTGTGTGTGAATAATTTCCCCATTTTCTTCTTGACAAATTGGACAATTTCGCAGTGATTTTTTCTGATTCATGATGTAAATACTAAAATTTTGATGAATTATAACTAGCCGTTCGGATGATTGAGTCTGACAAAGAAATTAATGGCTTAAGTTGTAACTCAGCAAAAGCCCTCTGGACTGAGGGTACATAACGTTCAACAGGTTTACCGGGGATAGGTTCTTTTGCTATAACTACCTCGACTTTTGATGCAAATGTACTGGCAACAACTTCCGCCAGTTCAGCGATAGTTAAATCCTCATCTGAACCGACATTGTAAGGGTAGCATGATTTCCCCTTAAACAAAATTGTCCACAGCCAAATTGCCAAATCCGCCGCATAGAGGTAAGAACGATAAGGAGTACCATCCCCCTGGATGAGAATCGGACTCCCCGTCATACCATCTCGAATGAAATTACCAATAGCAAAATGGGTATCCAGTGGCAAATAGGGACCGACAAAGGCAAAGCAACGAGCAATTTTAGTTTCTAAGCCCTGTTGTTTAGCATAGAGAGTACAGAGCATTTCTGCTGCCCGTTTTCCTTCTGCATAAGCATAACCCGGATTAGTTAAATCAGGAGAGCCTAAATAGTCTTCGGAAACATGGGTGATTTCTGATGGCTGCTTGCCATAAACGGCACCGGAACTAGTTAATAAGAACTTTTTAGCCTGACAAAATTTAGCAAATTCTAAAGTATGCCTTGTTCCCTCAATAATCGTATCAAACATTAGTAAGGGATCTTCTTGATTGAGCTTGGCACTGGCTTCAGTTGCACCATGAATAATATAAGAAAACTCCCCTTCAGGAAACTGAAATGACCTAACATCACCGCTATGGAATTGAATAGCGGGATGATTGGCTAAATGAGGAGCTTTTTGCCTGAAACTATCAGGATTTCTGGTTAAAACAACTGCCGATGCTTTTAAGTCTAGCTGATCATTGGCCCAAATAAAACTCTCCAGAAGCCAACAGCCAAAAAAGCCTGTACCTCCAGTAATAAATATCCGCTGTCCACGCAATTCTTCCCACAGGTCTTTAGTGTGGGCAAGAATATGATTTAAGTCATTTGTTAGAAGATTGGTCATAAGAGCATATTACATCAGCTATGAATATTATGATAAGGAAGTGGTTCTAATTAGAAGATAGATTTTGCCTTTGATCCCCCCTTAACCACCCCCTTATTAAGGGGGGTATCTGACAATTTTTTAACACCTATTAGATAACGCATTACCTTTTCTCTTTTACCTTTATTATTTACTCCTTCTTTGATAATTAAACCTCCAAGTATTAACCTCAATAGAGTAATCAACATGACAATAATACTCAGTCCTTGTGCTGTCATTTACGGAATGATAAAGTAGTTTTTCTGTATTAACAAAAAAAACAAAAAATCACATACATTAAATCATATTTACTTTGTTTTTCTTCATTGACAAAAAAGCTAAATGTATATAGAAGTCAACAAAAGTAAGGTGAGAGACAGTAAAGAATAAGGTTTGTTTTCTATCATAAACTATCATCAACTTCCACTCCCAGCGATCGCAATTGTGCCGCCAAGCGCTCGGCTCGTTGCTTTTCCTGTTCGGCTCGTTGCTTTTCCTGCTCGGCCAACTCCTCTATGGTGGGGAGCAATTGCCCCGCTGGTGTTGCCCAACGCAGCCAAGTAATCGGCTCTTGTTCATCCCCATAAATTCCCTGCCAGCGCACTAACACTAGCCCTAATATTTCGCTGCTGAATCTGCCTTGAGCATCTGGGTTTAAAGATTTATAAACGCCCCCTTCTAAGCGATGTCCCGCTAAATCTTCTGAGTCAAAGGGATCATACCAAAAGTATTCTGTCACCCGCCAACGATTCTGATAGATCAGCTTTTTCTCTTCTTTATCCTTTTTGGCTGTACTTTCAGAGAGCAATTCAATCACCACATCAGGAGCTTTTTCTTCTTCCCAGACGACCCAGCTTTTCCGTTCTTTTCGAGGCACGTCCACAACGACAAATACATCAGTTCCGCGATCATCCTCGTTACGCACTTGATTGGCGCTAAAGTAAACAAACATATTGCCCCCCACAAATGCTTCTCGTCCTTGAGCTTTTAACCACCGGGAGAGAGGTCTAACTAATAACTGCATTTGCAGTCCGTGTCGCTGGGTTTCCATGGGAATACCATCATCAGAAGGTAGTTCATCTTGGGTCGGTGGTAGCTTGATCCCCAGTGGGTTAGCTGCAATTAGGAGGGTTTCTTGAGCCATTGGTTGGTTGGGGTGAACAACTGATACCACTTTCTTATCATAAACTATTGTCAATGTCAACCCAATTGCGCTCTCAATTGTGCCGTCAAGCCTTTGGCTCGTTTTAGGCTATATGATTTTGTCAAGATTCTCTGACTCTATTACAATTCTAATCTTTTACATAAATATCACAACTTCGCTTTATAGTAGAATCTATGCTTTTCCGGGATTCTAGAAGTTTATAATTGTTCTGATAGAGTAATTCTAAAAACGTGCCACGAAGATTGTAATTGAAAACTTTCCTTAAGGGGCAGACCGTGACAATTGGATTAAATTTATTGAGAGCATCAATAAAACGGGGCTGAAAAGAATTGTCCCCAGATAAAATAGAAGTTGTCTCGGGATAGAACAAGACTTTTCTGTTTTTGTGAAGATAATAATAGGATTCAAATGAATCTGAAAGGAGAATTGATGGACGGTTTAATTGCTTTTCTAATCTAGCCACTCTCTCAGACAAGCCTTACAATGGGAGCATCTCACTTGTGCAATGAGTATTAATGCTTATAGCCGTCAAAAACTAGAAAATCTTGAACTTGATCAAAAAGAGAAATGAGATTATAATAGTGATAACCTACGATTCAGAATATATCTCGATGGCAGGAACAATCCAATGTTATCAGAAAATGAAAAAAGAATTCAAGAGTTATCCCGAGAGTTAGGAGCGTGTCTCTAGGAGCAATCCCAAATTAAGAAATTTAATAACTTGGGAGAAATAGAGGAGACTGTCAGAGATTTAATGATCAAGTATGTTAACCCAGAAATCGTTCTTTTTTTATCAAAATAAGTATAGAAGAAACCGCCAGCCGGACGAGAAGAGTAAAAAGTATTTTGGGTGAATTACCAATGATGGTTATTTTAAAGGGAATTTCCATTGGTTCTGGCTCCAGGTCATCTCAAGTCAAACAAATTGGTTTTCTTGTTAGAATTGCTAGTGCAATGTGGAATTCTGGCAATGTACCGCCAGTCTTTCGTCATTGCTGGGCCTATCTGAATGGTTCTCTTTTTTAACTTTTTTATTTACCTCGTTAAGCATTCTTACTTGATGCAAATGTGAGATGCTCCGCCTACAAATTCTTCGATTAAAGACTCTCAGGAAATTTGCATTCTCACCACTATTAGACCATTTGTCCTGGAAGATGAGGTTAGCATAACAAACACAGTCACTCACTCAAAGTTAATCCGTTCTCGTTCGACAACTAAAGGCCTTTTTAAAATTCTCATGTGCATTAATCCGATATATTCGCCGATAATGCCGATAAAAAATAGTTGCACAGAAGCGAGTAAAAATAGTCCGACCATGATTGGTGCGGTTCCTAAAGGAAAATAATCCCAGAACAACAATTTGGCGATTAAATAACCTAACGCCACTAGCAAACTCAGCAGAGACAAAGCAAAGCCTAACATGGTGGCCAGTCTGAGGGGAACTTGGGAGTGACTGGTAATACCCAGCATCGCTTCGCTATAGTATCGATAGAAGTTGTAACTACTAATACCCCGTTTTCGCCGTTGTTGTTGATACTCAAAAGAGAAACTTTCAAAACCCAACTCTTCAATGAGTCCCCTAAAATAGGGATAGGGATCGTTAATCTCTCGTAGAACATTAATGACTTTCTGATCGTATAAACCGAAACCTGTAAAGTTTCTAGTAACTTTTATATCCGAAAGATTGTCCATTAAATAATAAAAAATTTGTCTAGCAAAATAGAAAAAAGCTCCTTCTTTCATCGGCGTTTTAACCGCTTTAACAACTTTATAGCCTTCTTCCCACTTCTTGACAAATTCTAGGATTAATTCGGGAGGATCTTGCAAATCTGCTACCATAAAAATAACCGCATCTCCGTAACACTGAAGAATACCATAGTAAACAGAACGAACGGGACCGAAATTTCTAGCATTAACGATGACCTTTACCCTAGGATCTTTTTGAGCAATTTTTTTTAATTCATCTACAGTTTTATCTTGGGAAGCGTTATCGATAAAAAGATGTTCATACTCATAGTTAGGTAACTGATTAAAGACTTCTTTAACTCGCAGGTAAAGGTCTTCAATATTTCCTTCTTCATTATAACAAGGAGTCATAATCGTAATTTTTTTCATTATCTATTTCCTCTAAAAACAAAGGTTTTATTTAAAAAATAGGAAACAATTGCTAGAGGCAATACTAAGATAGCTTGTGCCGCTAACATATTAATTCCTAGCATCTTAACAATTCGTAAGGATTCAGCGTTTAATAAGTAAATCACTAAATAAACACCAAGAAAGCGAGCTAGTAGTCGATTATTTTGGTCTTTAAAAACGATCGCCCCGATAGTTTTAAAGTTGAATAATACTCCGCAAATAGTAGCAATAAGTAAGGAATAGCGATAATCTAATCCTAGACGAAACAGCAAGGCAAAGACGGAATAACCAAATAAGGTATTAACTACCCCCACTAACAAAAATCTAACAAATTTACTTTTTTTGATTAGATACATTTTTCAAGTTTATTTTGACAATTAGTGATTACATTGGTCTTTACCTTCTCCTCACCTGTAAAATGGCTAATACACTCTTTGTAGCATGGCCAGAGCCGATTGCACAATGCCATCCAAATCAAGTCCTTGTTGGGAACGTAAAACTGTTTGACTACCGGCGGTTTTAACGGCTTCTCTTTTTAACCTTAAAGGAATAAATTCAACAGTTTCGCCCGACTGTGTCAGAACTTCTGCAACTGCACTTCCTAAACCGCCAATTCCATGTTCTTCTAGGGTGATTATCTTCTTAGTCTTTTCGGCAGATTGTAAGACAGATTGTTCATCTAGAGGGTAGAGAGTCGGCATACTCAAAACTTCAATAGAATAACCCTGTATCGTCAGTTTTTCAGCCGCTTTAACGGTTAAATCTAGCATTCCCCCTATACTGATTAAGGTCAAATCTGTTCCCGACTGTAACTCGATTGCCTTACCAATTTCAAACTGAGGTTCCCTGGGGTGAACTTGAGGCTCACCGGCTTTCCCTAATCTTAAATAACAGGGACTAGATAGGTTAACAATAGCTTGAGTCGCTAACTTAGCTTCTAGAGGATCTCCCGGAGCGATAACCGTCATATTAGGCAACACTCTCATCACCGCTAAATCTTCCATGCCATGATGAGTATAACCCAGAGAACCGTAGGTCAGTCCACCACCAACAGCAACAATATTAACATTGAGATTGTGATAACAGACATCATTGCGAATCTGTTCAAAACATCGCATGATCGGAAAATTGACAATAGAATAGACAAAGACGATTTTGCCACACATTGCTAGACCCGCAGCTATGCCGATCATGTTTTGTTCGGCAATACCCACATTAACAAATCGTTCAGGAAATTGGCCGGCAAATCCTTCGAGGACAGAATAGCCTAAGTCTCCACAAAGAAGCCAAATCCGCTCATCTTTTTTAGCTATTTCACAAAGCGTGTTGATAAAAGCTGTTCTCATGATTTCCCCTCAATTTCTTCTATGGCTTGTTCTAGTTGTTCTTGATTCGGTGATTTGTAATGCCAAGCCAGTTGATTTTCCATAAAACTGACTCCTTTTCCCTTAACAGTATGGGCGATAATACAGCTAGGTTTGCCCTTTTCAAAAGGAACACTATTGAAAGCGTCTTCAATCTGCTGGAAATTATGACCGTCAATTTCTCGCACTGACCAACGAAATGCCTGGAATTTAGCTGTTAAGGGTTCAAGGTCAAGCACTTCTTGGACTGTGCCAAAACTCTGAATTTTGTTATAGTCCACAATAACAACTAGGTTATCGAGTTGATGCTGAGGCGCGAATAGGATTGATTCCCAGTTTGAGCCTTCGTCCATTTCGCCATCACTAACTAGAACAAATACTCGGTAGGGTTTATCTTCACGTTTACCAGCTAAAGCTATACCACAACCGATAGGTAAACCATGACCTAAAGACCCAGTAGAGGCTTCTATTCCGGGTAGATAATGACTGATATGACCAGTTAACTTAGAACCATCTTGACAATAGGTTTCTAGCCATTCTAGGGGAAAAAATCCCCGTTCAGCCAGTACTGCGTAGAGAATAGCCGCACTATGACCTTTACTGAGAATAAATCGATCGCGGTCTAGCCAATTTGGGTTAGTCGGATCAACTCGGAGAATTTTGCCATATAGCACAGCTAATAAATCAGCCATGCTTAAACAACTGCCAATGTGAGAGGCATTAGCTCGATGAACCATTTGTAAAGCCTGAAGACGGATTGATTGAGCTAATTGATTAACTAGGATGTTTTGAGCCATTATTCTTTGACAAAGTAGGAAATATAGGGGTCATAAGGAAAGCGACAGAGTTTAACCATCTCTAAGCTTTCTAAGAGTGCGGTAGTTTCACCTGGAAATTCGGCGCAGTTTAGCTCATCAAAAGCAATAATTCCCCCCTTAACAACTCGAGGATAGAGATATTCAATTGCCACCTTAGTAGGTTCATAAATATCAAAATCCAAATAGAGAAGACTAATCAATAAATGAGGATTATTTCTGACATATTGAGGAATAGTTTGACAAGCATCTCCAGCTACTAATTCTATCTTAGCAATATGTCCTAAAGGACGATTTTTGTCGTGGATATCAACTAGAGATTGCAGTTCATTGATAATCCTGTCCGAAGTTTTAAAACCTCCTTCTTTTAAATGTTCTGAATCACCAGTTTTGATATCTTTTTCATGGAGTGAAGGAAACCCTTCAAAAGTATCAAATCCGATCACTTTGCGAGTATGATTATAGGGTTCAGAAATGGCAGAAAAATGATACCAAGACATCAATCCACCCCCTCCAAACACTCCACATTCAACAATACTGCCATTAGCCTGGAGGCTAAGTTTGAAAATTTCCCATCTCGTTAAAAATCGGGCAATGTCTTGGCGACGTACATGACGAGGAAATGTTGAGAGACGCTGGGTTATAGGTAGACCAGATACTTCAAAAGTCCTCGCTAAATCATCGGGAATGCTTTTTTCCTGTTGATTGTACTTAGCGGAATGATGTCCTAATTGACTCAATGATGATTGCGTTTCTGAATTCATTTTGTTACTCCTCTTGCAAAAGATATAGTTTTTAGGTTCAAAAGTCAATGACATTTAGGGCAAAATGAGAATCTTCTGCAAATTCTCCGATTGAAAGATTCGGACAGAACTGTTTAAGCTGACTGTTGATACCATGCAAGGGTTTTTTTAATCCCTGTAGATAAATCAACGGTTGCCTTGAGTCCTAATTCTTTTAATGCTCTGTCAGTAGCGGGTACATATCTGGCAATCCGTTGACCTACAACTGGTTCTTGAGCAACAGTGATAGAATTAGGGTGTCCAGCAATTTCCGCCACTGCTAAGGCGGTATCTTTGATGTTGATTTCCAGATTTGAACCCACATTATAAGGACGACAAGACTGCCCCTTAAATAATATAGTCCATAACCAAATCATCAAATCCGAAGCATATAAATAGGAACGATAGGGGGTTCCATCTCCTTTAACATGAATCGTTTTTCCCTCTAAAATGTCCCTGATAAAGTTGCCAATGGCAAAAGATTCACCTAAAGGTAAATAGGGACCGACAAAGGCAAAACACCTGGCGATTTTTACCTCTATATTATACTCCTGAGCATACAAGACACTTAAGAGTTCTGCGAGTCGTTTTCCCTCTCCATAAACGGAGTTAGGAGAACTCACATCCGGCGCCCCTTGATAACTTTCCGGAATATGACTTATATCTGAGGGTTGTTGACCATAAATTGCTCCTGAGCTAGTTAGTAATAATTTTTTTGTGCCACAATTTTTAGCAAAATCTAGCACTCGCCAAGTCCCTTGTACTGTAGTATCTAGCACAAAAAGACGATCCTGTTGATGTACTAGAGAACTCGCTTCAGTTGCCGCATGAATAATATAAGAAAACTCCTCTTCAGGAAACTGAAATGACCTAACATCACCGCTATGGAATTGAATAGCGGGATGATTGGCTAAATGAGGAGCTTTTTGACTGAAACTATCAGGATTTCTAGTTAAAACAACTGCCGATGCTTTTAAGTCTCGCTGATCATTGGCCCAGATAAAACTTTCTAATAACCAACAGCCAAAAAAGCCTGTACCTCCGGTAATAAATATCCGCTGTCCCCGCAATTCTTCCCAGAGGTCTTTAGTGTGGGCGAGAATGTCATTTAAGTCATTTGTTAGGTTAGGTTGCATCTTCAGCCAATCCATTTCATAGAAAAAGACAAATCCACACAAAAATCAAAAGCAATAGATTTTTACATTCACTCTACCCAATGCGATAAGAAAAGGGTAACTTAAAAAAGAGATAACAAACAAGTCCATTATATTGTCTAATTGACGAGATTGACTAAAATTTCTGGTCATAAAAAACATCCAAAAAAATAAAAATGTTCCCAAAAATGCGAACAATGCAAATTTACCTACGCTCCGACAAAACTCTCGGATAGTCGCTGTTACCTACTCTAACATCTCCTCCGTTAATCCTGGAAATACCCCAATCCAGAAGATTCCTTCCATGATTTTATCAGCATTTGACAAGTCTCCTACAAGGTTTCTGGTTCAACGCCTAATTCTCTTAATTTTTCAGCTAATTTTTGCCGTAACATTCGCTCCTGTTCGAGTTGATATTCAGTTTGTGCGACTCGTTCACTCCCCCATAATAACAGATTGCCCGACAGCTCCCACCAAGGTAACCAATAGGCTGTCACTTCAGCTTTTTTTCCCTGCCAGACTCCCAAAAATAAGTTAATCTCTGCTATCCAATAACGATTGTTTTCATTAGGTTTTTGTTGTTCATACTTTCCTTGATTTAATCGATAAATTTCTAATTCTCCTGTTTTTGGGTGAAATATTCCATAGACAGGTACTTGTAATATTTGCTCATAAAAATACCATTTTCCATAGGGATAATGGGGATTCAATGAGTATTCTCCCCCTTCGGTTTCCGAGATAAACTCCATGACAATAGCTGGGATATCTCCTTCAAGATGGGGAGTATAACTGCGCCGAATTTCTCCGCTAGGAATCGGTTTTACTGAGGGAATATAAACCCAGTCAGGCGCTTTGACAACAGTTTGAGTTTTAACGGTAGCACACAAGCCAAAATTAGAAGCAATTAGCATCGATTCCAGAATTAATCCTGCTAATTCTAGCGATTCCCGTAAAGATGCTGCTAATAGGGGTTGCAAGTTGTTGTCCACAGGTTCGTCAGGTAGAATAAAATCATCTGGCAGTTTTTCCCAGGTGATTATCGTTGATTTTGTCGGTAAATCAATGGCAGATGGTGTCATTGTCGTAAACAGTCCTTCCTAATATTTAATAAGCTCTCTTCAGTATAAACTGCCCGCGACTAAGTAGGTGCATTAAATTAATTATCAAATAGACCTGTAGGTGGACAACTGACTGACGGACACATTTTTCAATACAAAGACAAGTACTGTTATGTGAAAGCCTCAAACTCCTGAATAAAAGAAAAGGTAATTTTGCCATAATAATCCTGACGAGCTTTGCGAGAAGCAAAACAGGGAAAAGGGTCAACAGAAAATAAGTGGTCAAGTCGCAAGAAGGGACGCGCCTTATGAACAACTCCCGCCAGCCAACGTAAACCAATTTTCAAATAACTCAAACCACGCCGAAAATGAGCATCAACCTGACGGCGAGAGCCAGATTGTTGAACCGCCATGCCAGTTAAAGTAGCAAAGAGAATAGAAATGGCAACAATGAGATAGAGACGTTCTAAACAAGCAGCAGAGCGAACACGAGAATGTTCCCAGTCAAAAACGCCCGATTTACTGTCGAGAAAGAGATGTTCAATGGGAAAACGAAGACCATACTGCCAGAAGGTGTCAAGGGTAGGAGGTTCATGGCTCAGAATTGCCCAATTATCCTTAACCCCTGGAACAGAGGCTAAAGCAAGATGAGCAGTGATTCTAGCCTCCTGCCAGACTTGAACGTTGCGATAAAAGCAGGCTTGCCGTTTGGGAGGATAGAGTTCTCTGACCTCATAGCCAAAACCCCGACGGCGAACACC
Organism: Microcystis wesenbergii NRERC-220; assembly: GCF_032027425.1. Lineage (NCBI taxonomy): Bacteria > Bacillati > Cyanobacteriota > Cyanophyceae > Chroococcales > Microcystaceae > Microcystis > Microcystis wesenbergii. The sequence goes on along the minus strand of NZ_JAVSJA010000001.1, from coordinate 2,174,172 downwards.
GTAAATGAGGGTATCGCAAGGTAAGCGAAGCAGCAATTCTCATTTTGAAAACAAAAGAAGATAAAGTTCTCTATGTGAACAAGAGAACTTCTGTCTAATTATCATTTTTTTTCAAGATAATCATCATAATTAGCTTCAAGAGACAGTTTTAAAATATCTGCCCATAAAAAACTTATCTCAACTCATAAATTTAGCTGAAATTCTGACCTAATTTGTGGTTTTTTCAATGAATAAAATAATCTTTCCTTCTCTCGAAAAATTGACATTTTTAACTAGAATTTATTTTTTTGAGCGGGACATATTCGGTAAGAATAAACAAGAAAAACTCTGACCAATTCTTAAAACAAAAATATTTTAATAAAGTACGAATATCATTAAAAAAACTGGTGCGAGTAACTAATAACTCACGAATCTTTTGATAAGTATGATTAACTAAATCTAAACCGGTATGAAATAAAAAAGCTAGTAAATTTAAAGACAACAAGAACTCGCATAAATGACTTTGACCATGACCAAAATTATGTTCTAAATTATAACCGTGATTTTTAAGAACGTTATTTCCTTCATTCTCAACTTTCCATCTGCTGCGTCCAGCTTTGACAATTTTTTCAACATTATTTTCAGTAATTTGATGATTGGTAATCCAATTATTTTGATAGATAATTTTCTGTGTTTTTTCATTAATGACCGTGACTTCACACCAATTAACTTCGAGACTTGACTCGACCTCTCTCAGAGGAACTCTAGAAACATAACGATAACGATAAATGAGATTCTTTCGTCCATCCCATTGTTTCTTTTCTACGGTTTTAACTTCTCCACTTTTTTCTAAAAATTCTAGCCATTCATATAAGGTTTTATGAGAAGTTTCAAGACAAACAAAAATAAAATTATAACCTTGTTTTAGAGCTAACTCACAGATAGGTTGGCGAGAGTATAAGTCATCTCCTAACAGGGTTACAGGATAACCATACTTCTTTTGATGATTCTTATCTAACCATCTTTTAACAGCCGCATTTTCACAATCTTGTTTTTGCTGCCCATCTTGTTTTTTAATAAATTCTGGTTCTAAATTAATCACTTGTTTTTGCTCAGGAGAAACCACAATTGGCGTGACGCAACCATGAAAATAAGTTGTCGTTCCCTTACGATGATTGCGGCAATTACAATGGGGACAACTAATTTTCTTTGAAGAAAAATATTCCGTACCATCTAAAGCTATTAAAATTTCCTCATCTAAGTAGAAAAAATTTTTAATAACTCCCTGTTTTTTTAACCATTGATAGACTTGTTGAAAAGAGCCAAATATTGTGGCAGCTGGGATAGGATCTAACAGGTTTCTGATTTGATTATCACAAGGTATTTTTTTGATACCAAATAAACTTGAAGCATTATCTTTTCCCTTACTAATTTTCATCAAACGTTGATGCTCTAAAAAAGAAGGTGACTGAGTAAAAAAAACCGAAAAAGCCGCCTTAACTGCATCTTCTACCTGATATTTGGTATTGTTTCCTGGTTTTCTGTCATCGGGTAAGTCATGTAATTCTTGAACTAAAAATTGTATTAATTCAGGAATTTCTAAAGTCACAGCCTTTTTCGTCATCGCAGAACAGTTTGATTAATTAATATTTCCAACTTAATAATTTTACCTCAACAGACAACAATCATCAATTTTTATTTGGTTCTCTTTCTGATGTAGAGAACTTTTGTTCTAGATTTCTCCCATCTTTCAAATATTTTGAGTATAAATACTCTATATACTCACTTCTCTGCGATGCAGTCGCACTCGCGGGAGCGCATTTTGTAGCTTGCTTAAAGCTTTGTTTCTGTCTGTATCACTTGTTACTTTTTAAAATGAGAATTGCTGTAAGCGAAGACACCAATGCCAAGTATTTTTCCTGAGCCATTGAATTAATTGCTGATTGGCAAAGCCTCGGTCGGCTAACAGCATGACATTCTCAAAGCCCTGAAGATAGCCTTTGGCTCTGTCCAACAAGGGTTCGTATTTCTCAAAAGCTAGGCTGGCACTACCATGTTCTAATCCCATCCACATCAAGGGGACGGCTCTCCCCCCGCAGACCACCGCTAGATAGACAAAGCAGTATTGATTCCACAACAGAGTGGTATCTATTGCTAGATAAAGTCTTTCCCCCTTCTCCTTCCAAGTCTCGATGGCTTTCAATATTAAGGGGATGTATATCTTTTCCACCGCTACTCTTCCATTCTGGCAAAAGCGATTCCACCGTCTCTGATAACTATTGGCTTGTTCGGCTCTGCTTTGTACAAAGGGTTCCCATCTGGCTTGATTGAGACTTTGACTACTGAGTAGGGCTGTCACCATCCAACTGAGGACGGTTAAATGTCTTTTATCCACAAATCGGCTTCCTTGTTCTAGATAGGAATAAACTTGGGAGAAGATTCTGTTCTCGGTTTTCATCTTGTAGGGATTCTTGCTTTTTCCCTATCTACCCAGATATTTTTCTTTTTGGCAACCCTTGTCTTGTCAGGTTTTGACCCACTTGTGTCCGTCAGTCAGGGTGGACAATGCTGGCAATTATTTCATACACTATCATCAACTTCAACTCCCAGCGATCGCAATTTTGCCGCCAAGCGCTCGGCTCGTTGCTTTTCCTGCTCTGCTAACTCCTCTATGGTGGGGAGCAATTGCCCCGCTGGTGTTGCCCAACGCAGCCAAGTAATCGGCTCTTGTTCATCCCCATAAATTCCCTGCCAGCGCACTAACACTAGCCCTAATATTTCGCTGCTGAATCTGCCTTGAGCATCTGGGTTTAAAGATTTATAAACGCCCCCTTCTAAGCGATGTCCCGCTAAATCTTCTGAGTCAAAGGGATCATACCAAAAGTATTCTGTCACCCGCCAACGATTCTGATAGATCAGCTTTTTCTCTTCTTTATCCTTTTTGGCTGTACTTTCAGAGAGCAATTCAATCACCACATCAGGAGCTTTTTCTTCTTCCCAGACGACCCAGCTTTTCCGTTCTTTTCGAGGCACGTCCAAGACGACAAATACATCAGGTCCGCGATAATCTTCGTTCCGCACTTGATTGGGGCTAAAGTAAACAAACATATTGCCCCCCACAAACGCTTCTCGTCCTTGGTTTTTTAACCACCCGGAGAGAGGTCTGACTAATAACTGCATTTGCAGTCCGTGTCGCTGGGTTTCCATGGCAATACCATCATCAGAAGGTAGCTCATCTTGGGTCGGTGGTAGCTTGATCCCTAGTGGGTTAGCTGCAATTAGGAGGGTTTCTTGAGCCATTGGTTGGTTGGGGTGAACAACTGGTGCTACTTTCATATCATAAACTATCATCAATGTCAACCCCTAGCGCTATCAATCTTGATGCCAAGCGCTCGGCTCATTTTAGGTTATGTGATTTTGTCAAGATTCTCTGACTCTATTACAATTCTAATCTTTTACATAAATATCACAACTTCGCTTTATAGTAGAATCTATGCTTTTCCGGGATTCTAGAAGTTTATAATTGTTCTGATAGAGTAATTCTAAAAACGTGCCACGAAGATTGTAATTGACAACTTTCCTTAAGGGGCAGACCGTGACAATTGGATTAAATTTATTGAGAGCATCAATAAAACGGGGCTGAAAAGAATTGTCCCCAGATAAAATAGAAGTTGTCTCGGGATAGAACAAGACTTTTCTGTTTTTGTGAAGATAATAATAGGATTCAAATGAATCTGAAAGGAGAATTGATGGACGGTTTAATTGCTTTTCTAATGTAGCCACTCTCTCAGACAAGCTGGCTACAGCAGACATTTGTGAATAGCTTTTAGGGCTTTGAAAATTGGATATCATTGCGGGTATAAATTTTACACAAGCGATTAGGGACATAATAATAAAGGGCATGATTAATACACTGATCAGGGAGAGTCTTAATAAATCAAACGAATTGGGCAATAGAATTGGCAAAAATTCCCTAAATGCCATTTTATTCTGCATCAATTCTGGTTCAGATTCAGACATTTTTTTTCGATAAGAACTAAAGGCATAATCAATCAAACAACCATAGGAAAGAAAAAATGGAAGTGATACAGATATCAAATTCCAAGGATGACTTCTATTGACAAAATAAAAGAGGCTAACTATTCCCCAGATGGCAATTACAAAACGATACTTAGCGTTTTTATCCTCAATGGGACTCTGAAAAGATTGTATGATATTAAAACCGTAAACAACCATAAATATCATCCATATATTATCTGGAAAAGGCAAACCAAAAAAGCCAGAGCCAAATTTAAGAGTAAAACCTATATAATTATAAAAATTGATGACTTCTCCAGCAACAATTCTAAAGCCAAAAATAATTATAAAAATGATAATTATAAAATTTATACTAAATCTCGTTAACTTTTTAATCATGTTTTTTGCGCTAAAGCCATCTATTTTAAACTCATTCCAAATGTAAATAAAGAAATACATAATCAAGACAGAGATACCAGAATCAAAATTACTTAATAGAGCCATTGCCACTAGAAAATCTAGAAGTAAATCTCGTAAGTTAATTGTTAAAAAATTCAAGGAAAAAGTAGCTTTATCGAGAAATTTTCTTTCAGATATATACAACAAAGTAACCATCAAAAGACAAGGGAATAAAGTTCTTAAAGGAAAATATTGAAAGTATAAATCTTGGCTTACTACCTTACCATGAAAATAACTCCAAAATAGGCAACTAATGAATACCAAAATTCTGATCAACGAATTTTGGTAGATGGCTTTAACTATTAAATAGTAAAGAAGAATCTGAAGAGCAATCAAACTACATACAACAATTTTGATAGACAATAGACTATTTCCCATTAATCGTGATAGTAAACCAAGCCAAAGATAATATCCGCCATATAAACTTTTAAATCCATCGTCAACAAGGGGAATAAAAGGAGAATCACTATTAATGGCCGCTAATGGGAAGAGAACCACATTAAAATGGTAGTTCGATGGATCAGTATAAACCAGACTCCAAGCAACTGATGTCACCGTCACTAAAACTCCAATAAAAACTATATTCTCAATCAATAATGTTCTCAAAAATTTACGAAGAGAAAATAAATATAAGAGAAAAAAGAAAATAACTGTTAAAATCAATGCAACTGGAATTAGCAACGAAAAATTCAAGCTTGATAAATAAGTTGTCAGTTTATCTGAGTTGGATGACATCTCAGGTTTCATATAGAATCTGAGACTTTCAGCGGTTCCTTGGGTAAAGAGCTTTTGAATTGCTATCGTGTTGAAAACAAGACCAAGTCCCCAAGAAAGTAAAAACTCAAGATTACGACTTTGATTTGTGACTTGCCAATTATTGATTATTTTTGATAAAATAGAACTTAAATAGTTCAAAACTTTACCCAATAATATAGGTAAAACAATAATTGAAATTAAAATGAATAGATACCACATTGCCTCATACCTTTCATTTCCTTTCAAGCTGCCAAATCTTGTGGTAAGAAGATAATTTACATCGATAAAAATAAGTAGGAACGCCCCTACTCCTTTGAGCCATTGATCGATCATATTTTTGTTCATTTATCTAATTTAATTTGAAGTATTGAAGTTAACAAAAGTAAGGGAAAAGACAGTCTCTTCGAGGCACGTCCACAACGACAAATACATCAGGCCCGCGATAATCCTCGTTACGCACTTGATTGGGGCTAAAGTAAACAAACATATTGCCTCCCACAAACGCTTCCCGTCCTTGAGTTTTTAACCACCGGGAGAGAGGTCTGACTAATAACTGCATTTGCAGTCCGTGTCGCTGGGTTTCCATGGGAATACCATCATCAGAAGGTAGTTCATCTTCGGTCGGTGGTAGCTTGATCCCCAGTGGGTTAGCTGCAATTAGGAGGGTTTCTTGAGCCATTGGTTGGTTGGGGTGAACAACTGATGCCACTTTCTTATCATAAACTATTGTCAATGTCAACACAATTGCGCTCTTAATTTTGCCGCCAAGCCTTTGGCTCGTTTTAGGCTATATGATTTTGTCAAGATTCTCTGACTCTATTACAATTCTAATCTTTTACATAAATATCACAACTTCCCTTGTACTGGGAAGTTGTGATATTTACTGCGGATTCTAGAAGTTTATAATTGTTCTGATCAAGTAATTCTAAAAAAGTGCTACGAATATCTTGTCTGTAGTCAGACATCTTTATGGGGCAGACCGTGACAATTGGATTAAATTTATTCAGAGCATAGGTAAAACGGGACTGAAAAGAATCGTCTGTAATAGAAGTTATATCAGGATAGAACAACACTTTTCTGTTTTTGTCAAGATAATAGTATGACTCAAACCAATCAGAAATTAGAATTGATGGTCGGTTTAATTGCTTTTCTAATGTAGCCACTCTCTCAGACAAGCTTGCTAAAGCAGACATTTGCGAATAGCTGTTAGGGCTTGTAAAATTGGATATCGTTGCGGGGATAAATTTTACAGAAGCGATTAGGGACATAATAATAAAGGGCATGATTAATACGCTGATAAGGGAGAGTCTTAATAAATCAAACGAATCGGGCAATAAGATTGGCAAAAACTCCCTAAATGTCATTTTATTCTGCATCAATTCGGGTTCAGATTCAGACATTTTTTTTCGATAATAACTAAATGCATAATCAATCAAACAACCATAGGAAAGAAAAAATGGAAGTGATACAGATATCAAATTCCAAGGATGACTTCTATTGACAAAATAAAAGAGGCTAACTATTCCCCAGATGGCAATTACAAAACGATACTTAGCGTTTTTATCCTCAATAGGACTCTGAAAGGATTGTATGATATTAAAACCGTAAACAACCATAAATATCATCCATATATTATCTGGAAAAGGCAAACCAAAAAAGCCAGAGCCAAATTTAAAAGTAAAACCTATATAATTATAAAAATTGATAAATTCTCCAGCAATAATTCTAAAACCAAAAATTATTATGAAAATGATAATCATGAGATTTATACTAAATCCCGTTAATTTTTTAATCATGTTTTTTGCGCTAAAACCATCTATTTTAAACTCATTCCAAATGTAAATAAAGAAATACATAATCAAGACAACTATACCAGAATCAAAATTACTTAATAGAGCCGTTGCCACTAGAAAATCTAGAAGCAAATCTCGTAAGCTAATTGTTAAAAATTCAATAGAAAAAGTAGCTTTATCGAGAAATTTTCTTTCAGATATATACAACAAAGTAACCAGCAAAAGACAAGGGAATAAAGTTCTTAAAGGAAAATATTGAAAGTATAAATCTCGAAATTCTACCCTACCATAAAGATAACTCCAAAATAGGCAGCTAATAAATACCAAAATTCTGATCAATCGATTTTTGTAGATGGCTTTAACTATTAAATAGTAAAGAACAATCTGAAGAGCAATCAAACTACATACAACAATTTTGATAGACAATAGACTATTTCCCATTAATCGTGATAGTAGGCCAAGCCAAAGGTAGTATCCGCCATATAAACTTTTAAATCCATCGTCAACAAGGGGAATAAAAGGGGAATCACTATTAATGGCCGCTAATGGAAAAATAACCACATTAAAATGGTAGTTCGACTTATCATTATAAACCAGACTCCAAGCAACTGATGTCACCGTCACTAAAACTCCAATAAAAACTATATTCTCAATCAATAATGTTCTCAAAAATTTACGAAGGGAAAATAAATGTAAGAGAAAGAAGAAAATAACTGTTAAAATTAATGCGGCTGGAATTAGCACCAAAAAATTCAAGCTTGATAAATAAGTTGTCAGTTTATCTGAATTGTATGACATCTCAGGTTTCATATAGAATCTGAGACTTTCATCGGTTCCTTGGGTAAAGAGCTTTTGAATTGCTATCGTGTTGAAAACAAGACCAAGTCCCCAAGAAAGTAAAAACTCAAGATTACGACTTTGATTTGTGACTTGCCAATTATTGATTATTTTTGATAAAATAGAACTTAAATAGTTCAAAACTTTACCCAATAATATAGGTAAAACAATAATTGAAATTAAAATGAATAGATACCACATTGCCTCATACCTTTCATTTCCTTTCAATCTGCCAAATCTTGTGGTAAGAAGATAATTTACATCGATAAAAATAAGTAGGAACGCCCCTACTCCTTTGAACCATTGATCGATCATATTTTTGTTCATTTATCTAATTTAATTTGAAGTATTGAAGTTAACAAAAGTAAGGGAAATGACGGTCTCTTCGAGGCACGTCCACAACGACAAATACATCAGTCCCGCGATAATCCTCGTTACGCACTTGATTGGGGCTAAAATAAACAAACATATTGCCTCCGACAAACGCTTCCCGTCCTTGGTTTTTTAACCACCCGGAGAGAGGTCTGACTAATAACTGCATTTGCAGTCCGTGTCGCTGGGTTTCCATGGGAATACCATCATCAGAAGGTAGCTCATCTTGGGTCGGTGGTAGCTTGATCCCTAGTGGGTTAGCTGCAATTAGGAGGGTTTCTTGAGCCATTGGTTGGTTGGGGTGAACAACTGATGCCACTTTTTTATCATAAACTATTGTCAATGTCAATACAATTGCGATCACAATTGTGCAGCCAAGCGCTCGGCTCGTTTTAGGCTATATGATTTTGTCAAGATTCTCTGACTCTATTACAGTTCTAATCTTTTATGTAAATCTTACAATTTTTCAGGATAGGGTCATCTATGTTTCTCTCTGACTCTACAAGTTGATAATTATTCTCATAGAGTAATTCTAAAAAAGTGCCATGAAGATTTTCTTTTATGATAGGTACATTTATGGGACATAGGGTGACAATTGGATTAAATTTATTGAGAGCATAAGTAAAACGGGACTGAAAAGAATTGTCCCCAGATAAAATAGAAGTTGTCTCGGGATAGAACAAGACTTTTCTGTTTTTGTGAAGATAATAATAGGATTCAAATGAATCTGAAAGGAGAATTGATGGTCGGTTTAATTGCTTTTCTAATGTAGCCACTCTCTCAGACAAGCTGGCTACAGCAGACATTTGCGAATAGCTTTTAGGGCTTGTAAAATTGGATATCGTTGCGGGGATAAATTTTACAGAAGCGATTAGGGACATAATAATAAAGGGCATGATTAATACACTGACCAGGGAGAGTCTTAATAAATCAAACGAATTGGGCAACAAGATTGGCAAAAATTCCCTAAATGCCATTTTATTCTGCATCAATTCTGGTTCAGATTCGGACATTTTTTTTCGATAAGAACTAAAGGCATAATCAATCAAACAACCATAGGAAAGAAAGAAGGGAAGTGATACAGCTAACAAATTACCAGGATGACTTCTATTGACAAAATAAAAGAGGCTAACTATTCCCCAGATGGCAATTACAAAACGATACTTAGCGTTTTTATCCTCAATAGGACTCTGAAAAGATTGTATGATATTAAAAACGTAAACAACCATAAATATCATCCATATATTATCTGGAAAAGGCAAACCCAGAAAGCCAGAGCCAACTTTAAAAGTAAAACCTATATAATCATAAAAATTGATAAATTCTCCAGCAATAATTCTAAAACTAAAAATAATTATGAAAATGATAATGATAAGATTGATACTAAATGCCGTTAATTTTTTAATCATGTTTTTTGCGCTAAAACCATCTATTTTAAACTCATTCCAATGGTAAATCAAGAAATACATAATCAAGACAATTATACCAGAATCAAAATTACTTAATAGAGCCATTGCCACTATAAAATCTAGAAGCACATCTTGTAAGTTAATTGTTAAAAATCCCATAGAAAAAGTAACTTTATCGAAAAATTTTCTTTCCGATATATACAACAAAGTAACCAGCAAAAGACAAGGAAATAAAGTTCTTAAAGGAAAATACTGAAAGTATAAATCTTGGCTTACTACCTTACCATAAAAATAACTCCAAAATAGGCAGCTAATAAATACCAAAATTCTGAGCAACGGATTTTTGTAGATAGCCTTAGTTATTAAATAGTAAAGAAGAATCTGAAGAGCAATCAAACTACATACAACAATTTTAATAGACAATAGACTATTTCCCATTAATCGTGATAGTAGGCCAAACCAAAGATAATATCCGCCATACCAAGTCGAAAATCCCTCAGAAACCAGTGGGGTAAAAGGGGAATCACTATTAATGGCCGCTAATGGAAAAATAACCGCATTAAAATGGTAGTTCGATTTATCATTATAAACCAGACTCCAAGCAACTGATGTCAACGTCACTAAAACTCCGATAAAAACTATATTCTCAATCAATAATGTTCTCAAAAATTTACGAAGGGAAAATAAATGTAAGAGAAAAAAGAAAATAATTGTTAAGATTAATGCGACTGGAATTAGCACCAAAAAATTCAAGCTTGATAAATAAGTTGTCAGTTGACGCCAATTGTATGACATCTCAGGTTTCATATATAATCTGAGACTTTCAGCAGTTCCTTGGGTAAAGAGCTTTTGAATTGCTATCGTGTTGAAAACAAGACCAAGTCCCCACGAAATTAAAAACTCAAGATTACGACTTTGATTTGTGACTTGCCAATTATTGATTATTTTTGATAAAATAGAACTTAAATAGTTCAAAACTTTAGCCAAGAATATAGGCAAAACAACAATTGAAATTATAATCAGTAGATACAACATTGCTTCATACCTTTCATTTCCTTTCAATCTGCCAAATCTTGTGGTAAGAAGATAATTTACATCAATAAAAATAAGTAGGAACGACCCTACTCCTTTAAGCCATTGATCAACAATCACAGGTTTATTCATTTGATAGATTTTATTTTCCTCTTTATTTATTGTCTTTTACAATTTAGATTAAAGAACATCCCTAGGTAACTCTTAATCAAAGTTGACTCGCGCTCTCTCTACCACTAGAGGTCTTTTTAAGCTTCGTCTATTTATTAAACCAATATATTCTCCTAAAATACCTATAAAAAATAACTGTACAGAAGAAAAAAGAAACAATCCGATAATGATCGCCGCTATCCCTATAGGGAAAAGGTTCCAAAACAGAAGCTTCAAAATCAAAGTCCCCAGACCGACCAGAAAACTCACTAGAGATAGAGCAAACCCGATCATTGTCGCCAATCTTAGCGGAAAATTAGAATAGGTAGTGATGCCCAGCATTGCCAGATCGTACATTCGATAAAAATTGAAACTACTCTTACCTCGTTTTCGGACTTTCTGATGATACTCGATTTTAGCACTCTTAAAACCGACTTCTGAAATAAGACCCTTTAAGTAGGGATAAGGATCATCGATCAAACGCAATGCTTCTATCACTTTGTGATCGTATAAACCGAAGCCCGTAAAATTAGCAGTTAAGTCAATCTCTTCTGATAGAGTCCTAACTAAAAAATAATAAAATCTTCTTATATTATAGACCAAAGAATTCTCTTGACTCGAGCTTTTAATTCCTTTAACAACTTGATAGCCTTCCTCCCATTTGTCTAAAAAATCGATGATTAGTTCGGGAGGATCTTGACAATCGGCGAAGACTAAAATAACCGCATCTCCAGTTCCTTGTAAGAGGCCGTAATAGGTAGAACGAACAAAGCCAAAATTCCTAGCGTTAATGATAATTTTGACTCTAGAGTCGCTTTGAGAGATTTTCTCTAATATACTGACTGTTTTATCTTGAGAGTCATTATCGATAAAAATATGCTCGTATTCATATTTTCCTAATCTTGCAAAAATATCTTTGACCTCAGTATATAAAAACTCAACATTATCTTGTTCATTGTAGCAAGGAGTAACAACACTAATTAATTTTTTAATCATCTTAAATTTCCTCAATTTTGTTTATGTTTAAATGGTCTTTATACCATTTAATTGTATTTTTTAATCCCGTCGTTAAATTATATTTTTGTGTCCAATCAGTCTTTTTTCTCAGCAACTCATTATTAGCACAAATAAACATGGGATCATTGGGACGGTAAGGTAAAGCACCCAGATGAATTAAATCAGGTTTACCTAATAAATTACCAAGTTCAAGTGCTATTTGTCCAACGGTTACAGGTTGACCAGAACCAACATTAACTACACCTGAAACGTTGCTCTTAGCAACTGCCCAAATTGCCGATGCTACATCCTCAATATGAAGAAAATCTCGAATTTGCTCACCTTTAGTTGTTTTCACCACTTCATCCCGCAGCAGTGAAGAAATAATCCCAGGGATTAATCGTCGCTCATCCTCCATTGGTCCATACTGATAAAACAGGCGAATCCAAGCTATCTCCATTTCGGTTATCTGGGCAAATTGCTGCAAAATAGTGGAAAGTGCGACCTTGGTGGCTGCATATAAGGTTATGGGTTTTGTCAAACTGGATTCAGATAAATATCCCAGACTTAAATCATACTCAAAACAAGTCCCTATACCCACAAACCGCTTACAACCCAGTTCGGCTAATTGAGAGAGAAGATTGATGCTCGCCTGAATTGAATCAAGGTTTTCTTGAGAATTTAGGTATTTACCCGGCACTGCATACCAAGCTAAGTGAATGCACAATTCAGGCTTGATTTCCTGCAAATAAGCATTCATGTTTTCAAATGCTACTAAGTCGGATTGCCATAAATACATTGATGGCAGAATATCTTGAATTCGCCATCGGTTGCTGCTTTCTCGTACAAGCGCATGTACCTCACACCCTTCGGCTACTAAAAGCCTTGCTACATGGGAACCAACAAAACCACTCGCACCAGTAATTAATACTTTCATGCTTTCTTTAAATTGTTTTGATTCTCAATAAACAAATGGACTCCGAAATTCTGAAAAAGGAAGAAAACTCTGATCTCGTTCAGACAAGATAGGATTTGGATTTGGCCAAGGTATTACTACGGAATTCCAAAGAATTCCTGTATCTTCTTTGGGAGAATATACTGTTGATACCTTATACAACATAATTGCTGTTTCGCTCGTCACATAAAAACCATGAGCTAGACCAGAAGGGATATAGATTATTTTACCATTTTCAGAACTCAGATTAAACAACTCAAACTCGCCAAATGTTGGAGAGCCTTTACGCAAATCTACCACTACATCTATTACCGACCCTTCGAGACAATACACCATTTTTGTGCAATCTTGCGGAGGAACTTGGAAATGTAGTCCTCTCAAAACATTTTTCTTGGACACCGAATAATATTCTTCAGCAAAGTGAATAATTAACTGGTGACTTTCATAAATGTCCTGATGTAGAGTTTTAACAAAACGACCACGCTTGTCTTGTAAAATAGTGGGGACAATTTCGTAGCACTTAGGAATTCTTGTCTCAGTGATTTTCATGAGTTTTTCAAGATTTTACGTGGATTGACAGTGGATTAAGGTTGATTCCCCATGCTCGGAAATTTTGTCCCAAAAGTTCGGTAATTTTATTGCCCCTGACAAAACTCTCGGATAGTCGCTGCTACATAGGTTAACATCTCCTCAGTTAATCCAGGATAAATGCCCAGCCAAAAAACACTACTCATGATTTTATCGGCATTACTTAAATCCCCAATAACTCGATAATTTAACCCTTGATAAAGAGGTTGTCGCAGTAAATTTCCCCCAAATAACAGCCTTGTGCCGATGCGTTTTTCCTCCAAATGCTTAACTAAATCATTGCGGCTAAAAGGAGCATTTTCCTTGACAAAAATCGGAAACCCGAACCAACTCGGTTCAGAATCGGGGCTGGCTTCAGGCAGAATTAAAACATCTTGAAGCTCCTGTAACTTTTGATGCAAAAAGTCGAAATTTTCCCGGCGCTTTTTGATAAATCCTGGCAATTTATCCAGTTGCGCTACCCCAACGGCGGCTTGCATATCCGTCATCTTTAGGTTATAACCCACATGAGAATAGGTGTACTTATGGTCATAACCGAAGGGTAAATCTCCTAACTGCCAACCGAAGCGCTTATTACAGGTATTATCTACCCCCGGAGGACACCAACAATCTCTGCCCCAGTCACGGAATGACTCGACAATCTTTTTCAAGCGGGTATCGCTGGTTAAAACCGCGCCCCCTTCTCCCATAGTCATGTGATGAGCGGGATAAAAGCTAACCGTTGCTAAATGCCCAAAGGTGCCGGTTTTTTGCCCTTTATAGAGACTTCCCACCGCGTCACAGTTATCCTCAACTACCCAGAGGTCATGTTTTTCGGCAAAAGCCATCACCGCTTCTAAATTAAAGGGATTTCCCAAGGTATGAGCGATCATAATCGCTTTAGTCTTCTCTGACAAGGCCGATTCCAGCTGCTCGATGTCGAGGTCATAACCGGGTAATTTAACGTCTAAAAAGACGGGAATTAGCTGATTTTGAAAGATGGGGTTAACTGTAGTCGGGAAACCTGCGGCGACGGTAATGACTTCATCCCCCGGTTTAAGTTGTTTTTCCCCCAGTTTAGGGGAAGTTAAGGCACTTAAAGCCACTAAATTGGCCGAAGAGCCAGAATTGACTAATAAACAATGTTTTACCCCCATCCACTGGGCAAAACGTTCCTCAAATTCTGCTGCATATCTGCCCGTCGTTAACCAGAAATCTAGGGAAGAATCCACTAATTTGACTAATTCTTGCTCATCAAATACCTTACCCGATGCCGGAATATAGGTCTGCCCCGCCACAAAAGCCCGGGGTTGAAATTTGTGCTTATAATATTCTTGTACTGCTTGAAAGACTTGCTCTCGCAGTTCTGCTTCAGTATTTGTATTGGGGGGAGAAATAGATTGAGTCATGGTTAATTTCCTTTCAGGGGAGAAATTTGAACTTAATTATTACTTAATTTAGACCATTATCAGCCTTGAGTTCGCTAATCGATCAAACAACTTTGATAATATTCGATTTGTTGGCGAGTAAGGTCTTGGAATTGTGCTTTATCTTCAGAGTCTATTTGAGCCGCTTGATAATACCATGTCACGGTTTCCTTGAGGGTTTGCCGAAAATCCCAGACGGGTTGCCATTTTAGGGTATGGAAAGCCTTATCTGTGACTAGATTAAGCAATTTAGCCTCATGAACAGCATTCGGATCACTTTGATCGAGCCAAGTCCCCGGCCAAAGTTGTAAGATAGACTCAACTAACTCTTTAACTGGGCGATTAGAGGCTAGAGCCGGACCGAAATTAAACGCCCCATATAACCCCCGGCTGTCTTGCTGCCAATTAGCCGTCATCAACTGCTCATAAATAGACTCAGCTAACCGTAAATAGCCACCCAAAGGCTCTAAAACGTGCTGCCAAGGACGAGTCGCTAGAGGGTTCCGCACCGGAATCGCTTCGGACTTCATCAAGGCCCGCATTGCATCGGGTACAATCCGGTCTAGAGACCAATCTCCGCCTCCGATGACATTTCCTGCCCTGGCGCTGGCAATGCCGATGGGGGTTTGAGGGGTTTTAAAGAAGGAATTTCGCCAAGATGCGATCGCCAATTCCGCCCCCGCTTTGCTAGAACTATAGGGATCGTAACCCCCCAAGGGGTCATTTTCCCGATAACCATAGACCCATTCCCGATTCTCATAGCACTTATCGCTAGTAATAAACACGGCGGCACAGGGATGAGTCAGGCTTTTGAGGGCCTCTAAAACGTGAATAGTCCCCATCACATTTGTGTTCCACGTTTCCACCGACTCCAGATAAGAAAGCCGCACTAAAGGTTGTGCTGCTAAATGAAAGACTACATCCGGTTGCCATGAAGCGATTAAACGAGTCACTAACTCAGGCTCTCGAATATCTCCTATATGATGACTCAGGTTTTGAGCTAAGTCTAATTGCTCAAATAAGGCGGGGGTGGTATTGGGAGCTAAACTGAGGCCTTTTACCTCTGCCCCTAGATGGAGTAACCAAAACGCCAGCCAAGACCCCTTAAAGCCCGTATGACCAGTAATAAAGACCTTTTTGCCCGGCCAAAATGCTTTCTTTACCATATTTTCCATCTAGCTTGTCCAGTGTCATCAAGGTGATTGAGCATTTCCATTTCTCGATAAGTATCCATACACTGCCAAAACCCATCAGGCTCATCCCAGAAGGAGAGGGGAGCTACGATTGTTCACAAGTCAAATAGACTCGCTATACCGGGTTTTCAGTTAATTTCAACGGCTTTCTGCAAGTAATCGCCGAAAAGAGTCTTTGTGAAGGCTTAAACCCATCACCCTAACTCTTTGGGAGCTACTATACATGAACTTGACGGAGGATGTCAATTGGTTAAGGGGATTTGACAATTCATTTAGTTTTGCTATATATTAGCCTGTGGTTAAACTTTTATCCAGAAAATTTGCCAGACAATCTCTTATGGACTAAACTTTTTAGCCATTCAGGCATAGAGAGAAGTGAAATGTATAATAAATTGGCAAATAAGAGCAAATTGATAATTTCATCAATTGCCCAAGGATGTAAGAATGGACTCGCGTAAAAGGTTCCCACTATAGCGACTAAAGCCATACTGGAAGACAAGCTTAACTGATTTTCTTGCTTAATCCAATCCAAGATTTGAGGAAGGGCAAAGATTAGAAAAGTTAATTTGTAATCCATAACAAGGCCAATAACCAGATAATTTCCTAAATAAATGCCTGCTGCCAGACGGAAATAATCAATATATTGACTTTTATCTAAAGATTTGCCCGAATCTGTTGAGACAAAATCCGAACTAAGCCATTCTCGAAAAATTTTAAATTTCGACAATAAAACTCTGGTCAAGATTAACAGCGTCAATAAACTCATAATTATATACATCATATATCTGAGCGTCTTTTTAATATCAGTTTCGCCGCCAGTAGATAAAGAAAGATTTAATAGCAAAGTTTTGACTTTTAAAAAGAGGGATTGATGTCCAAAACGAAACCAAACACTCTCAACATCAAATGCTTGTGAGATAGTTTTCATCTCCCCTATACTAGCCAGAAAATAAGTAATAAAAGCAGTGGTAAAAATAGCCAACAAGAACAGAAATATATTTCTTTTTTCTTTAATAATTACTGCCAGACCGAAAATTGGAAATAGTTTAATAACTCCCCAAAAAAATATTAACAAATAGGCACACAACCTAAAAATTAATGCTCGGCTATTCTTAATTATCATTAGTCCGACACCAAGCCAAGAATAGATAACAATATCTACGTTGCCACGTTCGACTAAAAGCATTACCGGTGGTGAGCATAAAATTAGGGTGTAAACTACAGCTTCTTGATAATTTAATCTGCCAATGATCATTAAAGTGACAACATAAAAGATTAAAGCAAATAAAACTCCTAAAAATATAGTATCACGCTGCTCTAACCCCAGCCAAGTTAATAAAGACCAACTACTAGGATAAGCTATTTGATTGAAGCAGGAATTATTTGTTAGGGAAACTTCGCCAGTCAATCGATCACAATCAAAAGCACCTAATACGTATCCAAGATCCATAAAAGTGTTTTTAGCCGCTGGAACCCCCAGTTTCCTCCAAAACTTGTGATAGGGAACAAAAAAATTAGCTAGATACAATAACCCAAAATATCCTAAGAGTGCAGCAATTACCAAAAATCTGCCATCAATTTTTGATTGCTGTTTGAGCATTTTCCTAATCTGGAGATGTATTGAATTTACTATGTCCACTTTGTGCCTGCTGCTATTAAAGGATTGACTATCTGTCAATGACTTGAGTTCGGTATAAGACGCTCATTGCGCCGCTAAATGAAAGATTACATCCGGTCGCCATGAAGCGATTAAACGAGTCACTAACTCAGCCTCTCGAATATCCCCTAGATGGTGACTCAGATTCCGGGCTAAGTCTAACTGGTCAAATAAAGCGGGGGTGGTATTGGGAGCTAAACTGAGGCCTTTTACCTCTGCCCCCAAATGGAGTAACCAAAAAGCCCGCCAAGACCCCTTAAAGCCAGTATGACCAGTAATAAAGACCTTTTTGCCCGACCAAAATGCTTTTTTTACCATATTTTCCATCTAGCTTGTCCAGTGTCATCAAGGTGATTGAGTATTTCCATTTCTCGGTAAGTATCCATGCACTGCCAAAACCCATCAGGCTCATCCCAGAAGGAGAGGGGAGCTACGATTGTTCACAAGTCAAATAGACTCGCTATACCGGGTTTTCAGTTAATTTCAACGGCTTTCTGCCAGTAATCGCCGCCAAGAATTTTTGATAAGGCTTAAAGCCATCACCCTAACTCTTTGGGAGCTACTATACAGGAACTTGACCGAGGATGTCAATTGGTTAAGGGGATTTGACAATTCATCTAGTTTGGCTATATATTAGGCTGTGATTAAACTTTTATCCAGAAAATTTGCCAGACAATCTCTTATGGACTAAACTTTTTAGCCATTCAGGCATAGAGAGAACTGCCATGTATAATAAATTGACAACTAAGAGCCAATTGATAATTTCATCAATTGCCCAAGGATATAAGAATGGACTGGCGTAAAAGGTTACCACTATAGCGACTAAAGCCATACTGGAAGACAAGCTCAATTGATTTTCTTGCTTAATCCAATCCAAGATTTGAGGAAGGGCAAAGATTAGAAAAGTTAATTTGTAATCAATAACAAGGCCAATAACCAGAAAATTTCCTAAATAAATGCCTACTGCAAGACGGAAATAATCAATATATTGACTTTTATCTAAAGATTTGCTCGAATCTGCTGAGACAAAATCGGAACTGAGCCATTCTTTAAAAATCTTAAATTTCGACAATAAAACTCTGGTCAAGATTAACATGGTGAATAAACTGGCAATTATATAGATCATATATCTGAGCGTCTTTTTAATATCAGTATCGCCGCCAGTAAATAAAGAAAGATTTGATAGAAAAGATTTGACTTTAAAAAAGAGGGCTTTATAGCCAAAACGAAACCAAAGATGCCCAAAACCTCTGTCATCAAATGCTTGTGAGATAGTTTTCATCTCCTCTATACTAGCCAGAAAATAAGTAATAAAAGCAGCCGCAAAAATAGCCGCCAAGAACAGAAATATATTTCTTTTTTCTTTAATAATTACTGCCAGACCGAAAATTGGAAATAGTTTAATAACTCCCCAAAAAAATATTAACAAATAGGCACACAACCTAAAAATTAATGCTCGGCTATTCTTAATTATCATTAGTCCGACACCAAGCCAAGAATAGATAACAATATCTACGTTGCCACGTTCGACTAAAAGCATTACCGGTGGTGAGCATAAAATTAGGGCATAAACTATAGCTTCTTGATAATTTAATCTGCCAATGATCATTAAAGTTATCACATAAAAGATTAAAGCAAATAAAACTCCTAAAAATATAGTATCACGCTGCTCTAAACCCAGCCAAGTTAATAAAGACCAACTACTAGGATAAGATATTTGATTGAAGCAGGAATTATTTGTTAGGGAAACTTCGCCAGTCAATCGATCACAATCAAAAGCACCTAATACGGCTGCAAGATCGATAAAAGGGTTTTCAGCCGCTGGAACCCCCAGTTTCCTCCAAAACTTGTGATAGGGAACAAAAAAATTAGCTAGATACAATAACCCAAAATATCCTAAGAGTGCAGCAATTACCAAAAATCTGCCATCAATTTTTGATTGCTGTTTGAGCATTTTCCTAATCTGGAGATGTATTGAATTTACTATGTCCACTTTGTACCTCCTGCTATTAAAGGATTGACTATCTGTCAATGACTTGAGTTCGGTATAAGACGCTCATTGCGCCGCTAAATGAAAGATTACATCCGGTCGCCATGAAGCGATTAAACGAGTCACTAACTCAGCCTCTAGGCTAAGTCTAATTTAGGAGTTACGCACTGTACAAATTCACCATGATGTGTATGAACGAAAATCCGTCGTTTCAGACTTTTGGCGATTAACTTCTGATCGATAGCGATCGCTCAAAAGTCATCAAAAAATCACGTTAAAATGCCCGAAACCCATACCTCATATTTGGTCGATCCTGTCAATGCGTAAGTCCTATAATTGGTCAAATAAGGCGGGGGTGGTATTGGGAGCTAAACTGAGGCCTTTTACCTCTGCCCCCAAATGGAGTAACCAAAACCCCAGCCAAGACCCCTTAAAGCCCGTATGACCAGTGATAAAGACCTTTTTGCCAGGCTAAAATGCTTTCTTTACCATATTTTCCATCTAGCTTGTCCAGTGTCATCAAGGTGATTGAGTATTTCCATTTCTCGGTAAGTATCCATGCACTGCCAAAACCCATCAGGCTCATCCCAGAAGGAGAGGGGAGCTACGATTGTTCACAAGTCAAATAGACTCGCTATACCGGGTTTTCAGTTAATTTCAACGGCTTTCTGCAAGTAATCGCCGAAAAGAGTCTTTGTGAAGGCTTAAACCCATCACCCTAACTCTTTGGGAGCTACTATACATGAACTTGACGGAGGATGTCAATTGGTTAAGGGGATTTGACAATTCATTTAGTTTTGCTATATATTAGCCTGTGGTTAAACTTTTATCCAGAAAATTTGCCAGACAATCTCTTATGGACTAAACTTTTTAGCCATTCAGGCATAGAGAGAAGTGAAATGTATAATAAATTGGCAAATAAGAGCAAATTGATAATTTCATCAATTGCCCAAGGATGTAAGAATGGACTCGCGTAAAAGGTTCCCACTATAGCGACTAAAGCCATACTGGAAGACAAGCTTAACTGATTTTCTTGCTTAATCCAATCCAAGATTTGAGGAAGGGCAAAGATTAGAAAAGTTAATTTGTAATCCATAACAAGGCCAATAACCAGATAATTTCCTAAATAAATGCCTGCTGCCAGACGGAAATAATCAATATATTGACTTTTATCTAAAGATTTGCCCGAATCTGTTGAGACAAAATCCGAACTAAGCCATTCTCGAAAAATTTTAAATTTCGACAATAAAACTCTGGTCAAGATTAACAGCGTCAATAAACTCATAATTATATACATCATATATCTGAGCGTCTTTTTAATATCAGTTTCGCCGCCAGTAGATAAAGAAAGATTTAATAGCAAAGTTTTGACTTTTAAAAAGAGGGATTGATGTCCAAAACGAAACCAAACACTCTCAACATCAAATGCTTGTGAGATAGTTTTCATCTCCCCTATACTAGCCAGAAAATAAGTAATAAAAGCAGTGGTAAAAATAGCCAACAAGAACAGAAATATATTTCTTTTTTCTTTAATAATTACTGCCAGACCGAAAATTGGAAATAGTTTAATAACTCCCCAAAAAAATATTAACAAATAGGCACACAACCTAAAAATTAATGCTCGGCTATTCTTAATTATCATTAGTCCGACACCAAGCCAAGAATAGATAACAATATCTACGTTGCCACGTTCGACTAAAAGCATTACCGGTGGTGAGCATAAAATTAGGGTGTAAACTACAGCTTCTTGATAATTTAATCTGCCAATGATCATTAAAGTGACAACATAAAAGATTAAAGCAAATAAAACTCCTAAAAATATAGTATCACGCTGCTCTAACCCCAGCCAAGTTAATAAAGACCAACTACTAGGATAAGCTATTTGATTGAAGCAGGAATTATTTGTTAGGGAAACTTCGCCAGTCAATCGATCACAATCAAAAGCACCTAATACGTATCCAAGATCCATAAAAGTGTTTTTAGCCGCTGGAACCCCCAGTTTCCTCCAAAACTTGTGATAGGGAACAAAAAAATTAGCTAGATACAATAACCCAAAATATCCTAAGAGTGCAGCAATTACCAAAAATCTGCCATCAATTTTTGATTGCTGTTTGAGCATTTTCCTAATCTGGAGATGTATTGAATTTACTATGTCCACTTTGTGCCTGCTGCTATTAAAGGATTGACTATCTGTCAATGACTTGAGTTCGGTATAAGACGCTCATTGCGCCGCTAAATGAAAGATTACATCCGGTCGCCATGAAGCGATTAAACGAGTCACTAACTCAGCCTCTCGAATATCCCCTAGATGGTGACTCAGATTCCGGGCTAAGTCTAACTGGTCAAATAAAGCGGGGGTGGTATTGGGAGCTAAACTGAGGCCTTTTACCTCTGCCCCCAAATGGAGTAACCAAAAAGCCCGCCAAGACCCCTTAAAGCCAGTATGACCAGCAATAAAGACCTTTTTGCCCAGCTAAAATGTTTCCTTTACCATATTTTCCATCTAGCTTGTCCAGTGTCATAAAGGTGATTGAGTATTTCCATTTCTCGGTAAGTATCCATACACTGCCAAAACCCATCATGCCTATAGACGGCGAGTTCTCCTAAAGCGGCTAGGGTTCTTAGGGGTTGTGCTTCAAAAGTCGTCGTATCTCCCTCAATTAAATCCAAAACCTTGCGATTTAAGACAAAATAACCCCCATTAATCCATCCTTCAGCCGTTTGGGGCTTTTCTTGGAATTGAGTGACTAAATTACCCTCAATGATTAACTCGCCAAAGCGAGAAGAAGGACGAACCGCCGTCATCGTGGCTAATTTCCCATGGGAGTAATGGAAATCCAACAGATCCGCAATATTCACATCACAAACCCCATCCCCATAGGTGGCTAAAAAGATCTCGCTTCCGCTTCTCTCTATGTAAGGGGTGAGACGTTTAAGACGGCCTCCGGTCATGGTTTCCTGTCCTGTATCAATTAACCAAATACGCCAGTCTTCCTCCTCGTGTCCACTATCGAGTTTGGTCACTTTTTTATTGCCTAACTCTAAGAGGACATCACTTTGATTCCAATCATAGCTAAAGAAATAGTCCCGGATTATTTCCCCTTTATACCCTAGACAGAGCATAAAGTCAGTTAAGCCATAGTGGGCATAGGTTTTCATGATATGCCAAATAATTGGCCGATTTCCGATGGCAATCATCGGCTTAGGTCGAAATTCGGTTTCTTCCCGCAGTCGGGTTCCTTTGCCACCACACAAGATAGCCACGGGAAGGTTAGACTTATAGTCCTTAACTGTTAAACTGACCGATTGTATTACCATTAGATTATATAGTGAAAGGTTTTTAGAGTGACATCATCTTATCGAGGCAGTTTAACACGGGATTCCCGATTGTGTCCAATATCATCTTAGGTACGAGACAAGCATAAAAGCAAATATTCTTAATTGTCGTTTTAATAAATAAAAGTGATGGAAGGCGAGGGGGTTTCCCAGCTTTGCATAAAGGGAATTTATGGATTTGAAAACAAAGAATATTTGTTTTTATTAAAGCCATTGCCTAGAGTGAAAACAGAGACTCAAAAAGATCACTCAAGGAGATCAAAAACGATGAAACCGACGCTACTGACAGCCTTCTGTCTATTGCTAATCACAATTTTTTCTTGCTTCCACCCTGCCATCGCTAAGGCCGTTACCCCCACTGACAGCGCACCGGCAAAAATTACTCTGGTCGAGCCGGCTGCCGCCGCGGATAATCTGCAAAAACTACAGGAAACTAACGCCTGTGTCGGTTGTGACTTTAACGGAATTAGCCTCAAAGATTTAAACTTGTCCTCGGCCAATCTAGAAGGAGCAAACCTCAGCCAAGCGGATCTAGAAAGAACAAACTTACAGGGTGCTAACCTCAAAGGGACTAATCTCCAGGGAGCCGACCTCGGCAAAACTCTCCTAGCGGGAGCCGATTTAAGCGGGGCCAATCTCTTAGGTGCAGATTTAGAAAAAGCTAACCTGCAAGGAGCAAACTTAACCAACGCCAATCTGCAAAAAGCTGACTTAGAGAAGGCCAATCTCACTAATGCTCGGTTAGACGGTGCTAACCTGCAAGATGCGGACGGTGAAGGCGCGATCGGTGTCGATCCCAATCACTTTACCAAATTCTCCGTTAAAAGTTGATAGAGAAGCCTCGTTTCATCGAAAATTTGGGTCTGAAACCCCGTCGTTCTACGACGGCTTTACTGTTAAATATTAGAACATTTACGAAATATATGCTAGAATGTGAGACATGGAAAAAGCCTACTCGTTCCGATTTTACCCCACACCCGAACAAGAGTCGCTATTGCGGCGCACTTTGGGCTGTGTAAGATTGGTTGACAATAAGGCACTCCATCTCAGAACACAAGCTTGGTATGAAAGACAAGAAAGAGTAGGATATACTGAAACTTCTTCAATGTTGACCGAGTGGAAAAAGCAAGAAGAATTAGACTTTCTCAATGAAGTTAGCTGTGTACCTTTACAACAAGGCTTAAGACATTTACAAACAGCTTTTACTAATTTCTTTGCTGGTCGTACTAAGTATCCTAACTTTAAGAAAAAACATCAGGGAGGAAGTGCCGAATTTACCAAATCTGCTTTTAAGTTCAAAGACAAACAAATCTATTTAGCCAAATGCACAGAACCCTTACCTATTCGATGGTCAAGACAAATACCAGAAAGCTGTGAACCAAGCACAGTAACAGTCAGATTACATCCTTCTGGACGTTGGCATATTTCAATTAGATTTGATGACCCAACGATTAAGCCTCTACCAGTAACAGATAAAGCCATCGGAATTGACTTAGGAATTAGTAGCCTCGTGATTACCAGCGATGGCGATAAAGTATCTAATCCCAAGCATTTTAAAAAGCATTATCGGAGACTGCGAAAGGCCCAAAAAAATCTTTCTAAGAAGAAGAAAGGCTCAAAAAATCGGGAAAAAGCAAGAATCAAAGTAGCCAGAATTCACGCTCAAATCACCGATAGCAGAAAAGACCATTTACATAAGCTAACCACTCAATTAGTTCGTGAAAACCAAACGATTGTGGTTGAGAATTTAGCCGTCAAGAATATGGTCAAAAACCCGAAATTATCTCAGGCAATATCTGATGTAAGCTGGGGAGAAATTACCCGACAATTAGCCTATAAATGCCGTTGGTATGGGAGAAACTACATCGAAATAGATAGATGGTTTCCTAGCTCTAAAAGGTGTAGTAATTGCGGGTATATTGCTGAGAAAATGCCGTTAAATGTTCGAGAGTGGGACTGTCCAGACTGTGGGACTCACCATGACCGAGATATTAACGCCAGTAAAAATATTTTGGCCGCAGGGCTTGCGGTGTCAGTCTGTGGAGCGACTATAAGACCAGAACAGAGTAAATCTGTTAAGGCAGGTGCGAAAAATCCTTCGGGAAAGAAACAGAAACCGTTCGGCTGAGCTCACGGCCGAAGCCTAAATCGTGAGGTTTGGGAATCACCGTCCGTTCACGGCGGTGAGGATGTCAATTGCATCGTCTGTTAATCAACGCATATATGCGTTGATGGTGATTGCGATTACAGGGAAAATAGGCGAAAGTGTGACTAGACAAAGATTACGGGTAATTTCTGCTTAATGGCTATTTTAGTTCCTCACACCTTCACAGAAGGATCAATTAGATATCTTCTTGATTTGCCGGATGTGTACGACTCGGATAACAGTACCATAGCTTCTGCTGTCGGACTCACAAGACAAAACCCCTCAACTTTCGAGGCAGACGACGACGATGTTTGGCTGCCTGTCTCAGAAGGGCTAAAAGCAGGCAAACTAATCCGGGTGCGACTTTCCTATCGAGCCACAGTTAGCGGAAGGACTGTGACTAAAAGCGCGCGCATTATTTGCCCGACAAGTAAAGTAGATACTGCATTTTCGTCGTTAAAAGGCAAAAACTACAAAGGAAACAATATTACCGGTGCGGGAATTCCTCGTCGCCGTCGCCTAACCTAATTTAACTATTTTAAGGAAAAAACACAATGGCTACAGGATTCGGTCGCTTTAAAATTACCGTTGGGGAGCTAACAGGAACACCCTCAAGCATGAGCTTTTATTTTTTCGCTCCCAAGGAAAGCTACGAGGGATTACAAGAATCAGAAACCGGAGTTTCAAAAGTGACGAACACGAGCGCCGCAGACACCACCGACGAAACGGCTCCGGTTTGTACAGTAGAGGCACTACTGCGGTCTGGCTATGGGGTGAGAAAAACAATTGTTTATACAACGGGGGCAGGTACTACTTTAAGGAGAAAATATGCCCGGATGATTGTGGCTAAAAACAAAGCCGCTGATTTTGCGCCTAGCGGCAGCTTTAAAGGCGGCACGATTAAGGGCGTGGTCAATCCGACTAAAGCTGTTTTCTCATAATGATTAGCGAAGGGAATTGGCAGATTTTCTATAATGCCAACAATCAAAATGATCCCTTGAATATTCCTTTAAATTTTCCCATAGAGTCGATATTAGTTAAAGTGACTTTATCGACTCCACAAACAACATGGAGAAGGGCGGGATGGTTTAATCAGTATTGGGAAGATGGCGGCAATTTGTGGCTATTAAAAAGCGCTCAAATTCAATTAAACGGACATTTAATGACATTAAGTTTAACTAATACCAATTCTCTAAATACCGACTACAGATAAAGCCTCAAGAATATAAGCACGTCCTGTAATCGAAGCAATTACCTTCTGGGTCATAACTTTCAGTCTCTCGGTAATTAATTCTCTTAATTCATCTAAAGAAGCTGGTAATTTCCATCTCAATCCCTTCTTTAAGTATTGCCAAATCTGTTCAATTGGATTGGATTCAGGGCAATAGGGCGGTTGAAATATCAGTATAATGTTGTCGGGAATTTTTAACTTTTTCGCCTTATGAAATCGAGCATTATCTAACTGGATGATTAAAATATGGCATAGAACGAGTTAGTTAGGACAGATGCCTGAAGGCTTTACTCACAGCATCCACAAGGTTTTCACTATCATTGATAATCTGACTAACATAGTTTTTCAATCTAGCCCAGAACTTTTCAATTTTGTTGATATCTGGAGAATAGGCGGGTAAAAATAGCACTTCACATCCCGCTTTAGCTAACAATTTTTTGATTCTCTCTTTGGGATGAAAACTGGCGTTATCAATGATGATAATTTGACCGGGTAGTAGTTCGGGTAATAGCAATTGTTCTATCCACTCACACACCAACTCTGTATTACAGTACCCCTCAAACACCATTGGCGCGATCGTGGAACCACGCCACCAACCGCTGATCACACTAACTCTTTCGCTACAGTGACCTAACTTTAAAGCCTCAAATCTTTCTGATTTGTGACAATATCCATAAGGGCAGAAGTGTTGAACGTTGAGAAAAGTCAGAAAAAAAATGCTATTATAGATAGAATCTAGACAACTTATTCCCCTCACAATAGGGAGTTTGCCCTGATGACGAATTTTTCAAAACTCATAAAAGAGCTTCTCAAACCACTGCCTAAAAATGACTACCCCGCTTTAGATACTTTTACATTTTTGTCCTGTTGGATTGGTTTTGCTTTAGATAAAAGCATCGTCAGTATGAGGGACTTATGCAGTAGAATGGTACTTCAAGGAATTAATGTAAATTTATCCACATTTTCTAAGGCAAGCAAAATTAGAGAAACAAGTCCATTTGAGAAAGTCATTGTCGAATTAAATAAGCGTTTAGTTGCCAAAAAAGGAATAGAGAATGCGCGAGCTTTATTTCCTATTGACTCAACAATAATTAGCTTAACCAGTAAATTACTATGGTCCCAGGGATGGCATCAAGTAAAACTATTCTCTGGTCTTAATAGTATCACAACAGAGGTGGTCGGAATACTCATCCATTTTGGTCAAGGTCATGACTCAAAAGAAGGAGGAAAAACGATAGAAGCAATTCCTGTAAATGGAGTTGGAGCAATGGATAGAGGATTTGCGTCTAATCAAAGAATCACCGAATTATTAGAGAGTAGTGACAAGCATTTTGTCTTGAGAGTGAAAAATAATATTAGCCTAGAGATGCTCGAAAATGGCAAGTGTAAACTCGGAAAAGATAAAAGACAAATAGAAGTAAGAGTAGTCGCTTTTTGCGACCTAGAAAGTCAAACAGAATTTCGGCTGGCGACAGATTTACCTCTAGAAGGAGAAGGAGCAGTTAGTAATGAAGAAGTTGCCGAAATTTACATCCAAAGATGGCAAATAGAACTGCTGTGGAAATTTTTAAAAATGCATCTAAAGTTGGATAATCTAATCACTAAAAACGAGAACGGAATCCGCCTACATATCTATAGTTGCATTATCGCTTATCTGATTCTACAGCTAATAGATATTGAAGAAGGATTTGGGAAAAGCTTATTAGACAAACTGCGCTATTTACAGAGTTTCATGTGTCAACATATTAGCTATGTACACTGGTTCCGGAGGATTGTCTATTCAATTTAAAATTTGATGTTATAGGGGTATTATGCTTGTCAATGTAAAGTTTTATTACAGGATTCAACGTTTCTGCCATAAGGGTAATCGATGGTGTTAAGTAGTCGTGCAAAATTAATTTCCTAGTGAAGATAGGCAAGAGGCAAGAGTGCCTCTTGCAAGAGGTGTTTAGATATGTGTAATTAATTTTGCTTAGGTACTTATCTATTCCAGCTTCATCAATATAGACAAATCTTTCCGGGGCATAACCTCTGATTTTTTGGAGAAACTCTTTTCGGGCTTCTTCATCTCTTTCTCTGTAGCCATAAGTTTTTTTTTCTAGTAAATCCAATTCTTTTGAGGGCTTGACCAATTCTCATCCTACTGACTGGGTTAGCCCATTTTTGGGCCATTTTTTCTTGGGTCAAATGCCCATATTGTTCGGCCAACTTTTGAAAGGCTTCTAAATCGTCAATTTGGGGCTTCGGCCCTCGACGATAGTTAGTTTTAGCGGCCACCGTCCCAGTTTGTTTCTTCCGTTTCAGCCAGATGTCTAATGTATTACGACTAATATTGAGGGTGCGACAGACATGGCTTTTTTTCTCCCCTCGCTCTACGGCACTCACTGCTTTCTGTCTTAAATCATCACTATAGGGTGCTGCCATGAAAGCTTCTCCTCATTTCTTTTTCTCTATTATGTCCTAACTATCCCGCTCTTTGCTATACTATCGGCAAAATGTTCAGCAACTAACTCTAAAAATATCTGAAAACATTGACTGTTTAAATGAGTGAATTCGTAAAAAAAATGCTCTCCTGTCTTCGGCTCTACCACTCCATATATATAAGTTGCTTGAAATTTCCACTGCACCTTCCCATAAGGTTTTATCCCTTTTGCTGTGATTTTTCTGCCACTGATAGTCTTCAGTCCTATTCGAGTTTCATCTTCACATAAAAAGCGAATTTTTCCCTCTAATCCCATCATTATCATTGCCACCCAACTCAGCATTGCCAGGTTTTCTAAGAAGTTTTTTTAAAATACTCTAACCTTTCTTCTGACTGCTCTAGGCTTTTTGGTCTCGCTATTTTTGGTGACGCTTTTAGTCTATAATATACTAATTTATGAACGGTTTTATACTTTGCTTTTATCCCTATTTTTTTCTCTAACCATTCACAAATCTCGACCTGACTATCAAACCCTTGGTTTTCTTTTAATCTTTTTTCTAAGGCTTTTTCTGCCCATTGGGGAACTTTTCTTGGTCTTCCTGTACCCACTTTTTTCGACAATAATTTTTCTAATCCCCCTTGACGGTATTTTCCTACCCAATCTTGTACGGTGACTCTGTTTCTCCCGATCATTTCGGCGGCTTCTGTCACCGTTTTTGCCTTTTTTGTCTTTAATAAGTACAATACTTGTATTCTTTCTTTTCCTGAACCAGTTTTTTCTTGTCTGAGCAGTTCCTTGAGTTCTGCTTCGCTTTCTCTGATTTCTATCTTAGAAACTCCTGCCATATTTTTCCTTTAACTCTACTAAGATGATATTCTACACTATTTGTAGTCAGATTTTGGAGAATTGGTATAACAAATCTCTGTTAGTTTTTAATCCCGTTCCTTGGCTTGTTAATTGGAATATATCTTTATTTGCCCCTGTCCAGTCTATCGACAAAACAGACGAAAAGCTTGACGAGATTTTAGAGAGATTGCCAAACCCAACCAATTTAAATAATACTTTGCTGTTATGAGCTATCTTCCGTCAATAATTCCCGCGGGACAAGTTTCTTTAAGAGGCTATCAAGAAAATAATATTTTCCGTCACGCACAGGGAATAGAATCTTATCACCAGCTAGTTAATTACAACTTTCTAGAGGCTAATCGTGGGGTGGTGTGGGAGTTGCCGATTGACTTTGAATTAATGTCAATTTGGGTAAAAACCGTTACGCCAGCAACTACTACGGCTAAAATAGACCTTTCTGTTTCTAGCTTCATAGCGGGGGACAATTTTACAACTTTAATTAGTTTTAACTTGCAAGCTAGACAGGTAGATAGTTCTAATGTTTGGGCTACTTGGATTCCTCCTTTAACGATTCTTCCTAAAGGCCTAACGGTTAAAATGGAATCTAACGTTGCAACTGAAATTATATATTTAGCAGGTAGAGAGTGTTATTTGTCTCCTGCGATTTATCCTTCAATGATTGAGCCGCTTTAATGATTGGACTGCAAAAAATAGAGCCTGGCAAAAACACAGAATTAAGAGTTTTTAACTCTTTTATTCAGTGGCGAGTAGTTGGTGAAACAACTTGGAAAAATTTAGTTTCTCTTTCTGAGATTCAAGGTCCTTCAGGAGTAGCGGGTACATTTACTCAGTTATCTGATGCTCCTAACTCTTATTTTGGACAATCTAGGAGAGGAGTTAGAGTCAATCAATCGGCGAATGGGTTAGAGTTTTATTCTTTGTTAAGAGAAGATTCCTGGTTTTTTTCTATTGGAGCGTTAAATGAAAATTCGCCTTTTTTAGAAGGAAGCACTTTCCCTAAAACCTACACCTTACCAGCTTTACTTAGAGAAACAACAATTAATCGACTTAGTGGATTAATTAACAGTCAATCTAGTGGAACGGCTATTATTAGTATTCAGTTTGGATTAAATAGCTGGACAAATATTACAGGATTATCTACTCTTGCCTGTACCACTTCAGTTTTAGCTGACCAGTTAGCAAGTGTAAATAATGTTATCCCGGCAGGGCAACGCTTAAGAATTAGTTTTGCTTCTATCACGGGAACATTAAATTTATCGTTTAGATTAGATGTCACGGAGGCACTATGACAAATTCCTTAATCGCAATCCGTAAATTTATCACGGGAGAAGATGACTCTACTATCAAAGAAATCTATCAAATTGCGATGATTAATCAAGCGCAAATTTTAGCGCAATCAACCAGTACATTACCTCTTTTTAGTACTCTTCAGGAGTTGCAAGTGTTTATGATTAAAGGATTGTTGTCTGATGCTTTAAGATTTGATGCTATGGCAAAGATTAAGCTAACTGAGTTAGCAATGAATGAAGCTGTTATCGGCAATAATCCCCGAATTGATTTAGTGTTAGAGCCGAATCCTTCTAATCCCAATAGTTTACGGCTAAAATCTCCTAGTGAAGCGGAAATTATACAATCAGTTCAAGCACAATTTGCAGACGACGCATTAACTCTAGAATTATTAAGCAAGGGATTGATTCAACTTTCACTAACATTTAAATAATGGCTAAATTTTTCTTTATTAATTCAGGGATGGAGTTGTTTACTCCTAAGCTTTTAAATCCTACAATTTGGGTTAAAGCTAACGCTTCTAATACACTTAATCTAAGCGGATCAAACCTGACAGGAGTGAAAGATATAGCTAATGATTTAAGTTTTTCTGCCACTGGTGCGATTACAGTAAATACCACAGAATTAGGAGGTAAGTCGGTATTAAGTATTAATAATACTAGCTCTAGTCAATTTCTTTCTGCTCTTTTTAACTACGGAGGAAATGCACTTACTTTAGTTTCTCTTCACAGAAATAACTCTGATCCATCGGTTGTATCAAGAACTAGATTTGGTAGGCTGTGGTCCCTTGCTTCCTCGACGGAGCAAGATTTCAGTAATACGAGCGGTATCCTATTGGGATACGGAATTAATGGCACCAATGGGGTTTATATGTACAGAAATAATGCTATAGCGGGTCAAACTTCGCCGCTAATCAACAACCAGTGGGCTTCTGTTATTGCTACTAAAAACGGTTCTCAAACAAGAATAATTTTAAATGGAGGAACCCCCGTAAATGGAAATACTTCTACAGCAAGTTTTAATATTAATAGAATTAGAATTGGCAACGATATGACAACATCTGATTCTGGGATGAATGGGTTTATAGCCGAAAATCTCTTATGGACTAGAGAACTATCTAGCTCAGAGATTAATTTGTTAACTGGTTATTTGCATTGGGAATGGGAGATGCAGTCTCTTTTACCCAGTAATCACCCTTACGGCAACCGCCCGCCTTATGTGGGGGATGTTTAAAGGATTGTTTTTTGTTTTTAGTGGTTTTTTTTGTATGCCTAGAATGTCTCTTAAAAACAAAATAGCTTTAGTTTTTATTTCATCGGGATTAATTAGTGCGATTGCATTAAGTTTAGTCCTTCCAGAGGAAAAATTAATTCTTGCTTTGTCTGCTCCTAGCGCTTTAATTGGTGCGGGTTTAGGACAATGGTCATCAAACAAAGAGGACGAGTGACTAATGGCTTCTACTAAAATTAACTGGAATAATCGTCAGTCTAAGATCAGCAGATATTTTAGCGTCAGCGAAGTAACTCAGAATGACTCGCGGCGAACTCCCCCGGTCGGTAGCGATATAGAGCGCGAGATTTTCCGACTTGCGATCGAACTCGATAAAATCCGTGAGGAGTGGGGTTCTCCGGTGTTAGTTACCTCTTGGTATCGCCCGCCGGTGGTTAATCGCGCCGTGGGTGGGTCTTCCAATTCTCAGCATCTTTACGGCCGGGCGGTCGATATTCGCCCAGCTAATCCCTCGTCTTTAGCTAAGTTTCAAACGTGGCTTGATCAACATTGGTATGGAGCGCTCGGGTACGGGGCGCGCCGGGGTTTTGTTCACCTTGACACTCGCAACGGAAAGGGATGGAAAACCGGAGGGCAAAAAGGGCCAAGATGGAATTATTAGGGTCGTTGTCAGCCCCAAAAAATCGATCGCCATTAGAGCGATCGTTTTTTTGTTTGGGGTATCTGTTCTAAAAAAGTTGGCGTTGCTGAATAAGGTATGAATGCCGGCCGCGCAGGTTCCCGTGCAAAAGTTAGTTTGGGTCTAGGTTTGAAAAATCCCACAAAAGAAGATTCAGACCTCAAATCAGCAACGTCCTTACTTTTAAGCAAAAACGCGAGCATACCGAGGACGAACATAAACTTGCTCCCCGACTTGGAGGTGCAGTTGATCCAGTTGTTCTCGATTCAGATGGGCAATCAGGAGAGAGCGATCGGGTAGAATTAATTCCACATCGATGGCCCAACCCAGATGGATAATGCGCTCGACTTTTGCCGCAATGCTAGACCCATTGGGAAAAGAGAGAATTTCTAGGTCGTGGGGACGAATAAAAATCTTGACTCCGTTAGTACCCCCTCCGAGCTGCCCGAATAGTGCAGCCGAGGTCGGTGGTACAACATTCACCCGGCCGATAAAACTCATCACAAAAGCAGAGGCAGGATGATCGTACACCTGATCGGGAGTTCCCACCTGTTCGATTTTACCCTCATTAAAAAT
Source organism: Microcystis wesenbergii NRERC-220 (assembly GCF_032027425.1). NCBI lineage: Bacteria > Bacillati > Cyanobacteriota > Cyanophyceae > Chroococcales > Microcystaceae > Microcystis > Microcystis wesenbergii. Next base: position 2,140,808 of record NZ_JAVSJA010000001.1, on the reverse strand, counting down.
TACGATCTCGTCGGCCACTTCCATGGCTTCCTCCTGGTCGTGGGTGACAAAAACACTGGTGACATGAACCTCCTCGTGTAACTGTCGCAACCAAACTCGTAGCTCTTTTCTAACTTTGGCATCCAAGGCCCCAAAAGGCTCATCTAATAATAATACTTCCGGTTCCACCGCTAAAGCCCGGGCCAGGGCAACCCGTTGACGTTGACCCCCGGATAGTTGGGCCGGATAGCGATCGCCTAATCCCTGCAATTGAATTAAACTCAAGAGATTGTCCACTCGTTTTTGAATGTAGTCCGGGGCAGCTTTGCGAATCTTTAAACCGAAAGCGATATTCTGACGCACCATCAGATGTTTAAAAAGCGCATAATGCTGAAAAACAAAGCCAATATTCCTTTTTCTGACATTTAAATTGGTTGTGTCTTTGCCGTTGATGATAATTTTGCCTGTGTCGGGAGGTTCTAATCCTGCGATCGCTCTCAGGAGAGTGGTTTTTCCTGAACCGGACGGCCCCAGCAGTGCCACCAGACGATTCGATTTGATCTCTAGGTTGATGTTGTCTAAAGCAGTAAAGGTGCCGAATTTTTTCGATACTCGCTCGATGATGATGCTCACGGTAGCTAATCCTCTGGCAAAAAAATGTATAGGGTTTGACCGTATTTTAACCATGATTCAATCGCAATCGTATTAAAATACACTTACATTTTACAAGATAGCAAGAAAATTAAGTTTCGATTCGGGAGATTACTGGTTATAAACAGAGACTAAAAGATTAAACAGAGATAAAAGCTTACTATTACTGTTTTTTGCTCTTTTAGTCGGTTCTAAAGGCTTAATTAACTAATTTTGTCCCTTAACCACCAGAAACACACCGGAGAAAAGAGACAACTGAGGCAAAAATGGACTATTCTTTATTGACAATATTTAGCTTTTTTATCGGAATTGTCGTGGGATTAACGGGAATTGGCGGTTCATCCTTGATTACACCCCTATTGATCTTTGTATTTCAGGTTCCCGCTACCACCGCAGTGGGTTCCGATGTGGTAGCGGCCGGGTTGATGAAAGTGGTCGGCACCGTTCGTCACTGGCAACAGCAAACGATCGACTTAGAGGTGGTAAAATGGCTAGTAATTGGCAGTGTACCCGGTTCTCTGTTAGGATTAGTCGGTTTTCGCTATTTTCAGCAGAATAGCTCCCTCAATCTCGATCAATGGTTGCCTCCTATCATCGGCCTTGTCTTGATGATCGTGACTGTCCTAGCGGCCCTGGAACTACTAATCTCCTTATTTTTTCCCGATTTGTCCCCTTGGTCCTGGCCAAAATTAGATTTAACCACTCGCTCTGGTCAGATAAAAACAACGATATTAGGGGCAGTTTTAGGCTATTTGGTCGGTTTAACCAGTATTTCCAGTGGTTCCTTGTTTGCATTGGTCTTGATGACCTTTTTTCACCTTGATTCTCGCAAATTAGTCGGTACAGATCTATCGCAAGCGTCCATCCTCTTAACCTGTACTTCCATTGGTCATCTGGGATTAGGAACGGTAGATTGGAATCTGGTACTTCCCATCTGGTTGGGTGGAATACCGGGGGTAGTAGTGGGAGCAAGATTATCGGAATATTTCCCCAAAAATGCCCTAAAAATACTGCTTTATACTATTCTGGTCACGGTCAGTTGGCGCTTACTCCAACCAACCTAATCCCCAGAGTTCACTCGAAGGTCATCATACTACCCATCAACAGATCGGGACTGGTGGCGACAAAATAGATAATTCCCGCACCGAGAATAACGATCGCTAAACTAAATAGTAGCACCCATCGATCGGCTGGTTCGTAGGTATCTTCATCTATATCTCGTCTGACTGTAAAATAATGGGCTGTGGTCAAAAATACGGTCAATAAACCCACTAAAGCAAACATTAAGCCTAATTTCCAACCATAACCGGGCCTGGGAACCAGAGGAGGATGAAAGGCCCGTAAGCGCAGGATAACCATACCAAAACCCATTAATGCGATCGCCGTTCGCATCCAAGACAGATAGGTGCGTTCATTGGCCAGATGATCGCGGACTCGATTGGGATTGACTTTTTTCGGTTTAATGCTGGTCTTGCTTTCCGTCACTGGCGATTTGAGAAAAAATAACATGATCGAGATGGCTAGGGGGCGGTTTCAAGTTGACCGCTTGAAAAGATAAGATGATGTTATTCTATGGCACTTGAGTTATAGATGGTATTGAAAAAATCTAAAATCTCTTTTTAGATGTATTTGTATTGAATTAAAAATTAAATAGATTCTGCTTGCTGCTGGAGAAGCGCCCATCCATAGCTTAAGGATAAGGCCAAGAAAGCCAGGAGAAGACTTTCCTTGATCATAAACACACCCAAACCGATCAGCACACAGGGGACAAAGTGGCTGCCGTGACTGGTAATTAAATTAGCGATCGCCGGTAATTTAGTCAACTGATGAGCAGTAAAACACCAAACACCCACCAAGATCAGAAAAACGCTGACGATAGTGACTAAATTTGGCCAGGTATTACTAGCAAACAGCGGCAGATAAATGCCGATATTATCACTGCCATTGGCGATGGTAATTGCCGCCACAGCGCCGGTTTGAGGGGAAAACCAGGCCGCCAAAGGAGAAGACGGTGCTGATTCTACAGCCATCTCCACATTATTATCCGTCTCGGTTTCTTCTCGCTGCCAGAGACTCCTAATCCCGAAAATCACGGGTAACAGACCGAGAAAACGAATCCACTGAGCCGGAATCAAGAAACTCCCGAAAAAGCCGGTTAAACTCGCCAAAATCAGCAGTATAAAGCCTAAATACTGACCGATAACGATATGACGACGGCGAAAAAGTTTATTGACTTGGGCGAAAAGAATCGTCAAAATCAGGATGTCATCGAGATTAGTGGCAATAAACGCCGCTATTGCTGTGGATATGGCAGTAATCATGGTAGTCATAGGATTTTTTTCTTAATCGGCTCTTCTGGTCTCGATCGCCCTACCTCCACTCTAGAAAGAGCCATTAATAAAATCAAATATTCTTTCTTGTTGATTTAATAAATTAAAATGATGGAAAGACCAATAGAGACAAAAAACCCCTTGCCATGGCCAGAATGACCCTAGATCAACTGGAAATCTTTCTCGCGACTGCCGAACATCTCCACTTCACCAAAGCAGCAGAAGCTTTATATATCACCCAACCGGCCGTCAGTGCCGCCATTGCCTCCCTAGAAAATGAATACGGGGTGAAATTATTCCACCGCGTCGGTCGTCACATCGAGATCACGGAAACAGGACGTTTACTGCAATTAGAAGCGCAACGCATTCTCACCCAGGTAACTTTGACAGAAAGGGGATTGGCGGAATTCAACGACTTGCAACGGGGAGAACTACAATTAGGGTCGAGTTTGACTATTGGTAACTATTGGCTGCCGGCAAAAATTAGCGATTTTCAGGAGCGCTATCCAGCAATTAAGATCAATTGCACCCTAGCTAATACGGAAGAAATCTGTCTGGGTACGGCTAACGGACGTTTTGACCTAGCATTAATCGAGGGAGAAGTCAAGAGTGATTTAACACATTGTTTAGAACAGGAGAGCGTCGGCAGCGATCGCTTATTAATTATTGTCGGACGTTCTCATCCCTGGTATAAAAGAGAAGCGATCGAATTGCCGGAATTAGTGGAAACCCCTTGGGTAATGCGAGAATCGGGATCGGGAACTCAACAAAGATTCGAGGAAGCGCTACGGAATTGGGGCATCGATTTACGGACATTAAAGGTGACTTTGCTGTTAAATACGGGAGAAATGGTGAAGGCAATCATCGAGAATAGTTCGGCAGCTGCCGGGATTTCCGAATTGATGGTTCAAAAGGAATTAGAATTAGGCACATTGCGATCGATTCGAGTCATCGATACTTCCGGTTTATCCCCTCGCTATCTCGAATTTACGCGCCCTTTTTTAAAAATAAAACACCGTCAGCGCTTTCAACCCCGCGTCTGTCAAGTTTTCGAGCAGATGTTGTAATCTGATAGAAGTCACCAAAAATTAAACCGAGAGAAAATAAAGCTATGTCAGGGAAATTATCTTTGGCAAAAAAGAGAGATTAGGGGTAGTGAATTGGAGGACTTGGGGACGATTTGTTTGAACAGAGTAGAGTGTACGTTTTTCAAGATAACTCGACCGAATTCTCTGCAACAAAAGGTGTTAGATTTATTAGGGGTTTCTTTAATAGAACTCTTGCAAATTAATTATATGTTATAATGATGGGTTAACTAATTTTCCCCAAAAAATTAGTTAATCAGTACATTTGTCCTGAATGAAAACTTGAAGTTTAACTTTTAACTCAAAACTCTTTAGAGCTGCTTTAATTTGGTTATCAAAACCTCTTTATTTAAGCGGCACAAACTATCTCAATTATAAAAATTGAGAATAAATTCTCCTTGACTTGATTAATCTTTAGGCAACTTTTAAGAAGCTGCTATACCAGAAACGTTGAATCCTGTAATAAAACTTTACATTGACAAGCATAATACCCCTATAACATCAAATTTTAAATTGAATAGACAATCCTCCGGAACCAGTGTACATAGCTAATATGTTGACACATGAAACTCTGTAAATAGCGCAGTTTGTCTAATAAGCTTTTCCCAAATCCTTCTTCAATATCTATTAGCTGTAGAATCAGATAAGCGATAATGCAACTATAGATCTGTAGGCGGATTCCGTTCTCGTTTTTAGTGATTAGATTATCCAACTTTAGATGCATTTTTAAAAATTTCCACAGCAGTTCTATTTGCCATCTTTGGATGTAAATTTCGGCAACTTCTTCATTACTAACTGCTCCTTCTCCTTCTAGAGGTAAATCTGTCGCCAGCCGAAATTCTGTTTGACTTTCTAGGTCGCAAAAAGCGACTACTCTTACTTCTATTTGTCTTTTATCTTTTCCGAGTTTACACTTGCCATTTTCGAGCATCTCTAGGCTAATATTATTTTTCACTCTCAAGACAAAATGCTTGTCACTACTCTCTAATAATTCGGTGATTCTTTGATTAGACGCAAATCCTCTATCCATTGCTCCAACTCCATTTACAGGAATTGCTTCTATCGTTTTTCCTCCTTCTTTTGAGTCATGACCTTGACCAAAATGGATGAGTATTCCGACCACCTCTGTTGTGATACTATTAAGACCAGAGAATAGTTTTACTTGATGCCATCCCTGGGACCATAGTAATTTACTGGTTAAGCTAATTATTGTTGAGTCAATAGGAAATAAAGCTCGCGCATTCTCTATTCCTTTTTTGGCAACTAAACGCTTATTTAATTCGACAATGACTTTCTCAAATGGACTTGTTTCTCTAATTTTGCTTGCCTTAGAAAATGTGGATAAATTTACATTAATTCCTTGAAGTACCATTCTACTGCATAAGTCCCTCATACTGACGATGCTTTTATCTAAAGCAAAACCAATCCAACAGGACAAAAATGTAAAAGTATCTAAAGCGGGGTAGTCATTTTTAGGCAGTGGTTTGAGAAGCTCTTTTATGAGTTTTGAAAAATTCGTCATCAGGGCAAACTCCCTATTGTGAGGGGAATAAGTTGTCTAGATTCTATCTATAATAGCATTTTTTTTCTGACTTTTCTCAACGTTCAACACTTCTGCTGCTATACCTATCCCTAACTCACAGTTATAAATAGCCGCCAACAAGTTAACTCTTAAACTATATCTTCGACGACGATTCCGATATTTACAGGATAAGATTTTAAAGATTTTGAGTTTCCTATTTATAGGTTCAATGATAATCCTTTCTTTGGCTAAAGCCTTGTTATACTCTTTTTCTAACTCTGTTAATTTTCTATTTTTCGATTTCTTTTTCGGTGTATAACTATTACTATGGTATGCATCTATTCCCTGATAACCACTGTCTTCTATGCTGGTAGTTAAAGGATGAAAACGAACTCGACTTTTTTTAAATAAACTAAAATCATGACCTCTACCTTTCCCACAAAAGACACAGATAATTTCCTCTGTATTTTGATCAGCTACTAATTGGGATTTTAAAGTATGATAACCTCTTTTACCCCCCAAAAAATCTTTCTGTTTCTTTTGGGGGCGTTCAATGGGAGTTTCCGTTACATCCATTACCGTTATGACCGGTATCTCTGCTTGATTGAGTAAAGCTTTTTTTCCTTTTAAACGGAAGTTTCCCGATTGTAAAAGCATTTTTTCCGTCTTATTTACAATCCGACCTATAGTTGATTCTGATAGTTCCCAGCTTGTACCAATGTGAAAATATGTTCTATATTCTCGCCAATATTCTAACGTTACTAAAACTTGTTCTTCTATAGATAGTTTAGGTTTCGGTCCCCTTTTAGATGGTGAATTAGAGTCGGCTTCAACACTTTTTACTGATTCTACCATCTTTCTATATGTTTGTTTATACACACCGAAACGGCGTTTGAATTGTTCATCTGATAAGTTTTGATAATCCATAATTTTGCTAATAAACATAGCAAAATTATAGATGATTTCCTGACCTAAGATCACATTTTATTCTTTTTTCCACTTCAATCTAAGAATTGAGAAAAAAGCAAAACCCTCCATTATACCATAAAAAAATTATGCAAGAGGTCTAATTTGTACTCAGTAACGGGGCAGCAGAAATTCTCTTAATCCCTCCTCCGGCAAAAGTTGTCGCTTTTTGTCAACGGGGAAGTTCAGTAATATAGCCGACTTTGGTGGTTTCTTGTTCGGTGGATTTAGATGGGTTTAGTTGGCGCTTGAGGGTTGAAACTGTGGTGAAGAGGTCGAAGACGATTTGAGGCACGCTGTTAAATGTGATTGAATAGATGTCTAATGCACAGCTGTCAGGGTTGTGGGGTGAAGGCTATCAAAATTGCCTAGCTTACTTGGGAAGTAAGCCTCTCAGGGCAACCTATACAAAAAAGACCGATCGAGCTAGACTCGTAAAAAGATAACTCCATCTAGAAAGCTTACCCTAGACTGGAAAGAACGTCGGAAAAATCTCGTCAGAAATAGGAGTCAATCGAGTTTATGCCAGAGCTTGCTGTACCATTAGAGCTTGATTTCACTAGCGAAACCTATAAATCAGCCTATAGTCGCATTAATGCCATCGTTATTGAAGGCGAATACGAGGCCAATAGCAATTATATTCAATTAGCAGACATCCTTGCCGATAACAAAGAAGAGTTACACCGTCTGGCAAAAATGGAAAACCGTCACATGAAGGGTTTTCAAGCTTGCGGCCAAAATTTGCAAATCACTCCTGATATGGAGTATGCTCAAGAATTCTTTTCCTCTCTGCACGATAACTTCCAAATTGCCTACGCAGAAGGTAAAATCGTCACCTGTTTATTGATCCAATCTTTGATTATCGAAGCTTTTGCGATCGCTGCCTATAATATTTATATTCCTGTTGCCGATCCTTTTGCGCGTAAAATTACCGAAGGCGTAGTTAAAGACGAATATTTACATCTCAATTTTGGCGAAGAATGGCTAAAAGCGAACTTTGAAACCGCTAAAGAGGAATTAGAAGCGGCAAATCGCGCTAATCTTCCCATTGTCTGGAGAATGCTCAATCAAGTCGAGGATGATGCTCGCGTCCTCGGTATGGAAAAAGAGGCCCTCGTGGAAGACTTTATGATTAGCTACGGGGAAGCTTTAAGCAATATTGGTTTCAGCACCCGTGATATTATGCGGATGTCTGCCTACGGATTAACTGCTGTCTAAAGCTTGAGTCTCTAGATTTCCTTTTTTTCCCTGCTGCCGCTCAACACAGAGCGGCGCTTTTGTGTAATATATTTAAGAGTCTTAACGATTTCTTAGCAATATCCTCATTTTTATCTAGTGCCATCTAGTCTAACGAAAGAACAATCAATGTTTGGTCTTATAGGTCATCTTACCAGTTTAGAACACGCCCAATCGGTCGCCGACGATCTAGGTTATCCTGAATATGCTAACCAGGGATTAGATTTTTGGTGTGCTGCCCCCCCGCAAATTGTCGATGATTTTCATGTCACCAGCATCACGGGGCAAACCATCAGAGGGAAATATATCGAATCCTGTTTTTTACCGGAGATGTTGTCGAATCGTTGGGTAAAGTCTGCTATTCGTAAGGTGCTAAATGCCATGGCACTCGCTCAAAAAAGTGATATCAATATCACCGCACTCGGTGGTTTTTCTTCAATTATTTTCGAGGAATTTAATCTCAAAGATAATCGACAGGTGCGGAATATCGAGCTAGATTTTGGCCGTTTTACCACAGGTAACACCCACACCGCTTACGTCATCTGCACTCAGGTGGAAACCCTCGCTGAAAAAATGGGCATCGATTTAGCTCAATCTACCGTCGTGGTTTGCGGGGCAACCGGAGATATCGGCAGCGCCGTTTGTCGTTGGTTAAATGAAAAAACCGATACAAAAAAACTAATCTATGTGGCACGCAATCAAGAGCGTTTACAATCTCTCCAAGAGGAGTTAGGACGCGGTAAAATTCTTCCCCTAGAGGAGGCTTTACCCCTAGCTGATATCATTGTTTGGGTGGCTAGTATGCCTAAAGGGGTGGAAATTGATGTGGATAAACTCAAGCGCCCCTGTATTATTATTGATGGTGGTTATCCGAAAAATTTAGGCACGGTGTTAAATGCCCCCGATATTTCGGTGATTAAGGGCGGCATTGTCGAGCATTCCCTCGATATTGACTGGAAAATTATGAAAATCGTTAATATGGATATTCCCTCTCGTCAAATGTTTGCCTGTTTTGCCGAGGCGATTTTATTAGAGTTGGAGGGTTGGCAAACTAATTTTTCTTGGGGACGCAATCAAATTACCGTCCCTAAAATGGAACAAATCGGCGCAGCTTCCCGCAAACACGGTTTTCAACCTTTGTTATTTTAACTAATATCCCCAACCCCCCACCGACCAGGGAATTAGAAGTTTCAGGCGACAAATAATTAGGAGTGAGCGCTTGACTTTGACGGCGGCTTGGGTTATGATTGTCATATAATGGGATGTTCGTGTTTAACACTGAATGCTTAGATTACCATTATAAATAAACTCTTTTAAAAATATTATCCCAAAATCTGCCCACAAAAGCCAGCCAAATTTTGCCATCAATTGTTAAATTTTGTTAAGAAAAATCCCAATAGTGGCAAGGTATAGGACTCCCTTCGCTGATCAGAGGTCTTTTGGGGGAATTATAGAGATGTGGGCCTGAATTTTAGCGCGTTCCCAGGTTCTACCTGGGAACGCTTTGTTGAGGTTCTACCTGAATACTACTTTAAGGCAGAGCCTTCGACTCATTGTTCGCTTACTCTTTTAAGGGAAGGGTTTTAAAATTGCTTTAACCTTTATCCTGTATGCTTTTTAGCGAATAAGGTAAGCAGAAAAGTGCCGAATGCGATCGCCAATTGACTCGCTCAAACCCTGATCAATTCGTTAACTTCCAAATGGTCTTTTTGTACTAATAAATATTCGAGTAGAACGCTCAATGCGTTTGCTAGACTGCATTTGAGACAATTTATCAAATTTTCGGTTCGAGAAATGAGCGAACGGTGAGTTTGAACTCTCAAAAATTAATTATGCAAGAAATCTAATAATAATAGGAGTGAGGGCTTGACTTTGCCGGCGGCTTGGGTTATGATTGTCTCATAATGGGATGTTTGTGTTTAATTGCAAGTGCTTAGATTACCATTATGAATAAACTCTTTTAAAAATATTATCCCAAAATCTGCCCACAAAAGCCAGCCAAATTTTGCCATCAATTGTTAAATTTTGTTAAGAAAAATCCTAAGAGTGGCAAGGGATAGGACTCCCTTCGCTGATTAGAGGTCTTTTGGGGGAATTATAGAGATGTGGGCCTGAATTTTAGCCTTCTAGCAAAGACGACAAAACCAATAAACCCTGACTAAATCTAGGGTTTGCGGCAAAAAGTTTGTCGTGGGATCTGGGGTGTAGGGTTTTACCGATCTCATCTGGTCAATTACTCAATTTTCAGGGAAAAAGTACCTGAAGTTTCCCCCTGATCACTCCCATGCCAGGCACTTTTGGATTTCAAAAAAGTCTAAAAGTCTTATCCAACAAGGTTTTTAGATTTGTTCAGCCAGCCCTAAATAATTAGGAGTGAGGGCTTGACTTTGACGGCGGCTTGGGTTATGATTGTCATATAATGGGATGGTCGTGTTTACCATTGAATGCTTAGATTACGATTATAAATAAACTCTTTTAAAAATATTATCCCAAAATCTCCAGACAAAAGCAAGCAAAATTTTGCCATCAATTGTTAAGTTTTGTTAAGAAAAATGGCAAGAGTGGCAAGGAAGAGAACTTCCTTAGCTGATCAGTCCGATATCCTTGATAGTTTCTCAGGGTTTTTGGGGGAATTATAGAAGTGTGGGACTGATTTTTAGCTTTCTAGCAAAGACGACAAAACCACTAAACCCTGACTAGAACTAGATTTTTTCCTGATGAAAACTTGGTTAGAAGATCGCGGTATTTTACCCGCTTACGGTGGTGGGGTAATCATTGGCATTACCCTCTGTTTTTTCGGAGCGGCGACTAATACCATGGCGGGATGGTTGTATGCTATCTGTGGCACGACGATCGCTGTTTTAATTTTATCGATAATTTTACCCCGTCGTTCCCTTCTTCCCCTGAAAGTGCGTCGTCTTGCCATTGTACCCGTAAGTGCGGGAGACGATCTTAGTATTAGCCTAGAGATAGAAAATACTAGCAATCAGCCGATAAATCTGTTAGAAGTGACAGATATGCTGCCTATAGTTCTCGATCAGCCAAAAATAACCCCAATAGAAGCGATTGCCCCCAAAAGTTGCCATCGTTGGACCTATTATTTACCCACCAGTAAACGGGGTATTTATCACTGGCAAGAAGTACAATTAAGAACAGCAGCCCCTCTCGGTTTATTTTGGTGTCGTCGTTGTAGTCAAGCAGCGGCTAAAGCTTTAGTTTATCCCCAAGTTTTACCCTTACAACAATGTCCCCTGATCGATTCCCTCGGTCAAGAGATGGAACAAAAATTAGAAAATAATCGCTATTATCAAAGGGCTAGTCAAGGACTTACCCGTAACCTGAGACAATATCGCCACGGGGATTCTACCCGTTTAATTCACTGGAAAACTAGCGCCCGTTTGGGAGAATTGCAAATTCGGGAATTAGAAGTGTTAACGGGAGGACAGGAAGTGATTATCTGTCTCGATACCCTCTGTGATTGGCAAGAAGACAGTTTTGAACGGGCGATTATTGCCGCTGCTTCCCTCTATTTTTATGCCCATCGTCGGCAATTAAATGTGAAACTCTGGACCGGTGAAACGGGTTTAATTCAGGGGGAAAGGGTCATTTTAGAGACTTTAGCCAGTATAGACGCAAAAGCTAGTCAAAAAAACGCCAATCTGCCTAATTTACCTGTAATTTGGTTGACAAGTAACTTCAATTCCATCGAACAACTCACCCCCGGCAGCCGTTGGTTATTTTTCCTCGCTGCCGATTCTAGGGAGAGTCCTTCACTCTTAATCCGACAGTTTAGCGGATTGGCGATCGAAGCGGAAACTTCTCTACAACAACAATTGCAAAAACCCCCTCGTTGAGAAAATTTCCGTTCACAGTCTAGATTGAGAGGAAATTCTCCAGAAAAAAATACCGGTATCCCCGAAAAAGATGTTATGATGAAAAAGACTCGGACTCATGCGATCGCAACGCCTTAACCTTGTCAGGACCGGAAGGTAGCAGCAATACGGGATGCTTGTGACTGGCGTGATCTCCGGGTCTTTTTGTTGCCTGTGACGGTCGCTGTTGTGAACGCTTTCAAAACTTTTCGATCGCTTACTGCCGAGACTCGTAGTCAACTACTCTTCCTCTTCGTCACGGCGCTGTTTTTCTGGATAAGTATCACCACTCTCCTCCCCACTCTCCCCACCTATATTGACTCCCTAGGCGGTAGCAAACAAGATATCGGTTTTGTCATGGGGGCCTTTGCTATCGGTTTAATTTTATCGCGCAGTTGGTTAGGCAATCTAGTTGATCGCCGCAGTCGCCAATTAGTGGTTTTATTTGGAACTATTGTCGCCGCTACCGCACCCCTCGGTTATCTATTTTTTCGCGATCTTTCCTCTTTATTCGCCGTCCGCGCCTACCATGGCCTCAGTATCGCCGCTTTTACCACCGGTTACAGTACGCTAGTGGTGGATTTTTCCCCCGTTCGTCAACGGGGAGAGATAATTGGTTATATGAGCCTAACTGCACCCATAGGCATGGGAATCGGTCCAGCTTTAGGCAGTTATCTCTACAAATCGATCGGTTATAACGGTTTATTTCTAGTTTCCGCCACTTCAGGAGCGATCGCCTTTCTCCTGAGTTTCTCCATTCAAGAACCGGACTTCAAGAAAAAATTAGCCGAAATGAAGGCAGAAAATCAGACAATTGAGCGCAGTTTCTGGGCATTATGTCAAGAGCGAGCTTTTTTAGTCCCCACCTTAGTTTTTCTACTGGTGGGGACTTTATTCGGCGGTTTAGTCGCTTTTTTACCCCTGTTTCTCCTCGAAAATCAGATCCCTTTCAGTGCCGGTCTATTCTACAGTTGTGCGGCAGTATCGGGGGTAATCGGACGGATTTTGTCGGGAGGAGCCAGTGATCGCTATGGACGGGGTTTATTCATCACTATTAGCGTTTTTTGCTATGGTTTATCCATGTTGGTTCTATCTTCTGCTCGATCTCCTTCCGCTTTAATTTTAGCCGCTATCCTCGAAGGTACGGGAGGGGGGATTTTATTCCCTATGTTACTGGCTTTAATCTCCGATCGCTCTGGTCCCCAAGAACGCGGCCGGGCCTATTCTATCTGTATCGGCGGTTTTGATGTGGGAACGGCCTTAGCAGGTCCAATTCTGGGGGTTTTAGCAATTTCCTACAAAACTATGTTTAGTTTATCGTCAGGATTAGCTGTTATCGCTCTCTTTCTCTTTTTTACTCTTTCTAACCCCACTATAAGCCATTCTTTTCTCTTCGCTTTCGGTTTAGAAAAAGATCGTTATGCTCTGCGCGGACAATTACAATAAAGCTTACTGAAAAAGTTTTTCCTAGTACAGGGTTATTTAATAGGTTTGAGGTTGAAAATTATCGGGAATATCTAATTCAAATACTTGGTCATGAATCCGAGCCACATAAAACCCTTCTTGTAGAATTTTTTCCCGTAATTCCGGGGATAAATCAACGGCAGCTAATATGCCATAGAGTTTTTTATCTTTGTGTTCAGGAAAAAAGCGGCGAAACCGTTGCAAAATACTTTTTAATTGTGTAATAGAATCCTCTTTGGCATGACTTTTAACCTCAACGATATAAGCAGTATTTAGCTCACCATTGGTATAGGCAAGAACATCAATTTCTATGTGTTGTCCTTCTTTACTGACTCGGACACTGGGACTGATAACCTCCATACCAAATTGTTGTCCGAGAATCGTTTCCATTGAAGGAAGGGCAAGTCCTTCGGTAAAGCTGCCGAATTTGGCAGCGAGTCCCCCAATTTGTTTGCCCAGTTCCTTGAGTTGTTTGTCGGTTTCCTTCTGTTGTTGGGCGTTTTCCTTCTGTTGTTGACTAACTTCCTTCAATAGTAGTTCAGTCTCCTTCTGTTGTTGACTAACTTCCTTAAGTTGTCGGTCAGTTTCCTTGAGTTGTCGGTCAGTTTCTTTTTGAGCGGTAGTTAATTCCGCTAAGAGTCGCCATACATCTTCGGATGTGGTTGCCATAAATAATTGTTTCCTTCCGATCTAGTCTATTGTTATTTTAGTCAATCGCGCCGATACTTCCTACTTTTTAACCTTCCATGCTCTCTTTTTTGTCAAGTACATCTTATAGGATTTTAGATGAGCTTACCCTGATAATCAATTATCGGCGGCAAGAATTGACTTTTTCTACCCCTAATTTATGACAATTTTAGGCACTTCCTCCCTTTGATGCACAAAAAAGATCGATTAAATTTCCGGTTAAACTGATAGGCTCTTCCCTTGCTCAGAAGTGGCAAAATGCCGCTCGATTAGGGAGGGGACATCTTGGGGAGCTACCTGATTATAATGGGTTTTATCGGGCATAACCACCAGATTCGGGCCTTTTTTGCACTGTTTTAAACAGCCGGTTAATTTAATATTCACCGCTTCTCCCAGTCCTTTTTCCTCTAAACCACTCTCTAACCTTTGGCAGACTCTCGCACCGCCATTTTTCCAACAATCGGACTTCTGACAGATTAAGACGGTGGCTTTTTGCGCTTTTGCCGGGGTGACTTCTGGGGTTTTTTCGCCGGATAAATGCTCAATCCCTAGTACCCTAAGTTTTAATTTTCCCTTTTTTGAACAAAGACTACTTTCTCCCGTCACTTTTAGCCATGAGTGGAGAGCAATATTAAGAGGTATGTGGTCTCGCAGTGTTTTTTCGGGCTTCAACCAATATTCCCGTTTATCAACACTGATTCTCAGGTATTTTACCTTATATCCGTCCTTGAGGACAAAACCGAGGAATTGACCGACCACTTGAAAGGGAACCATGGCAGTTGCAGATTTTGACATAATTTCTTACTTTTTACTCTCAGATTGCTAATTTTTCTCAAAGATTATGCTTGTCAACAGGTTTCCAGCCAAGCGATTAAACAGCCTCGAGAAACCCCTACCTGTCGCAGGACAATCCACAGCTGTAAAAGTTGAGCGGGGCTATCGATGCGAACCTGCAAAAGCTTATGGAGCGAGCATTTACATTCAATGTCCACGGCCTGCAGCCAGTGGTAGAGCTGCCAGCGCTCCCAAGCACTAAGAGGGAAGATTTTCTCACCTTCCGATGGCAATTTGTCTATACTCATGGGGCTTTTAATTGAGAATTATTAGCAATATAACTCTAGGCTGATGTTCTCAGTATAACCGACAACTGCAAATAATTATCAATAACCTGAAGAAAAAAAGTTACCCGGCAGCGGCGATCAGCTAAAATCTTGCTTGTCCGCTTTGCCGGTCCCGGAATCCCTACCTCCTAGAATTGTCAAAGGGATAAAAATGGAGATAACAAGATTTATTGAGGAAAATTATGGATAAAAAAGCTCAAAAAACCGATAATTCAGCAATTCTCTATTTTGATGGTGGTTCTCGCGGCAATCCGGGGAGAGCAGCAGGTGCAGCGGTAATAGTTTTAGCCGAGGGTAATTCCTTGACTACGACTAGATATATGGAGAGAGCCACTAATAACGAGGCCGAATACACGGGATTGATTATTGGATTGGAAAAAGCCCAAGAATTAGGCTTAAAAAGCCTAGAAATTCGCGGAGATAGTCAATTAGTCATCAATCAAGTTAAGGGAGACTGGAAGGTAAAAAGCGATAGTTTACGTCCCTTTTATCAGCGTACTTGTCAATT
Source organism: Microcystis wesenbergii NRERC-220 (assembly GCF_032027425.1). Taxonomy (NCBI): domain Bacteria; kingdom Bacillati; phylum Cyanobacteriota; class Cyanophyceae; order Chroococcales; family Microcystaceae; genus Microcystis; species Microcystis wesenbergii. The sequence continues at coordinate 2,125,387 of NZ_JAVSJA010000001.1, read as the reverse complement.
AGTCGCCCAATTCGATCGCATTAGCTGGTGCTGGATTGAACGAGCTAAAAATAGTTTGGCTGACGCTGCTGCCAATCATTGTATGGATGCGGCGAAAAAATCGCCAGAAAAACCGAAGGAAGGCGAAACTAATCTCGATATTCTGCTCCAATCCCTGAAACCAATCCTCAATACCGAAGAATTCGTTTTCTCTTCCCTAACAGCAACAGGACTAGAACAGCTACAATTAACCCCTATCTGCCAATTTCAGGAAGAGGAAGGCATAACGGTGATTATTCCCCGTCAGCAGGCTGATCGCACAGGATTACAGTACAAATATATTTATAGACAAATTACTCTTTCTGTGCATTCTAGTTTAGCGGCGGTGGGATTTTTAGCGGTGATTAGTGAGAAACTGTCCGAAGCGGCAATTAGCGTCAATGTCATTTCCGGTTATTATCACGATCATTTATTTATCCCTAGGGATAGGGTGACAGAAGCGATGGCTATTCTCGAAGAAATTAGCCGCTCATAACAGTTATCAGTTATCAGTTATCAGTAATCAGTTATCAGTCATTAGGAGCCAGGAGTCATACTAAATCCGTTGAGTATAAGCTACATATCAGGACAGGCAAAAGGCAAAAGGCAAAAGGCAAAAGGCAAAAGGCAGCTTTGTTCTCCCCACACCCCACACCCCCCCCTGCCCCCCCGATGTCGGGGGGGTTGGGGGGGTCACACCCCACACCCCACTTCCCTTTAAACAGGATTTATGATTATTTGCCCTCCTCTGAGGAATTTTTCACCGTTTCTTCTAGGAAAACTACCGGTTCTTTTTCCCGTTGCTGCGAGCGGATGATATCGATGGTACTTTTCAGCACACTAGCGATGGGAACTGCTATCAATAAACCGAGAATTCCTGCCACTTTGCCCCCGATAAAAAGAGATAGAATAATCCAGACGGGATTAAGTCCGATCATACCTCCCATTAACCGAGGGGCGATGACATTATCATTAATTTGACCCACAATAATGGTCAGGGTCAAAACTTTTAACCCTAACCAAAAATCTTGAAACATCAGTAGGGTACTAATGCCAATAATGGTAAAGGCACTGGCAAAAGGAATTAATGTAGTTAGACCGATCGCCACCCCGAATAATAGGGCATAATCAACCTTGAGAACCACAAAAACAAAAATTTGAGCAAGGCTGAGAATTCCCGCTAAAATGGTTTGACCAGCAAAATAGGTTTCAAAAGTTTGACGAATAATCGTTCTTAATTTGAAATTCCAGGGAGCAGGAATCCAGCTAAAAATTCCCTCCCAAATTTGTTCGCCATAGAGAACCAGAAAGACAGTTAGAACCAGAACAAAGAGAATGTTTAGGATACTGTTGATAGTTCCCAGCACAAAGCTGAGTAATTGCGTGCTAAGAGTTTGTAAAACATTGGTTAGTCGTTCCGATAACTGGGTGATTGATTGCTCGATATAAATCGCATATTTCTGAGTTTTATCCCACTTTTCTAAATTTTGTATCTGTTCGGTTCCCGACTCGATCCACTGGGGCAAACTATTGATTAAACTGCTTAATTGCTCGACAATCTGGGGAATTAAAATTAAACCTAAAACAATCAAAATTAATAGGGCAATTAAAAAGACAATAGCGATCGAACCACTGCGATTAACCCCGCGTCTTTGCAGCAGTTTGATGGGAACATCTAAGACAAAAGCTAGTAAACTAGCAGTGACAAAAATACTGACTAAGGGTTCTAGATAGCTAAATAATTGGAATAATAACCAACCATTGAGAAATAAGAGCGGAAAAACTAGACTTAGCCGCAACCAACGAGGTAGTTGCTTAAAAAGCTCTATCATTAGACCTCTTGTAAAAATCAAAAATTGTTGTTAGGGTTAGGAGTCAGTAGTCAGTAGTCAGTAGTCAGGAGAATTAAGGCTCTTCGTTACTTGGTATGGTTCGATAGGGTGGCATAAATCGACTAAATCCTTGTCTGGCAAAAGATTTAATTGATTAGTTCGCTCTAGATCGAAAAAAATTGACAAAAATCGCCAAGTGCCTTTCTCTATAAGAGTTTCATTCCCTATAACCCTGTCCGTTGCATAAGACAAACCGAAGAGCCAGAATTAAGAATGAATAATAATCAATTAAACGGTCTATTTCCAGATTTTATGTAATTTAATCCTTGTTTTTGCCGTTTTTGAACCCTCAAAAATTAATTATGCAAGAGGTTTATTAATTTTGTCCTGAGAGAGTATCGAGGTAAAAAGAGACTTTTCTAACTAGAAATCCCCTTTCAATTTACCATCTCCTCGTTACTTTTTTGGTTCCAGTAACCCTGAAACTCTTATCCTAACTGTATGGAGCTAAGCGGATTCGAACCGCTGACCCCCTCAATGCCATTGAGGTGCTCTACCAACTGAGCTATAACCCCTTGAAGACCATTTTTGAATATAGCTTAAATAGAATCATTTTGTCAAGGGGGGACGAGAAAAAAATTTGTCACTCAAAAGGCGATCGCTGATAAGACAATGGTAAAACAATCGCCCCCATTTAGACAGGAGCCGGAATTTGGGTTAAATAGGTTAAACAGTGACCCATGAGGAAATAAACTACTAACATAGCCGCTGCCGCTGCTGCCACCAAGGTTCCCGCCAGCATCAAGGAAAACTCTTGCTTGTCGAACGCTTGCTGCATCAGATGCAATGACCAAGCCACAAGACCGAGGTCAAAGATGAGAATCGGAACTAACATATTTTAAATTTTGTTAACTTTCCTCTATTCTAATACATAATTTTCCCTGGGGATAATCGGAGGGAAGTTAAAAACAGGGATTTTTTGCCGGTTTCTCGATCACGGCTGTCAGCCCTCAGCCATTAGCTTTCAGTAATAGGTCTAAACCTTGCTATTCTTGGGTTTAAGCCTGAAGAAATCCTTATCCCGGAAAAGCGACTCAATCACTAGATTAAGTTCTGCAAATCTGTCCCTCATTTTCGGGCTAACGCACGGGGACCTGTTGATTTTGCAGATAATTTTTAACCTCAGCGATGGTTAATTGACCATAATGGAGCAAAGAAGCCAATAAAGCCGCTTCTGCCCGCCCTTCCGTCAATGCTTCGTAAATATGCTGACAATTACCTGCTCCTCCCGAAGCAATCACAGGAATCTCCACCCTTTCCGCGATCGCTTTTGTCAAGGCCAGATCGTAACCCGCTTGCGTGCCGTCAGCATCCATACTGGTAACTAACAACTCACCCGCCCCGCGTTTTTCCACTTCTTGCGCCCATAATAAAGCATCAATACCCGTATTTTCGCGTCCACCCCGAACATAAACCTCCCAACCGGGGTTATGCACATCCTTACGTCGTCTAGCATCGATCGCCACCACAAGGCACTGTTTCCCAAAGCGATCGCTGGCTCGATCGAGCAATTCCGGCTCGCGCACGGCAGCCGAGTTAATGCTGACTTTATCGGCCCCGGCTCTTAACAAATTTTTAATATTTTCTAAGGATTGGATACCGCCACCCACGGTCAGAGGAATAAAAACCTGTTCCGCCGTACGATAGACTACATCAATAATCGTGTCGCGATCTTCATGGGTAGCAGTAATATCAAGAAAAACCAACTCATCGGCCCCTGCCTGATTATACAAGCGGGCCAACTCCACGGGGTCGCCAGCATCCTGAAGATTGACGAAATTAACTCCTTTAACTACCCGACCTTTATTGACATCCAAACAAGGCAAAATCCGCTTCGCTAACATATCCTAGACTCTTGATTGTAACAATGGCCATCAAACGATCGCACAATTCCCCCCCGGCTGCCGAGGAAAATCTGCTCACTCCCAATCCCACTATAGAAGAAACGGAAAAAGCAGAAGCGCAGATTCGTCCGCAATCCCTAGAGGATTATATCGGTCAACAGGACTTAAAGGCTAATCTAAAAGTCACCATCGCCGCGGCCAAAGCTAGACAAGAAGCGATCGATCATTTGCTCTTCTACGGACCGCCGGGGTTAGGAAAAACCACCATGGCTTTAATTTTAGCGGCTGAGATGGGAGTAAATTGCCGCATTACTGCCGCCCCCGCTTTAGAGCGTCCCCGGGACATTACCGGCATCCTGATCAATCTTCAACCCCGGGATATTCTTTTTATCGACGAAATTCATCGACTGAATCGGGTAACGGAGGAGTTATTATACCCCGCGATGGAGGATTATCGCCTAGATGTGACGATTGGCAAGGGTCAAGCGGCGAAAATTCGCAGTATTTCTTTACCTCCCTTTACTTTAATCGGTGCTACTACCAAAGTTGGCTCTTTAACTTCGCCTTTGCGCGACCGTTTTGGCATGATTCAACGTCTGCGCTTCTATACAGTCGAGGAATTGACCACAATTATTCTCCGAAGTGCCACTATTTTTAATATTCCCATGACTGAAGCGGGTGCGATCGAAATTGCCCGTCGCGGTCGGGGAACTCCACGCATTGCCAATCGTTTATTAAAACGGGTGCGCGACTATGTGCAGGTGAAGGGAGAAACTATGATTACCCCCCAGTTAGCCGCTGAGGGATTAAATCAATTAAATGTGGATTCTATGGGTTTAGATTGGACCGATCGATTAGTATTAAAGACGATGATCGAACAGTTTCAAGGCAGACCCGTGGGATTGGAAGCGGTAGCGGCAGCCACGGGAGAAGATGCCAAGACGATCGAGGAGGTGTATGAGCCTTATTTATTACAAATAGGTTATCTCAATCGTACTCCCCGGGGTCGCGTGGTGACGGCTGCCGCCTACGAACATTTAGGTTTACTGGCGAAATTGCCGAAAAATAAGGATCAGAGTTTACCTTTGTTTGAGTTGTAGTTTTCTAGACCCTAACTAGGTTAAAGATGGCATAGCCAACGCATAATTGAAACCAGTTGATTATCATTGGTTAAGTTAGCGGCATTGGTGAGTTTTTTCGTCTCTAATTGCTGATAAATTTCCCTAGCCATTTTTGTTTCAATAGCAGCGCCGATAAAAAAAGTATAAGGATGCTTAGAGATTTTTCTAAAAGCATCATCAATTCTCTGCAAAGCAGTACGAGCAGTTTTCCAATGTTCATCTGCTCCTGCGGGATCAATCCCACCTTTCAATTCTCCCAAAGCAATGTATAAATCAGCAGATTGTAAGGTTTGTTTTTTGATTTTTTGATTAGCTAATTGCGTCGAATCACATTTTAAAAGGCACAAATCAATATTGTTGTTATTAACAATGGGAACATTGACATTATAAATTATTGTTCTTGGTTGGCTGTTATTTAACCAGCTAACACCTCTAACCAAGATTTCTAGATTAGGTGTCATTTCTTCAGCTTCTCTCCATTGATTATTACTAGAATTGAGCCAATCATAAGCAATCCCTGCTACTCTTAAAGTTGCTAATAGAGAACGAGTAAATTTACTTTGAGCTAAGGAGCCACCCGCGTTTCTCATGATTCCTCCTAAAGTGTCACCCCGAATCAATAGAAATCTATAGACTAACTCCTCGACAAAATTAGTCCCCGCAGGTTCCAGAAAATTGACAATTAATTCTTGAATTGCTTCTACCTTGTCTTGGGAATGTAAATAATTTTTAGCCTTATCAGAAATTCCCGATGCAGTTAATAAAGCCGCTTGAATATCTGGGATGTTTAGTAAATCTCTAGGATTGTTTACGGTTTGTGCAATAATTTTTAAGGTTCTTGCTTCTGCAATTAAAGGAGTAGCTCTCTGATTTTTTTCTAAGGCTAGAGCAATAAATCCTGAACGGATAGCTTCATAGGTAGTCTCCAAATCACAACTTTGGTTTAAATGCAAGAGATAGGGTTTTTCCATTAAGGCTTTCTCCACACATAAATACATTTTCTTAAAGATTCTCTACCATGACATCCCATTTGCTGACTACTATTACCTTTTCCCTGAGGAACTACTAAAATATTTTCTACTTTAAATCCAATTTCTTCGGCAATTTTTGACAAAATTAAATCTACAGAAATACTAGCTCCCGCATAGCGCACGTTATCATTAATCATACAGAAAATACCCGAGGATTTCATAACCCGAAAGCATTCATAAATTAGACAAGACATTTCCAGAAAATACCCTCTAATCATCCGAGGAATACCATGGTTATTTAAGGCCTTGCTTGATTTTAATTCCTCTAAATAACCCAGGATACTCTCTAATAATTTTTGACGATCAGTTATGGCAATGGCTGGCGACCAATGTTCATTTATTTTTAGTAACTCTTTGGGTTTATTTTCAACAGTGCAACTAAGCATTTGTTGACGTAATTGTTTTAATTGTAGTTGATCTATTCCCAATAGAGCCAATTCTAAAGCGTAGATACGAGTATAATCATAGCGATTACAATAAGGAGGAGAAGTAATAATAGAATCGTATTTTTCTGAGGAAATCTCTGGCAAAATCTCAAGACAAGAACCTTGATATAGTTGAATTTTTCCCCGAGGATAATCTCTAGAAAAAAGTTCCAATTGTTGCTGACTAGGCTCTAAATCTGCGAGAATTTCTCGTAACTTGCTATGTAGGGCAATTTTAAAGTCTAAAATTTTTCCTTTGTCAAATATATTTTTGCCCTGTTGTTTACCAGAACGATAATCCCAACGGAGGTATTGACCATCTTTTCTAGTATAGCTAATTGATTCGAGAATAGAAAGTAAGGCAAATTTTAAGATCGCTTGCACTCGCTCATTCTCTTGGGCAATCAACCCTAAGTAACTTTCTATACAAGCCTGATTTTCTTGGGGATATGCTCCTTGAGTAATTGGTAATTCTAATAACTTAACTTTGTAATCTACCTGTTGCCAAAGGCTATGGTTAGACCAGTACTCTAGACGATGTATATCATCACTATTTAAGCCATTTTCTAAAATTTGTCTAGTAATAATTAATTCCTGTCCAATCGGCAATAGTTCTATTCCATCTGCTGATAAACCCCTGGCCGCCGCCGCAAACAAAGTTGTTCCGCTGCCGGCGAAAAGGTCTAGTATTTTTCCTTGTTTGATACCATATTTTTCTAGAAGATAAACTATCAGATCAACGGAAAAACCCTCTTTATATTTATACCAGCGATAAACCGGTTGGTTCTTATTACCTTGAAAACTCACTAGGGTACGAGATAATTGCTCAGAATAAAGTAATTTGTCTTGAAAATAATTAAATAATTCTCGATCAAGATTGTTAATTTCTAACAATCTTTCTGCTAGATTAACTGAACTATTAATCATTTAGGTTTACTGGCGAAATTGCCGAAAAATAATTATCAGAGTTTATCTTTATTTGAGGGGTAATTTTAATCGGTGGGGAAAGGGCGATACTTAAGTAGCTGGTTATAATTAAATTGAAGATAGATTTTAGGTTCGATCCCCCCTTAATCCCCCCTTGATAAGGGGGGAACTGATCGTTTTTAACACCTACCTACTTAAGGGTTAATTCTCGCACCGATTCCCCTAGATTTAATCTCAATCCCCTAGACAAATACCCAAACCCCTGGCGGTTTTGACTAAAGTTTCTTCGGGATCGACGACGCGATAGGTTTTAATCGCCTCCTCAATGGGAACACTGACCACTTGCCGATTTTGCCAGGCCACCATGCGATCGAATTCTCCCTGGGCGATCAGATCCACGGCCGCCACGCCAAAAGCCGCCCCCAGTAAGCGATCCATCGGAGAAGGAATACCCCCCCGTTGAATGTGGCCCAGGAAAGTCACTCTCGTTTCGGCCCCGGTTTCCCTGGCAACTTCTTCGGCTAAATAGCGACCGATACCCCCGAGACGATCTTCCCCTAGGGCTTCCTTTTGCACTAGGCGATTGCCAGTTTCGGTACGCACAGCCTCGGAGACAATAATCAGAGAAAACTGTTTATCCAGACGCTGCCGTTGCCGGATCTTCTCGCAGATCTTCTCTAATCGGTAGGGAATTTCGGGAATGAGAATGATATGGGCCCCCCCCGCAATACCGGCAGCCAGGGCGATATGGCCGGCATCTCTACCCATAACTTCTAGAATCATCACCCGGTTATGACTAGCGGCGGTAAAATGGAGGCGATCGAGGGCCTCTGTGGCGATATTAGTAGCTGTATCGAAGCCGATGGAGACTTCTGTAGCTCCCACATCATTATCGATGGTTTTGGGGATACCAATCAGATTAATGCCTCCCTGTTGGGCAATACGGCGCAAAATCGCCAGACTACCATCGCCACCGATGCCGATCAGGGCATCCAGTCCCAGACTATGATAGCCGTCAATGATTTCCTGAGAGCGATCGATCAGGGTTCCATCCGGCATCGGGAAAGCGAAGGGATCCCCTTTATTGGTAGTACCGAGAATTGTTCCTCCCATCACCAACAGGCGATCGACTCCTTCAATATCAAAGATAGTGGTTTTGGGGGGACGGCTAACTAATCCGTTCGTTGCTTCTCGAATACCCACCACTTCCCAGCCATAATTGCCACTGGCATGGTGGACAACGGCACGAATGGCGGCATTTAAACCCGCACAGTCACCACCACTGGTGAGAATTCCAATTCGTTTTTTTTCACCCATAGCTTTTTGTCAGGAGATTAACAAATCTATATTTAGGGAAAAGTTGCGGATAATGCCTAAAAATTAAGAAAGTTTCTAGATCGTCCCTGACAGCTAGGGGAAAAAATCGAAAAATCAGACCCTATCCCCTCAGTCCCTCTACCAGAGAGTTTGACCGACACGAGCAGGGTATGCAGGGCGACACGGATTCCCATTATACTAGAAAGTATATAGCAATCTTAGGGCATTTGTCAACCCTAATATACGAGAAATTTTCTGATAACTGATAGCCGATCAATTTAACTATTTACTGCTTGCTGAAGACGGGATATATCCCAACCTTTTTGATTGAGAAGTAGCCAAGACTGCATTAAATCAGGACCGTGTAACTCCCCCATCAAAGCGGCGCGTAGAGACTTCATCACCAGACCTTTTTTAACCCGATGGGCTTTAGTTGTTGTCTCAACAATTCCCTTAGCAGCTTCTCCGGTCAAATCGGGAGTAATAGCGGCGAGAATATCCTTGATAATATCCTTAACTCCCTCTAATTGTAATTGACTTAAAGCCTCCTGATTATAATTAGCCAGAGGGGTTAAAAGTAAGCGACTTTCAGCGACAGCATCGCTTAATCGAGTTAAACTCGGACCGATGAGAGTAGCCAAACCGATCAACCAAGCTCGATCGGTTTCAGCATCAAAATTATACCCTGCTTCTTGCCAGTAAGGGAGAAGTAAAGGCACTAATTCCTCACCGGTTAAACGATGGAGATATTGACTATTAATCCAATCCAGTTTAGTCCAGTCAAATTTTGCCCCCGCTTTATTTACCCGTTCTAAACTAAACACTTCTGCGGCCGTTTCAAGGGTAAAAATTTCTTCAGTGGAATCGGGAGGAGTCCAACCGAGGAGAGTCATGTAATTAACCAAAGCTTGCGGCAGAAAACCCAGTTTTCGGAAATCATCGATCGAAGTGACTCCATCCCGTTTAGATAACTTGCGACCCTCCTGATTTAAGATCAAAGGACTGTGGGCAAACTCCGGCACTTTTGCCCCCAAAGCTTCGTATAAAAGAATTTGTTTAGCCGTATTAGCGATGTGATCTTCCCCACGAATAACATGGGTAATTTCCATATCGATATCATCAACAACTACCGCTAAATTATAAAGAGGCTGACCGAAGTTTTCCTCGGCATTTTCCGAGGTACGAGCGATCACCATATCGCCACCTAAATCACTACCTTTCCAGATGACTTTTTCCCGGATTAAATCCTGCCAAATAATTTCTCGATCATCGTCAATAATAAAACGAATTACTGCTTTTCTCCCCGCTTGCTCGAATTGCGCTTGTTGTTCGGGGGTGAGATAACGGTGACGATTATCGTAACGGGGGGCAAGATTGCGGGCTTTTTGTTCTTCCCGCATTTTTTCCAATTCTTCCGGGGTACAATAACAACGATAGGCTAAACCTCGATCGAGCAGAGTTTGAATAGCCTGACGATAATAATTAAGACGTTGAGTTTGAAAAAAAGGACCTTCATCCCAATTCAGTCCTAACCATTGTAGGCCCGCTTGAATATTTTCCGTATATTCTGGTCGAGAACGTTCTAAATCTGTATCTTCCACGCGCAAGATAAATTTACCCTGGTGATGATGGGCAAAAAGCCAGTTAAACACGGCTGTGCGCGCTGTTCCAATGTGTAAATTTCCCGTGGGACTGGGGGCAATACGAACTCTTACTGTCACGATCTAACTCCTAGGTTTTTGCGGCAACGATATCCCATGTTATGGCAAATTCACCTAGGCCAACTGGCAAAATTAAGAAAATTAAATGAATAGCTACCAAAGGGTGAGGGATGAACAACAAACTCTCAATAAATGAAGTTTCCCTCTCCGGGGAGAGGGTTTGAGGATGAGATATTTAAATAACCGTGTTATTTCGGTAATTTAGGCAGCGATTAAAGATTTGCTCAAAGGTTGCCAACGGAAATATCTTTCCCCACCCAATTCGAGGACAAATTTTAACCGGGGTTCCTGTTGACTAAGATTAATTAAGTATTGTTTTTCTTCCGAGGATAAAACAAAACTTTCAATAATCCAAATCACTAAACCTTTAGATTTGGGGGGTAAATTTTCCAATTGATAGGTAGCAATGGGAGGAATAAAATAAACCGGTCCCACGGCTGCTTCCCGACCAATATTTTTTTTACCTAAATGGGGGGGACGGACTCCATGAATGCCAGTAAGATAGGCACTTAAATCGCCCAGACCTCTAGCGGTGATATGCAGGACATTGTAACCGGTGGCCCGTAAACGTCTTTGATAGCGTCCCTCGTAACCTCCTTCTAAGGGTGCGTAAACACCTAAAGCGCCGTATTGTTCCAGATCGCGAATAAATGGTTTTCCTGTGGTCAGTAGTGCCATAGCTAGTAAAAAAATCTTTTTCCCTATAATCGCACGTTTTGTTAAGTTGTGCGTCAGCTGAACAAAGAAAGACTTAAGATCAAAGATAGAGAGAGACAATCGCTACTCTCCCAAGGAGGCAATATGTTTCACGATCTCCTTTATCCCAACGGACTGCTTTATATCCTGATTAAACTAACTGTTTTAGCTTTAGCAGTCTTGCTCTGGTTTATGGTCGTTTCGGCCCCGGCTGTCTGAAAAAAACACTGCTCTTGTCTCAGGTTAGCCTTGTCTTCTACAATTAGCGTTCTATGCAATGGCTAAATTTTGTCGATGACTCCTGTTAAATTGCCGATCGATCCTTTTCTGAAACCCAACCTAACTACTAAGCTCCTAGGGGTTGGGTTGGTATTGACAATTATTTTTATCCTGATTGCCCTGTTTTCGCCCCTTCTGCAAGCGATCGGCCTGATTCAGGATCCAACCGACATTTTAAGCAATTATCCCCTACAAACCCCCAGTTCCGCCCATTGGTTCGGGACGAATGTGCGCGGTTACGATGTCTTTTCCCGCACCCTATTCGGGGCCCGGGCGGCCTTGTCCGTGGTATTTTTGGCCACAGGATTATCTTTAGTCATCGGGGTTCCTTTAGGGTTAATTAGCGGTTATTTGGGGGGTAAGATCGATCGCGTTCTCCTCTTTCTCATGGATACCCTCTACACCTTGCCGGGGTTATTATTATCGGTGGCTCTGGCCTTCGTTTTGGGTCGTGGTATCGTCAATGTAGCCATCGCTGTTAGCATTGCCTATATTCCTCAATATTTTCGCGTGGTCAGAAATCAAACCGCCAGCGTCAAAAATGAGTTATTTATCGAAGCGGCACGAGCGATCGGGGCTACACCGGGTCGTATATTATCAAAGTATCTTTTTTTTAATGTCGTCCAAAGTGTCCCGGTTCTTTTTACCCTCAACGCAGCGGATGCGATCCTGGTTTTAGGCGGTTTAGGCTTTTTAGGCTTAGGATTACCAGAAGAAGTGCCGGAATGGGGTCATGATCTCAAGGAAGCTTTGGCGGATTTATCTACAGGCATCTGGTGGACCACTTTATTCCCCGGATTAGCGATGACCACGATGGTGGTGGGTTTATCCCTCTTGGGAGAGGGGTTAAGTGAAATTGTAAACCCCCTGAGTCGTAAACGCTAAAAGCGAGGGTCAGAGTTCGGGGGAAATCAACTCAGGACCCCCGCACCCTCAGCCTCTCTGTCCAGTAACAATGTAGGATACCCTTTGGGCGATATTGGTGGCGTGATCGGCCATGCGTTCCAGATGACGGATTAGTAAAGCCATCAGCAGGATTGGTTCCACCACACCCTTGATATCTCTTTGATGGGCGAGAGTGTGATAGAGATAATCATAGGCTCGATCGACCGTATTATCTAGTTCTTTGACCTTTGAACCCGCTTCTTGATCGAGGTCGGCCAGAGCAACCAGGCTCGTGGCTAACATATACTGAGCATGGTGGGACATAGCCTCGATCTCACTCATACAATCATGAGGAGTATAGGCGAATAACTTGAGTGCTATTTCGGCTAAATCCTTGGCATAATCGCCGATCCGTTCCAAATCGCGCACTAATTGCATAAAAGCACTTAAAAGCCGCAAATCTTGGGCTACGGGAGCCTGTAGAGTCATGAGAGTGGCACAATCTAACTCGATTTGACGATAGTAGCGATCGATTTCCTTATCGAGGGGGGCGATTTTTTTCGCCATTTCCAAATCCCTAGCAAAGAGGGATTGATGGCTAAGACGAAAGGATTCTTCGACCAAGGTTCCCATTCTCAGCACATCCTGCTCCAATCGCTGGAGAGAACGAGCGAAATAGGTGCGATCGGGATGATTGGTTTCTTTGGATAGGCTCACGGTCGGATTCGCTTAACATAAAACTACTCTTTCTCTACAGTCATAACAAGAAAATTTTAGATTTTGCACAGTTGTCTAGAGAACTTGACAGAATTTTTTCTCCCCTCTCCCCAATTCATAATTCATAATTCATAATTCATAATTCCCACCTAATTTTTTTGACGGGGGAGAGTGACTTGTAGGCGAGCGCCACCGGTGTTAGGATCATTTTGAGCGACGATCGAACCACCGTGGGCTTGAATAATCTCTTTGGCAATCGATAAACCTAAACCGGTACTATGATCCTTGCTGCCTTGTTTTTGACGGGTGCGGGAAGGATCACCACGAAAGAGGCGATCGAAAACGTAGGGCAGATCCGCTTCATTAAATCCTTTACCGTTGTCGATAACGTCAATTCTCAGCCATTTTTTCCCGATAGTATCGGATATTTCCCGAATTTCTAGGCGAATTTTCCCCTGATCGGGACTATACTTAATGGCATTATCAAAGAGATTCAGGAAAACCTGCAGCAGACGAGAATGATCCACTTCCAGCGTCCAATCCACCGGAGAGGAATAATCTAAGCTAATCTGTTTTTGGGCGGCTAAAGGGGTGACAGTCTGCCAAGCAGCGCTGATTAATTCCTCTAGATTAATTATCTGGTATTGTAAAGATCGCCCCGCATCCGCTTGTAATTCACTGATTTCTAGCCAATCGCAGACTAATTGACTCAAACGCTCCACTTCTTTCCCCATTTGTTCTAACCAGCGTCTTTCGGGAGCTTGCAGGCGTTTTTGTAAAGCTTCGGTGAGGAGAGAAATGGAGGTTAAGGGAGTGCGTAACTCGTGGGTTAAGTCAGAGAAAGCTCGCTCGCGATTTTGCGATAATTCCACTAAAGGCTGTCTATTTTCGATAAATACAGCGATTTCACCTTCTGGCAAGGGATAACCGTAACCCTTCAAGGCAATCGATTTAGGAGCAATCACTTGGCGATCGCTAATGGGAGTGACAGGATAATTAGTCGGGTAAAAAGTCCAAGTTTGCACCTGTGGACTCTGTTTTTGGCGAGTTTCTTGAATTAATTGATCTAATTCGTAGGAACGCACTAATTCCAGCAGCAGACGTACCTGATCTGGCTGCCAGCGATCGAGTTTTAAGAGGGTAATTGCCTGTTGATTACACCAGAGCAGTTGATTATCGGCATCTATATGAAGATAGGCGATCGGCGCTATTTCTAGCAAGGATTTCTGAATTTCTAAACTCTTTTCTCGCTCTTGCAGACTTTGGGAGAGAAACTGTAATTCTCGACGCACTAGGGAGGTAACGGGAAAAGAGGCCGACAAATCCACCGAATCCGAGAGAGCGCTTAGGTTTCGCTTTAACTCTCTATTTAAGCGTGAGACTTGCCAATAACAAATACTCAAACCTAAAACTACTCCGAAAATAAAAGCGAAAATAGTCATTATCCCAGAAAGCGGCGATCGCTAAACTTGAAAATATAATCGCTCACCTAGCCAAAACGATAACCGAAACCGCGTACAGTAATCAGGTATTCCGGTTGACTGGGATCGATTTCTAGTTTTTCGCGTAACCAGCGAATGTGAACATCGACGGTTTTGGTGTCTCCTAAAAAATCTGGCCCCCAAATTTGTTCAATTAATTGCTCTCTTGACCAAACTCGGCGCGGATAACTCATAAATAGGTCGAGGAGACGGAATTCTTTAGGAGAAAGGTTAATTTCTTCATCTCGCACCGTCACCCGACATTCCTGGGTATAGAGAAGAACATCGCGGAATTTTCGCACGGGAGCGGCAGCTAGGGAAGTAAATCCTTGACGACGAATGAGAGCGCGACAACGAGCGACTAATTCGCGCATACTAAAAGGTTTAGTCAGATAATCATCGGCACCCACTTCTAAACCCAAAACTCGATCGGTTTCGCTGGCCTTAGCACTTAAAATTAAAATCGGGATAATATTGCCGTGATAGCGCAACAGACGGCAGATATCAAGACCGTTGATTTGGGGTAACATTAAATCCAAAACGACCAAATCAAAACGAGACTCACCGTGATTAGATTCTTGACTTTGCAGTAATTCTAGGGCAACGCGACCATCACTAACACCGAGCGCCTCGTAACCTTCTTCTTCCAAAGCCAAAATAATCATATCCCGAATCACTTCTTCGTCTTCAACGATTAAAATCCGATGATTGGGAACGAAATCCGTACTCGCCGACAAGGGGGGGGTGTCAAGGGTTAACATAAAAATACTTGATTATTCGTCCTAATTTTATCTCAATTTGTCAACCGGCACTCGTTTTGGGGGGTAGAGCCGAATGTTATTACAGTTATCTACCTGGTTAGAGGTGGAATCCTATCTAGAACAATCTCAGGGAATTATTATTCCCATTGGTTCCACGGAACAACACGGGCCGACGGGACTAATTGGTACAGATGCTCTATGTGCTGAGGCGATCGCTAAAGGAGTGGGGAAACAGGTACGAGCAATGGTAGCACCCACCTTAAATGTCGGTATGGCCCTACATCACACGGCTTTTCCCGGTACGATTAGCCTTCGTCCTAGCACTTTGATTCAAGTCATCCTCGACTATGTGACTTGTTTAGCTAGAGCGGGTTTTCGTCAATTTTTCTTTATTAATGGTCACGGGGGCAATATTGCCACCCTAAAAGCCGCTTTTTCGGAAACCTATTATCATTTGGATTCCCTCAATTTGCCTAACACAAACGAGGTTAAATGTCAAGTGGCCAATTGGTTTATGGTGCGAGAAGTTTATCTTTTAGCCAAAGAATTGTATGGAGATCAGGAGGGTTCCCACGCTACACCGAGCGAAGTGGCGTTAACTCAGTATCTTTACCCTGAGAGCCTTAAAAACGCCTTTTTATCGGAAAAAGTGGCTTCTGGTCATGGTATTTACGGTGCGGCTAATTTTCGCCAAAACTACCCCGATGGTCGTATTGGGTCCAATCCTGCTTTAGCGACTCCCGAACACGGTCAGAGGTTCTATGAATTAGCTGTGAAAGAATTGAGTAATACTTATCTGGAATGGCTCTCTTGTCCTTTGTCCGAGTGATAGTGACTAGGCCTCCGAGACCCGGAATAATTTAACTGTAGCCCTAAGTAACTGGTTTCAATTAAATTGAAGATAGATTTTGTCTTTGATCCCCCCTTAATCCCCCCTTAATAAGGGGGGTGCCGATCCCCCCTTAATCCCCCCTTAATAAGGGGGGTATCTGACAGTTTTTAACACCCACCTGCTTAGAAAGAAAACTTAAATATGCAAGGAGAAAATTGATGATTGCCCTCACTGACAATAACTCCAATCAACCACTGGCTAGTTTGCGGGAAATACAAGAACTTGCCATCGCAATTACAGCCAAAAGCCTCAATCCCGCCATGCTAACGGTTGATTTCCTCAAATATTCGGGAATAGTTCCCCCCGACTGGGAATTGAATGGCCAGCCGGTACTCAATCCTAATTACGCTCAAGTTAATTTTCAAAATGGTATCAGCATCGTCGCCCAACCCCGGAAAATTACCTTTGTGGAGATAATTAACTCTCCCGATCGCCTGAAACTGAAACTGCCAGAAATTGTTGGTTTATATCTAGATAAACTCCCTTTAGCCGAATATCAAGCCCTGAGTATCGCCCCGAAAAGCATTGTTCCTCTCCCTAGTAGTCCCGATGCCGCTCAAAAATACATCACCGAAACTCTTCTGGCCCCCGGTCCCTGGCACAATTTCGGTACAGCCCCCCTACAAGCCGGCATCAATCTACTTTATCAGTTAGAAACCTCTCAGCTATCCGTGGCGATTAACGAGGCAAAATTGCAATTACCCGATGGCCAAACCTTAGCGGCGCTATTATTTGCCGGTAACTTTAACTATAATCTGGCCGAGGGCAGCGATCGATTAAATCTGCTCAAACAATATCTGGGACAATGGCAAAAAGATCTAGAGATGTTCCGAGAATTAGTCACCCAGCGTTTTCTGGAAAGACAAGTCCCAGTTTTCCCCTCTAATATCAATCTGCCCCTAGGACCCCAAGCTGGACTGTAATCAGTCATCAGTCATCAGTCATCAGTCATCAGTCAATACTTACAGCCTTTCTCGTAAAGGTGAAGCACAGAGTAATCCTTGCTAATCAAGTGTTTTAGACGCAAGAACGAACCTCATCTATCTGAGAAACGCTGTATACTAAATTCTGTTATTAAAAACTGATTATTTATTCCCCCTTTTGCCTCTTGCCTATTGCCTATTGCCTTTTTTAACTAGCCATCTCTGCCGCTAGTTTAGAAAATTGGTATTACCAATAACCTAAAACACATCCACCCCCGCAAAGCCTTGTATTTTCGCATTAGCGGCTTCCCCACAGCTGCGCGGGGTGGGGAATAATTTCCCCGGGTTAGCCAAACCCTTGGGATTAAAGCAATCCCGCACATAGCCCATAGTTTCTAAGTCAATCTCGTTGAACATGGCGGGCATATAACAATTTTTATCGATGCCGATACCATGTTCCCCCGATAAACTGCCCCCAACCCGCACACAAAGCTTGAGAATTTCACCGCCTAATTCCTCCACTTCTTCCCAAGCCCCCTCTACCTTGTTATCGTAGAGAATCAACGGGTGTAAATTGCCATCCCCAGCGTGGAAAACATTGGCGATTTTATAACCGTATTTTTCACTTAAAGCCTTAATTTCCTGAAGAACATACACCAATTGAGTGCGGGGAATCACCCCATCTTGCACAAAATAATTAGGGCTAATTTTCCCCGCCGCCGCAAAAGCCGCTTTTCTGCCCTTCCAGAGTTTAAAGCGGGTTTCGGCATCATTAGCCGTGGTGATATTTCTCGCCCCATTTTGACGGCAAATCTCGGCAACCCGATGTTTATTCCTGGCTACTTCTACCCCTAAACCATCCAATTCCACTAATAAAACTGACTCGGCATCCCGGGGATAACAGCCGGTAGCCACCACGTCTTCCACGGCGTTGATACTGAGATTATCCATAATCTCCATCCCCGCCGGAATCATTCCCGATTTAATAATATCCGCCACCGCTTGGCCCGCCGCCTCGATACTGGTAAAATCAGCCAGTAAAACACAGATAGATTCCGGAGTTTTCAGGATTCTTAAGGTGATTTCCGTGGCAATGCCTAAAGTTCCCTCGGAACCCACAAATAAACCGGTTAAATCGTAGCCCGGTTGTTCCGGTACCGCACCCCCCACATCGATAATTGAACCATCGGGAAGGACGATTTTTAAGCCCATAACGTGATTGGTAGTGACACCGTATTTTAAACAGTGAACCCCGCCGGAATTTTCCGCCACATTACCACCGATCGAGCAGATAATTTGACTAGAGGGATCCGGTGCATAATAAAATCCCGCCCCGCTTACCGCTTGCGTCACCCAATTATTAATCACCCCGGGCTGTACCACCACCCTTTGATTATCTAAATCAACCCTGAGAATCTGATTCATTCGCGCCGTGACGATGAGAATCCCCTCTTCTAAGGGTAACGCCCCCCCCGATAGGCCCGTTCCTGCACCCCTCGCTACCCAGGCAATCTCGTTATCGTGACAGAGTTTCACCACCGCCGCAATTTCTGCGGTGCTGCGGGGCAGTACCACAAGAGCAGGTCTTTGTCTGTATCCTGTGATACCATCGCACTCGTAGGTTAATAATTCATCTTTGCGACGGATGACACCATCTTTACCGAGGATCGCTTCTAGCTGTTTGATCAGATTGGGGGAGATTTTCGGGGGATTTTTGAGTAACATAGGTTTCAGGGCGGCGGAGTCGCCATAAAATCGCTCTATAGGTTAAAATTTCGCAAAAAAGCCAGAAATGAAGCTTTAAAAACTGCTCTCTCCTATTTTAGCACTATAACCCCTTCCTCTGTAGAAATCGGGTGCATCTCGCACTTGCAGCAATACCGACAATCAGCAATTATCAGTGACTTTTAAATTATTACAGATATATCAGCAGCTGTCTGTAAGCATCTCACCGAAAAACTAATGCGCGGGGGGTTTGGGGGCGGCGCCACGCCCCCAACGGGGGGTTTGGGGGGTAGAACCCCCCAAAAGCTTGGATTGAGTGATAAAATCGAAAGTAACGCCCGATTTTAGTAGAGAGTTTCCCCTTAAAAATCCCAACTTAGTAGATTTACAAAAATGATATGCACCCGCAGAAACCTGCAAGGGTCTGGATTATAGAGAAAATTGCCGATAAATTTGCCAGTGCTTACCGTTATGAATTAGGAGGGTAATTTGATCGATTATCACCTCAAAAAATAGCTCTTGATTAGCATATTTTGACCAAGCTTTCCAGAAATTATCTTTAGTTAAATCTCGGAAGCCAACGGTTAAATGCGGCGCAAAAGCCCGGCTTTTTGAGGTATTATCGCTGATATTCAAGGAAGATTCTAGCTGCTGTAAAAGCCGTTTTTGCAGGGTTAATAATTCTGGGGTTTTCTGGACATTAATATAAATGACTCGCGGTTTAAAGGCGGCAAAATTCTCGAGAATTAGGGGAATAGGAGAGTGCAAGCGGGCAAATTCCTCTAAACATCTTTCTAAATCTGGTAATTCTCCTAAATTCCACCGGAAAGGGGGTTGGAGAGTGACGTGGGGAGGCGATTTCAGGGCGGCGCGACTATTGTAAATTTCTGCAAACTCTAACTTGATTTTTGTGGCAATTTCCTGTACTTCCGGCGGCGGCAAAAGCGCAATAAAAAATAGAGATCCCTGGGGTTGATTCATGGAAACAAGCAAAGCTACAGAAATGAAGCTGTCACCTCGATTCTAGCAGTCTTTCACAACTCTAGCTAATTGTATATCTCTGTTACATTGCACCATCGACAGCCAAGATTAATCGGTATAATTATATGGTTGTTAATCCGTCCTAGCCTACTGAGAATTTATGACCTGGTTTGTCAAGATAGAAAAAGGCATTGTTGATAAAGCTACCTTCGATCGCTATGTCAGCGCCCATAAGGACTATGTGCGTGATTTAATTAGCCAAGGACGAGCAGCAAAAACCGGTTATTGGGCAGAAAGGGGCGGCGGAATGTTATTATTTAAGGCCGATTCTCTTGAGGAAGCCCAAGCAATTATAGTTCGCGACCCTTTAATCGAGAATGGTTGTGTGGAATACGAACTTCATGAATGGCGAATTGTCGTAGAATAATCTAGCTTTTCAGGGAACAGTAATCAGTAATCAGTAATCAGTGAAAAGACAGCAATGTTAAGCTGTTGACTATCTAAATATTACTCGTTAATACTGCCTGGGAGTGGGGAGCTTTTCAGGGAACAGTGAAAAGTAATCAGTAATCAGTGAAAAGACAGCAATGTTAAGCTGTTGATTATCTAAATATTACTTGTTAATACTGCCTGGGAGTGGGGAGCTTTTCAGGGAACAGTGAAAAGTAATCAGTAATCAGTGAAAAGACAGCAATGTTAAGCTGTTGATTATCTAAATATTACTTGTTAATACTGCCTGGGAGTGGGGAGATGGGAGTGGGGAGTGGGGAGTCGGGAGACCACTTCGTGCGCGACGTTCGGCGATGCTCAGTCGAGCCGTTGCGGGGGGAGAGGGAAGATGGGGAGCTTTTTGCTGTGAACTGAAAACTCACATCTGATCAGTGATCAGTGATCACTGATCACTGATCAGCTATACTGGGGGAATTGTGCTAAAAGCACGGTTGATGCTGCCGAGCGTTAAATTAAATTGTCTCTAGTGAAATTGAGGAATTAACTTTGTCTAAACAAGATCTGATCGAAATGGAAGGAACCGTCACCGAATCCTTGCCTAACGCCATGTTTAGGGTGGATTTAGATAACGGTTTCAACGTCTTAGCCCATATATCCGGCAAAATCCGCCGTAATTATATCAAAATCCTCCCCGGCGATCGAGTCAAAGTGGAACTGACCCCCTACGACCTAACCAAAGGCAGAATTACCTATCGCTTGAAAAATCAGAAAAAATAGGGACAAATGGGGGCAAAGAAGCCAAAAAGTCTAATCAGCGGCCAAATTTATTTAAAAAAAATAGGTGACACGGGTAAAAGAAATCTGATATAATAATAAGCTTGCAGTGTTGCCAGAATAGTTAGGCATGAAAGTTAGAGCGTCTGTCAAAAAAATGTGCGAAAAGTGCCGCGTCATCCGTCGGCGCGGTCGAGTCATGGTAATTTGTTCTAACCCCAAACACAAGCAGAGACAAGGTTAATCCACCAAAGTCACTGTCTTGGGGCAGAGAATCGTTACCGTTAATTGTAGTCGTTTTTGGAAAAAAAATCGTTCATAGGGAGAAAGAAAAAGCGTGGCAAGGATAGCTGGTGTAGACCTACCTCGCGATAAGCGTGTGGAAATCGCCCTGACCTACCTCTACGGAGTGGGTCTATCGCGTTCCCAAGAAGTCTTATCTGCGACGGGTGTTAACCCTGACACTCGGGTCAAGGATCTCAGCGATGAAGACGTGGCGGCGCTACGGACTTATATCGAAACAAATTATCAAATCGAGGGGGATTTGAGACGCTGGGAGGCGATGAACATCAAACGCCTCGCCGATATCGGCACCTATCGAGGTCGTCGGCATCGGCTAGGATTACCCGTGCGCGGGCAACGGACGCGAACCAATGCGCGGACCCGTCGCGGTCGTCGGGTGACAGTGGCAGGGAAGAAAAAAGCCCCCTCCAAGAAATAATTTTTTATTCATTGCGATATCCCCCAATCAAGAAAAACTATGGCGCGACCAACCAAAAAAACCGGACCAAAAAAACAGAAGAAAAATATTCCTACCGGAGTCGCTCACATTCAATCGACCTTCAACAATACCATTGTCACGATCGCCGATACCAAAGGCGATGTGATCTCTTGGGCATCGGCGGGATCGAGTGGTTTTAAAGGAGCCAAAAAAGGAACCCCCTTCGCCGCCCAAACCGCCGCCGATAACGCCGCCCGCCGAGCGATCGAACAGGGAATGCGTCAACTAGAGGTGATGGTTAGCGGCCCTGGGGCAGGACGGGAAACCGCCATCCGGGCCCTGCAAGGAGCAGGATTAGAAATCACCCTGATCCGGGACGTGACCCCCATCCCCCACAATGGTTGTCGTCCTCCCAAACGCCGGAGAGTGTAAACAGTGAACAGCTTTTTCAGGGGACAGGGATCTTGAGGCTGGCAGCCGTTAGCTTTGAGCGCATCAGCAGCAGAATCGGGTCGTCAAAGACCATCTGCTCAAAAAACTGAACGCCGAACGCTAAACGCTGAAAGCCAAAGAAAACTGATAACTGATAACTGATAACTGAAAACTGAACAAGGGAGGTCAATCGGTGGCGCAATTTCAAATCGAGTGTGTAGAAGCAAAAACTTACAAGAATCAGAGTCAGTACAGTAAGTTTGTACTAGAGCCTCTAGAAAGAGGCCAGGGTACAACCGTAGGCAATGCCCTGAGACGGATTCTCATTTCCAATCTGGAAGGGGCGGCCGTGACGGCCCTGCGGATCGCAGGAGTCAATCACGAATTTGCCACCGTCGAGGGAGTACGCGAGGACGTGATGGAACTCATGCTCAACATGAAAGAAATCATCCTGAAAAGCTACACCAATCAAACCCAGATCGGGCGTTTAGTGGCAACTGGACCGGCGACGGTAGTGGCGGCACAATTCGATTTACCCTCAGAAATCGAGATAGTTGATCGCAATCAGTACGTCGCCACCCTAGCCGAAGGAGCCAAGCTAGAGATGGAATTTCGCGTGGAAAAAGGCAAAGGCTATCGGGCGATCAATCGCAGTAAAGAAGAAGCCACTTCGCTAGACTTTCTGCAAATCGACTCGATTTTTATGCCCGTAACCAAAGTCAACTATAGCGTCGAAGATATCCGTTCCGAAAGCGGTCAAGCTAAGGATCGTCTGCTCTTAGAAATTTGGACAAACGGGAGCATTAACCCCAAAGAAGCCCTTTCCCAAGCGGCCGATATGCTAGTTAATCTCTTTAACCCGCTCAAGGATCTCAACGCCCTCGAATCCTCCGGTAACTTTGACGACCAAGAGATCAACCAAGAAAACCAAATTCCGATCGAGGAACTACAATTATCCGTGCGCGCCTACAATTGCCTGAAGCGAGCGCAGATCAACACCGTAGCCGACCTCCTCGATTACAGCCAAGAAGATCTCTTAGAAATCAAAAACTTTGGGCAGAAATCGGCGGAAGAAGTCATTGAAGCCCTACAAAAACGGTTAGGAATCACCCTACCCCAAGAAAAAAGCAAGTAAACCCAATTCCAGGAAAATACCATGAGACATCGGTGTAAAGTGCCTCAATTGGGTCTGCCGGCTGACCAAAGAAAGGCACTGCTGCGCAGCTTGGCCACCCAGCTAATTCGCCACGGTCAGATCACCACCACCCTAGCGAAAGCGAAAGCGGTGCGAGCAGAGGTAGACCACATTATCACCCTAGCTAAAGACGGTTCCCTGAGCGCCCGTCGCCAAGCTATGGGCTACATCTACGATAAACAACTGGTTCACGCCCTTTTTGAAGGCGCCCAGGCCCGTTATGGCAACCGTAACGGCGGTTATACCAGGGTCGTGCGTACCCTGCGCCGTCGCGGGGATAATGCCCCCATGGCGATTATCGAACTGATGTAAAGATGACAGCTTGCCACCAGTCGCGGATCGCCCTAGTTATCCAGTATGTGGGAACTAATTTCCACGGCTGGCAACGGCAACCCGATCACAGGAGCGTGCAGGAGGAAATCGAGAAGGCTCTGGCCGATATTCTCGGTCATGACGTCACTCTGCACGGGGCCGGACGTACCGATAGCGGTGTTCACGCCGCCGCCCAAGTTGCCCATTTCCAGCAGCAAAGTCCGATCCCACCTTCCCATTGGGCCAAGGTTCTCAATGCTCGGCTAGATGACGATATCGTCATCCGGGCCTCGGGCCGGGTTCCCGATCGCTGGCACGCCCGTTTCTCGGCCCTCTGGCGACGTTATCGTTACACCCTCTATACCGACCCCATCCCCAATCTATTTGTTAGCCCCTTTAGTTGGCACTACTACCATCGTCCCCTCGATGCCGATTTGATGGCCAGGGCCTTAAAGCCCCTATTGGGTAAGCACCATCTGGCCGCCTTTCACCGTGCTAACTCTAGTCGTGACCATTCCTGGGTAGAAGTACAAGGGGTGGAATGCTACCGTCAAGGGCCATTTGTACAGATGGAAATTCAAGCCAATGGCTTTTTGTACGGGATGGTGCGCCTATTGGTGGGAATGTTGGTGGAGGTGGGAACTGGTGAGCGATCGCTAGAAAACTTTACCGACATCTGGGTCAATCAGCGCCGAGAATTGGTCAAATACGCCGCACCAGCTAAAGGACTATGTTTACTGCGGGTGGGTTACGCCGATTTTCCCTTTGCCGATAGCGTCTGGTTCGAGACTCAGCCTCTTTATTATTTCCGAGCAGAGGGGATAGGGGAATAGGGTAATGGGGGAATAGGGGAATTTCAACTAAAACCCGAAAACCCGAAAACCCGAAAACCCTAACCCCCCAACACCCAGGTCGGCAATAAAAAAAATTATTTTTGTAAACCAAGGCAAACTCACCATGAACAAAACACCTCTACCAAATTTAGAGACTCTAGAGCAGAAATGGTACGTCATTGATGCGGCCGATCAGCGTCTAGGTCGTCTGGCCACCGAAATCGCTATGATTCTACGGGGCAAAAATAAAGCCACTTTCACCCCCCATCTGGATACGGGGGATTTTGTCATTGTTATTAACGCTGAAAAAGTGACGGTGACGGGCAAAAAACGCCAACAGAAAGTTTATCGCCGCGACTCCGGCAGACCGGGTGGTATGAAGGTAGAAAGCTTCGATAAACTGCAAAAACGCATTCCCGAACGGATTATCGAACACGCTGTTAAGGGAATGCTCCCGAAAAATAGCTTAGGTCGGAAATTGTTCACGAAACTGAAAGTTTATGCCGGTGCGGAACATCCCCATCAGGCACAACAACCGGAAGTTTTAGCGATTAATACGATTCCCGCAGGAGGAAATTAAGTCAATGCAAGCCACGGACAGTAAAAATAAGGTAGTTTATTGGGGAACAGGACGACGCAAATCGGCGGTCGCTTCCGTGCGTCTGGTGCCGGGGACGGGGGCAATTACCGTTAACGGTCGCGATGGAGAAACCCATTTTAACCGCATTCCCACCTATATCCAGACGATCAAGGCTCCTCTGGAGACTTTGGGACTGGAAAACGAGTATGATATCATCGTTAAGGCCGAGGGCGGTGGTTTGACCGGTCAGGCGGATGCGGTGAAATTGGGTGTCGCTAGAGCTTTATGTCAATTGGCCCCGGAAAATCGTCCTCCCCTCAAGAGTGAAGGTTATCTGACTCGGGATCCCCGGGCGAAGGAACGGAAAAAATACGGTCTTCACAAAGCGCGCAAAGCGCCTCAATACTCGAAACGTTAGGTTAATAGAGAGGTTTATTATGCCGAAAAAAATTCATCCTACTTGGTATCCGGAAGCTAAGGTGATCTGTAATGGTGAACTGGTGATGACGGTGGGTTCGACAAAACCAGAAATTCATGTGGAGGTTTGGTCGGGTAATCATCCTTTTTATACGGGAACCCAGAAGATGATCGATACGGAGGGCCGGGTCGATCGCTTCTTGCGTAAGTACAAAATGGGCGATAAGTCAAGCAAAAAGGCCGATCAGAAATAATTCTTTACTTTTGCCTTTTTGACCTGGTGGGGAGATTTTCCCACCGGGTTTTTTGCTATTTTTAGGCTGGTAGGGTCATTATTTCTGCACTGATAAGCTGCCCGCGCATTTAAATTGCTGGTTGAGACGAGGCAAGAGGCACTCTTGCAAGAGGCAACAGTAAAGGGATTGGGGGAGATTCGGCTAATCTTAAGAATAAGCGCTTTAAATGCGTCTTAGCTTACTAAATCTGGTTATTAAAAACTGATTATTTATTCCCCCTTTTGCATCAGTGCCTGTCTTCATACTGCTTTTCTCATAAAGATGAAGTATAATCTGATGCGGTATTGGCGATCAAATCCCGTTCCCTACACCCTATTTTTAGACTCGCTCCCAGATTTATTAGCACAAGTTGCTCAAAAAGTCAAGCAAATAAAAGATACAGAGCAAAGACAAAATTTTGCCAGTTGTACGGGACTTTTTTGCGCGTATTTAAAGGAAGGCAGCAGCTTTATTCGATTTTTTTGAACTAGAAGATTGAGAAGCTTGGTTAGGATCTCCCGGAAACTGAGCGCTCCCCAGTAAAACCGGGGAAGGAGATATATATTTTTTTACCTACCTGATACTTTTTAAGAGATTAACTATCTCATCGGGGAATCTTTGCTGTAATTCTTCATCGGATAATCGCGACAACAGAATCATAAAATTTTGCCTTACTTTTTGGGTATCGGGATGATTTTCTCCTAATCTTTCTTGATAAATAGCAATAGCTCTCACATACAACGGTTCCGCTTCTGCGTATCTGCCTTGGGATTCGTATAATACCGCTAAATTATTGAGACTTTTAGCAACACTAGGATGGTTTTCTCCTAATCGCTGTTCCCGCAGAGAAAGGGAGCGCTTATACAAGGGTTCCGCTTCTGCGTGTCTGCCTTGGCATTGGTATAATTCTGCTAAATTATTGAGACTGGTAGCAACATTGGGATGGTTTTCTCCTAATAGCTGTTCTATCAGAGAAAGGGATCGCTTATACAAGGGTTCCGCTTCTGCGTATCTGCCTTGGGAGTGGTATAATCCTGCTAAATTATTGAGACTGGTAGCAACATGGGGATGGTTTTCTCCTAATAGCTGTTCTATCAGAGAAAGGCATCTCTTACATAAGGGTTCCGCTTCTATGTATCTGCCTTGGCTGAGGTATAATTCTGCTAAATTATTGAGAATGTTAGCAAAATAGAGATTGTTTTCTTCTAATAGCTGTTCTATCAGAGAAAGGGAGCGCTTATACAACGATTCTGCTTCTGTGTATCTGCCTTGGCATTGATATAATAGTGCTAAATTATTGACACTGGTAGCAACAATGGGATGGTTTTCTCCTAATAGCTGTTCTATCATAGAAAGGGAGCGCTTACACAACAGTTCTCCTTCTGCGTATCTGCCTTGGAATTCATATAACACTGCTAAATTATTGAAAATGTCAGCAACAATTGGATGGTTTTCTCCTAAGCGAGATTGGATTTCTTCACAACATTTTGTGAAGGGAACTGCTGCTAAATCATATTCTCCCTGTCCCTTATAAAACAAAGCTAACCCAAGAAACACCAAAATTAAATTATCTTCTGGGTTGGGAATATCATCTAACATGGTTTGACTGACAAGTTGCAGATGGGGAATTGCGGGAGTTACCGCTGCAATAATCTCCCTTGTGGGGGTTTGCGGGATATTTTCGGCAATGGTTAACAAAGTTTCCACAAAAGCGCATCGATAAAGAGAATTTTTCTCAGGAATTTCCTGTAATTGCTCTTGAAAAAATTCTCTCACGAGGGGATGAATCCGATAAAAAGAATAGTCCTCATCCACGGGTTGCATCAGATGAGAATTATCCAATTGTCCCCGCGCTTCTTCCAGTTCACTTTCGGTAATTTCTGTGGATTTTGCCGTATCTTCTAGCAACGTCCAAGCAATAGCCACCGGTGCGAATAAACTCAACAGCATTGCCACTTTTTGACCAGCAGAACTTAAATCATCCCAACTGATTTTAATTGCGGCTGCTACCCCTAAATGTCCATAATCTTTGTGGTTTCTTTCTTTGGTTAAAGCAGTATGAGCTAAATTTAATTTATCGCGTAAATGGCTAAACTTTAAATGACGATTTTTCGCTAAATATTCCCCCACCAACTCCACTGCTAAGGTTAAGCGTCCTAAAATTTCGTGACAAATCTGTTCTACTAAAGCTTTTTCTTTCTCAACTTTAGCAGTACCAACAATTTTGGTTAATAACTCTACACATTTATCTAATGGTAAAACATCTAAAGCTATAGACTCAAATTCCGTACTAAGACACCTTTCCCTAGTGGTGACTAATATCTTAATCCTAGAATCTTTTGGTAATATTCGATCGGGAATTCGGTCGATATTGGGGACATCATCGAGAATTAATAATAATTTTCCCTGCTGAGGTAGCCAATTTTGCCAATACCAGTACACTTGTTTTTCTAAAGATTCTTTTTTCAATATTTCTGGTAAAGATAGATAGGGACCAGCTAATTTAACTATTTCTTCTGCTAAACCCGATAGTCGCAAGGATAACCAATATTGTGCCGCGTATTCCTGTTGGTATCGTTTCGCATATTCCAAAGCTAAAGCGGTTTTTCCTATTCCCCCTAACCCTTCTACTGCACAAACAATCACCCCTTGTTCTGTTTGCAATTGCTGATGAATTAAGGTTAACTCATCTTCCCTCCCGACAAAATTAACCGTACTTTTGCCCACATTACTAGGGACAGCTTGACGTTCTTTTGGTTCGGGAATATTCAGATTAAAAGTATTATTTTGATTGTTATCAGTTCCATCTTGCTCAATATTGATTTTCATTTTTAATTCTCTCTAAAAATAATTATCTTTGCTCAAAATAAATCTAATATAAAATTAATATTAATGAGGTTTTTAAGGAAAATAACGATACATTTCCTTTCGGTGTAGAAGACGAACCAAGGCGACAGTATCTTGCTCTAAATACAAACCAAGACGATAATCCCCAATCCGAATGCGATAAAATCCTCGATACCCTTGAATCGCTTTGACATTACGCAACTCTGTTAAACTTTTGGCTGATTCTATCTCCTCAATAATTGCCTGAATTTGTCGCTTAATTTTACCATCTTTGAGATTGCGTAGATCTGTCTCAAAGCTTTTACGAAATTCAATATTCATCTCTTATTCTTTTAACAGAGTCAAAATTTGATCACGACTGACATTGTTACTATCTTTTCCCTCTTGAATTGCCCTAGCCATAGCCGTATCTTCCAGCACTTCATAAATTAACTCTTTTAGTAAATCCTTTTCTTGTATTAATAACTCATAGAGTAACTCTTTTAATATTGGTTTTAACGCTTCCGCTTGCAATTCTGACATAAATTACCTCTTGTCTTTGATAATAACTATTTTCAATGATAACATTTACTAGGCTTGGTTTTCACAGATTAAAGATGTTGTTCTGTGTATTACCAATTCCCGATTGACTAATATTAATTGTCCGCTCGATACCAGCCAAGCTTTTAGAGGGAATACTTACTTTTTTAGACGATTTTTCACCCCTGCAATCACACGATTAAATGTGGGAAAATAACGCTTAAAAGTTGACTCAGTATCTAATTCCGCTTCGTAGGTCAGGGAAACAAAAGGAGGTATAGTAGATATAGCTGCCTTTAATTTGGCTGCTGCCGATCGCTCTGGTTGATTGAGTTTAGCCAGAATTTGGTTTAATGATTCTAAGATTTGTGCAGAAGCAAGTTCAGGGGGCGGTTCTGTGGTAATTGCCGTCACTTCTGTGACAATTTCTGCTACCATTACCTCGGCATCAGGAAAAGATGCTTCTTGACTCTCGCTGGCGATTAAATCCCATTTTTCTCGTTCCAATTCTTTAATTTCTATGCGCTTATCGTTTATGCGTTGCTGCAAAAGAACTTTATCTTCTGGACGCGCACCTGTCCACGCATCGCGGATTCCAGCTAATTGTTCTTTTAAGCGTTGAATATTTTTATCGAGATTTTGTAATTCGTCAGTAGCCATGGAAAAATAAGCTTAAATTAGCCAATTAATTCAATTATGATCTATCTATCTAGAAATGTCATTCCTTTGGCTGTCCCCCACTCCCCAACACCCAACCCCCCACGGATCACAGAAAAAGCCTAGCTCAATCTGGAAATTTTGATTATGATCATTAGTAATTGACCTTTATTTGTGATATAGATTCAAAGGAGAGACACGGTGTCCACAGAAGTGATCGAAAAGCGTTCCACAGCGACAATCCGTAAACCAGCACCGCGTTATCGCGTTTTACTCCACAATGACGACTTTAACTCGATGGAGTATGTGGTTCAGAGTTTAATGCAAACGATCGCCGGTATGACGCAACCCCAAGCAGTTGATATCATGATGGAAGCGCACACGAATGGTACAGCCTTGGTGATTACCTGCATCCAAGAACACGCGGAATTTTACTGTGAAACCTTGAAAAATAAAGGTTTAACCAGCAGCATCGAACCCGATGAATAAAAGATTACGGGTAATTGCCACTTACCCAGTCCCCCTGCGACTGGGAATTTTTATTTTGCTCTTACTTTTTCTCTGGTTGCCGATCGCACTTCCCCTCTATCACTTTTTTGCCACTAATGCTAATCTGGTCTCAATTTTGACCCTTTCTGTTCTCTATCTGGAATTTTTGGGGTTATCCCATTGGTGGGGACGGACAATTTATGGCGATGAGGGATTAGCAGATTATGGGTTAATTTGGCGAAGAAAAACGCTGATTGAGTTAATTAACGGCTTGGCGATCGGTCTATTTTTTACTTTCTCGCTTTTTCTGTCCCAAGCGTTCCTAGGTTGGTTAAATTTCTTACCCGCAAATCCCCAGATCGGCAAAATCATCCTGGAGGGGTTTTTAGTCGCTTTAGCGGTGGGTTTTGCCGAAGAATTACTATTTCGCGGCTGGTTACTGGGAGAATTAGAAAAGGATTACAGTCCCGCTATCGCTCTAGTGATTAGTGCCTTAATTTTCGCTCTTGCCCACTTTATTAAACCTTTAGCCGAAATTATCCGCACTTTTCCCCAATTTCCTGCCTTAGTCTTGCTAGGATTGATTCTCGGTTGGGCAAAACGCGCCTGTGGTGGTAGTTTGGGTAAAAGTATCGGTCTGCACGCGGGTTTAATCTGGGCATACTATATATTAAATGTGGGTCAGTTAATTAAATACACTGGTACTGTTCCCGATTGGTTAACTGGAATCGATAAAAATCCTTTAGCGGGAGTGATGGGTTTACTTTTTCTGACAATTCTCGCTATCTGGACAAGAAAAAAAGTAACCGATGTAAAACTGGACAGTTAGACTGTTTTCTCTCCCTGTCAATTTCGGTCTTTTGAGGGGTTTTTCGCCGATATGTATTAAGGTTTATGCTGCCGATATTTCCGATGAATGACAATTTTCTAGCGATCGAGCGTTTCCACTAGCGAAATTCGAGTTTATTATAAAAAGAAATCCTCTCTCAGGTAAGAGCGGTAGTATGGCTTACTCGACACAGCAGTTAATTGAAATCCTCGAGCGAGAAATGCACGCCACTTGCAAAGGGGAACGTCTCTTACTCTCCCCGGCGGAGCGCATTGATAATCCGGTGATTGCCAAGGCGATCAATCTAGAAAAGGTGGGCAAAGTCTTCGCCTATCAGGATTTTCGCCGCCAAGTTCACGATTATCAACAACAATATCAGGTTTCGGGCATTATCTGGCGTGTTTGTCAATGGGGCGATCGCACTCTCCGTTATCCCGAAATTCATAATCAATTAGTTGCCGTGGCGGGTGACAAGGAAATTCTCATGGCTGCCAAAGCCTCTGTTTTAGAGTTTTGGAACAGTATCACCCCTAATATGAATTTTTGGTGGGCGCTTAACTCCCGTCGTCCCATTTCCGCCGATTCTCTAGCCGAATTAGTCGCCCAGTCCGAATGGGCCGAATTAGATGTGGCGCGCACAGAATTATATCTCGGCCTCTGTTGGGGTAATCCTTTAGAACACCAGTATCAATGGGCGCAACCCTTTTCCGGTTGTCATCGCATTATCGCCGCCGTCGATGAACCTAGTTCGATTAAGGTATAAGGGCGATTGATGTCTTGGGGTTGGGAAGCTTTTTTTCAGTGATCAGTAAACAGTAATCAGTGAACTGAAAACTCACATCTGATCACTGCCTCCTGTTGTAAAGTTTTGTTAATTTTTCTGGGAATAGGGCGTTTTGTAAAAATAGATACAGAATTGTATGTTATATATATTAGTGGGCGATTAAAAAAGTTCAAAACACGATTTGCAGATCGGAGGAAATGATTATGTCTACAGAACAACAAGCTCGTGCCTTAATGATGCGTCACCACCACGCCGTCAAAAATCGTCAACAATCGATGTTAGGGAGAAGTGCTTCTGAAATCGGTATTGACAATGACAATGGCTACGGGGGAACTGTTCAACGTCGCTTCTCGGCCGACTTTTCTTCACAAACCTATGATCGCTCTGGTGCTACTCTGAGTTAGGCTCTGAGATTTCGCCAAGGTGTCAGCTTTCAATCTTAGAATTAAGTGAACAATCGGCCCACGCAAACCGAGATCGGAATGTGTGGGTTTTCGATTTTTAGAGATAGGGGTCAGTCCTGGGCCGATTACGGGGTTTCATCGGGATTTATGCCTAATTGCCGTAATTGCGCCGCTAAACGTTCCGCCCGTTGACGTTCGCTTTCGGCCTGTTGATAGGCTGCCTGGGTGCGTTGACGTTCGATTTCGGCCTGTTGATAGGCTGCCTGGGTGCGTTGACGTTCAATTTCAGCATTCTGACGTTCAATTTCGGCTAATTCCGCAGGTAGGAGAATTAAATTGCCGTCTAGGTCATAAAAACGCAGCCAAGGGGCTTCTTCTCGCTGAATACTGCCCATCCAGACTCCTAACCATAATCCCAAACGTTGACACCATAACCAACCGCGGTGGTCGGGAATAATTTCTTGATAGCATTGATTTTGGTCTAAAGCCCAACCTTGCAGGGAAGTGGCATCAAAGGGATTGTAAACGAAGTATTGGGAACAGCGAAAAGTCCGCTCATAGAGGTCTTTTTTGGTAGTTAAATCGATTTTTGCGGTGCTTTCTGACATTAATTCCACGATCACATCGGTATAACGTCCGTTTTCGTCCCAAACCACCCATCCTTGTCGTTTATAACTACCATCGATATCGAGGACAACGAAAAAATCGGGGCCACGAAAATCTTTATTAAAAACCCGCTCACGGCTAAAGTAAATAAACATATTACCGCCAACAAAAAAGTCCTCTCGATCCTGATAGGCTTGTTCGATAGAATCGATTAAGACATTCATGGCCTTGCGGTGACGGTGGGTTTCCAAAGGTTCTCCGTCATCAAAAATCAAGTCTTCTGGGGGAATGGGGGGTTCTTCCCAATCGATAACTGGAGGAGTGAGAGGTTGAGTCATCGGGGTTACGTCCGGGATAGAGATGGTTTTATTTCATCTGCAAGACGAGGCGATATTTAGGTTGTCCACTTCTCAATTTTGCCATGGCTTCATTCACCTGGGAGATAGGATAGGTTTCCGTGACCGGTTCAATGCCATGACGAGAGGCAAATTCGATCATTTTACTGATGGTACTGGGACTACCCAAAGGACTGCCGGAAATCGATTTTTGACCCATAATCAAGGGAAAAGCGTAGGTAGCTATGGGTTCAAGAACGGCCCCAACAATATGCAGACGACCTTTGGGACGTAAACAGGCGATATAAAGACCCCAATCGAGATTAACGTTAACGGTAGAGATGATGAAATCAAAGTAATTTTGTACCGATTGCAAAGCTTCGGGGTCTCTGGAATTGATAAAATGAGTCGCGCCTAGTTCTTTTGCTTCTGTTTCTTTGTCGGGACTACTAGAAAAAGCGGTTACTTCGCAGCCCCAAGCTTTGAGGAATTTTAAGGCTATATGGCCCAAGCCACCAATACCAATGACCCCAACTCGGGCCGTGGGTTTAATATCAAATTGGACAATGGGATTAAAGACGGTTATACCACCACAAAAAAGCGGGCCAGCTTTGGCAGCATCTAACTGGTCTGGCAAGGGAACTAACCAACTATGATGGGCCCGGACTTTTTCGGCAAAACCGCCATGGCGACCGACGATAGTTCCTTCGGCAGTGGCACAAAGGTTTTGATCCCCTGACATACAAGTTTCACAGGTCGAACAGGAACGGGAAAACCAACCAAGACCGACTCTTTGCCCTATGTTTAATTCTTTGACTTTAGCACCAAGAGCGGCGATTGTACCAACCACTTCATGACCAGGGACAAAGGGATAGGTGGTCAGTCCCCAATCGTTATCGAGCATACTTAGGTCACTGTGGCAGATGCCGCAATATTCCACCTCGATTTCCACATCTTCATCCGCTAATATACCCGGATCGTAGTCAAAAGGTTCTAGTTTTCCCCCTTTTTCTCGGGCAGCATAGGCTCTAATCATGATTAAGTCCTCTAGGATGGGTTTATTGGTTATTTTATCCTAGATTGATCTGAGTATGTCTTAACTATGGTCTATTGCCTGTTCCCTAATAGCCGATAATTAATTCCACCAGTAATTTTCATCTGAATCTGGCTCTCTTATTTTTTGTGTGATTCAGTTTAAGTTATATAGGAGCGATCAATCTTTGTGTCCTTTGTGTCTTTGTGGTTCGTTCCACTCGCTCGCCAGCAGGACTGTATCTTAGAATACATTTTACCCACCAAACCTAAGAGAGCCTGAATCCTCACAAAACTTGTCCCTAAAATCCGCAAGCATCGAGAAGCGACCAGCAATCGCCGACGAAAAAATCAAGAGAAGTGATTGAGAAAGCGACAGAATAATTAGAGAAAATCATCACTCATGCCAACAAAACCTCAAAAATTCTAGTGGCAGAATTGGCAAAAAATCAAACCGCTAGGGAAATCAATCGAGTCACCGAAGAACCTTTTCGAGAGATGCCCTCCGAAAAATTGACTGAATCATTGGTAGGAAAGGAGATTAAACCAGGGATTAAACCAGCATAATGGACTATTAAGACAATTTTTGGCTAAGGGTAGGAATTTTCAAATTGTCAAACCAGAGGAGGTAAAAAGAGCCGTAATACTAAATCCGTTGAGTACAGGCCAGTTATGAGGAGAGGCACTCATGCAAGGGGGGGTAGGGGAGAATAAATAATCAGTTTTTAATAACCGGATTTAGTATAAACTCGATTAACAATCGGCCTCGAAAATGTCTTGACGATCAGATACCAAATGAGGTATTGTATGAAGGTAGATTCGGGTAGTGATGCAGTTAAGACTTGAATTAGCCAAGGGGCGGAGAAGTCAAACAAGGCAAAAAGCCCGTACCCAACTTTGGGATAATTTTTGTCGGCAGTCATATCCTATTAACTACCTTTATTATCAGATAGTCATGGGCAAAGTCATCGGCATCGACTTAGGGACAACCAACAGTTGCGTTGCTGCACTCGAAGGAGGTCAGCCGATTATAGTCCCCAACTCGGAAGGGGGAAGAACAACTCCTAGTATTGTGGGATTCGGCAAGAGCCAGCGCCTAGTAGGACAACTAGCCAAACGTCAAGGCGTCACTAATGCCGAAAATACCGTCTATAGCATCAAACGCTTCATCGGTAGACGTTGGCAAGACACCGAAGCAGAAAGGGGACGAGTCGCCTATAATTGCCAACGCGGTCGCGATGATACCGTCAACATCAAAATTCGCGATCAAGAATTTACCCCCCAAGAAATCTCGGCCATGATCCTGCAAAAATTAAAAGCCGATGCCGAAGCCTATCTGGGAGAACCGATCAAAGAAGCCGTCATTACAGTCCCCGCCTATTTTACCGATGCCCAACGTCAAGCCACCAAAGACGCGGGGGCGATCGCAGGGCTAGAAATATTAAGAATTATTAACGAACCCACCGCCGCCGCCCTGGCCTACGGTTTAGATAAACAAAACGAAGATCAACATATCCTCGTGTTTGACCTAGGGGGGGGAACCTTCGACGTTTCCATCCTGCAACTGGGGAATGGAGTCTTTGAAGTGAAAGCCACGGCTGGCAATAACCATCTTGGCGGAGACGATTTTGATAACCTCTTAGTGCAGTGGCTGATCGAGAACTTCAAAAACCAAGAAAACATCGACCTAGCCACCGATCGCATGGCCAGCCAAAGACTGCGAGAAGCCGCCGAAAAAGCCAAAATCGAGCTTTCTAGCCTGATCACCACCTCAATCAATCTCCCCTTCATCACCGCCGACGAAACCGGTCCCAAACACCTAGAAATAGAACTAACTCGCGCTAAATTCGAAGAATTAACCAGAGAATTAGTAGAAAAAACCCTCCAACCCGTACAACAGTCCCTCAAAGACAGCCAACTACAGCCTAGCGATATCAATCGTGTGATTCTCGTTGGTGGTTCCACCAGAATGCCCGCCGTACAGCAATTAATCTCCCGTTTCTTTTCCACGGGCCAGATTGATCGCTCTGTCAACCCCGATGAAGCCGTTGCTTTAGGAGCAGCAATTCAAGCTGGAGTTTTAGGTGGAGAAGTAGAAGACGTCCTCCTCCTCGACGTCACCCCCCTTTCCCTAGGCATCGAAACCCTCGGCGAAGTTTTTACCAAAATCATCGATCGCAATACCACTATCCCCACCAGCAAATCTCAGACATTTTCCCCCGCTGCCGACGGTCAAACTTCGGTGGAAATTCATGTTCTGCAAGGGGAAAGGTCGATGGCCCAGGATAATAAAACCCTCGGTAAATTTCTCCTGACGGGAATTCCTCCCGCCCGTAGGGGTGTGCCACAAATCGAAGTAACCTTCGAGATCGATGTCAACGGCATCTTAAAAGTGTCCGCCAGCGACCAAGGCACCGGCAAAGAACAAAGCATTTTAATTAGCCATACTGGGGGACTGAAACCGAACGAAATTGAAAAAATGCGCCTAGAAGCCGAACAATACGCCGAATTTGATCGCAATCGTCTGCAAATGATCGATATTCGCAACCAATCCGATAGTCTTTTCTATAGCTACGAAGTCACCCTCAAGGAAAACAGTGAGTTTGTCGCCCCCGATATCCGGCAACTAGCCGACCAGAAGCGGCAACAGTTGGAAATCGCCCTGCGCGACCCCTCCATATCCCCGGAAAAGCTAAAAACCACCCTGGCAGAATTTCGTCAGATTGTCCTCGAAATCGGTACCCGTATCTACACAGGTAAACAAAAAGAAAACCCAACCCGCAACGATACCGGTCTTCAAGCGCTCAACGTCACCCAAGAACCAACTCAACCAACCCGCACCCAAGCCGCCGCCCCCCCAAATACCATCGCCGACAGGCCAACCCCCTCCTCTACTGGAACCAGAACCCATAGCAATCCAGAAACGAAATCCACCGAATCAGGCAGTTATGATAATACCTACAATGAGGCAGAAGCGATCAACAGTGACTACGAGGCCGTAGATTAAAAAAGGAAAAGCTATCAGCCTTTTCAGTGATCAGTAATCAGTAATCAGTGATCAGATGTGAGTTTTCAGCTTTTTTCTCCCCACACCCCACACCCCACACCCCATACCCCACTCCGGTGCTCCCCTCTCCCACCAAAAAAATAGTAGGGATAACCCAACTAAACTATTATGTATAGTTTGTTAAAGTAACAACTAGACTTAAACTTTATTTATAAATTGCGAGCAGAACCATAGCCCCCTATGCCCACTGATTATTACGAAATTCTAGGTGTCTCGCGGGATGCCGGCAAAGAAGACATCAAACGCGCCTATCGTCGTCTCGCCCGAAAATACCATCCCGATGTTAACAAAGAACCGGGAGCCGAGGAACGCTTCAAAGAAATTAACCGCGCCTACGAAATTCTCTCGGAACCAGAAACCCGCAATCGTTATGACCGCTTTGGTGAAGCTGGGGTTTCTGGTGGCCCTGCCGGTTTTGATCCCGACAATATGAGCGGTTTCGCCGATATCTTTGAGTCAATCTTTAGTGGTTTCGGTGGCATGGGCGGCCAAGCAGCCGCCCGCCGACGCACAGGCCCTATCCGGGGCGAGGATCTACGTCTCGATTTCAAACTAAAATTCCGCGAGGCGGTCTTTGGCGGCGAAAAGGAAATCCGCATCCGTCATCTGGAAACCTGTCAAACCTGTAAAGGCAGTGGGGCCAGACCAGGAACCAGTCCCCGCACTTGTACTACTTGTAATGGTACTGGTCAGGTGCGTCGCGCCACCCGTACTCCCTTCGGTACTTTTGCTCAGGTTTCGGCCTGTCCCACCTGTGATGGTGCTGGAGAAGTGATCGAGGAAAAATGCGACCTTTGCGGCGGTTCTGGACGTAAACAGGAAACCAAAAAACTGAAAATTACCATCCCCGCGGGGGTTGACAACGGCATGAAATTGCGCGTTGCCCGGGAAGGAGACGCAGGACTTAAAGGCGGGCCGCCGGGGGATTTATTCGTTTATCTAACCGTGGAAAACGATGCAGAATTTCAACGGGAAGGTAATGATATTAAATCGGATATCTCGATTAGTTATATCCAAGCGATTTTAGGATGTACCATCAAAGTTAATACTGTAGATGGCCAAGAGGACTTGACTATCCCTGCCGGTACTCAACCGAACACCGTACTGATTTTAGAAAACAAGGGGGTTCCCAAATTAGGTAATCCCGTTAGCCGCGGTGATCATCGTATTACCGTTAAAATCTCGATTCCTGCCCGTGTCACGGGAGAAGAACGGGAATTACTGGAAAAAATAGCGAAAGTTCGCGGGGAAACCGTGGGGAAAGGCGGAATCGAGGGATTTTTAGGTAATATCTTCCATAAATAGGGCAGGCTGAATAAATCTAAAAATCTTGTCGGTTAATGGAGGCAGGAGTCATACCATTTTTCTTTATTCTTGGCAGGTATCTTACCCCCCCCTTGCCCCCCGACATCGGGGGGGTGGGGGGTTAGGGATGAGGGCGATTAACCATCTCTGCCATTACTTATGAAAAATGGTCTCAGTATTCAGGAGTCAGGAGATAGGAGATTATTTTATTTATTCTCCCCACACCCTACACCCCACACCCCACACCCCACACCCTGTCCCTAGGAGAAACTTTTTCAGCAAACCCTAAATAATTATGACTTTAGACCTGCGCGGCACTCCCTGCCCAATTAATTTTGTCCGGACAAAATTGCAATTAGAGAAAATGACCGCCGGGGAACGGTTGGAAGTCTGGTTAGATGCCGGGGAACCGATCGAACAGGTTCCCACTAGCCTGACAGTGGAGGGTTATCAGATAGAATCGATCGAGGACCGAGATAGCTTTTTTGTTCTCCAAGTCTATCGCCCCGATTTCTAAATGGTAGATGCACAATTAACCGATTTATACGGCACAGTGGTGGCCGTACAGGCGAATTTCTATCAGGTACGCTTGGATTCTCCCGTTATGGGCGAGAATCTTCTCTGTACCCGTCGCGCTCGCTTGCAAAAAATCGGTCAATCGGTGATGGTTGGTGATCGGGTGCGCGTGGAGGAAGCCAATTTTGATGATCGGCAGGGTGCGATCGCAGAAGTCCTCCCCCGCAGTACCGAGATCGATCGGCCGGCCGTTGCCAATATCGAGCAGATTTTGCTAGTTTTTGCCCTTGCCGAACCTGTCCTCGATCCTTGGCTGATCAGTCGTTTTTTGGTGAAAGCCGAGTCCACAGGCTTGGAAATTGCGGTCTGTGTCAATAAAATCGATCTGGGGGAACCGGAACAAATAGAACTCTGGGGCGATCGCCTAGCTGGTTGGGGATATCGTCCCTTTTTTGTCAGTGTGGAGAAAAATCGGGGATTTGAGGCTTTATTGGCACAATTAAACCATAAAATTACTCTCTTGGCCGGTCCATCCGGGGTGGGAAAATCGAGTTTAATTAATTGCCTAATTCCTGAGATTAATCAACGGGTGGGGGATGTGTCGGGAAAACTGCAAAAAGGTCGTCACACTACCCGTCATGTGGAGTTATTTGCTTTACCAAATCGGGGTTTATTGGCCGATAGTCCGGGGTTTAACCAACCGGATATTAAGTGTTTACCGGAACAATTAACTTTTTATTTTCCAGAAGTGAGACAGCGTTTAGCTTTAGGAAATTGTCAATTTAATGATTGTACTCACCGTCGGGAACCTAACTGTGTGGTGAGGGGAGATTGGGAACGTTACCAACATTATTTAGAGTTTTTAGAAGAGGCGATCACACGAGAACAGTCATTACATAAAACTAGCACAAAAGAGTCAAGTTTAAAGTTAAAAATTAAAGAAGCAGGTCAAGAAACCTACGAACCCAAATTAGCTAATAAAAAATATCGTCGTCCTTCCCGTCGCGGCAAAAATCAAGATCAGGAACGCTACGAAAATAAAACTCTCCAAGATATTTATAATGATGATTCTGAATAGAATGGGTTACACTGCGTTCTCAAGATTAAAATTTAACAGCAATGATTGTATATATGGGTTTTTATTGGAATTAATTCAACTTATCTACGAACTAAACTTTTAAGAGTTCTAGAGTTAGCTATTTTCCATGTTCCCTCGTCATTTTCAAGATTATAGCGAACTAATAAGGTACTTAAACCACTATTTTTTTGATCAATTTTACCCTGATTGTTATAGAGTGTTCTTTCTTCAG
This sequence comes from Microcystis wesenbergii NRERC-220, assembly GCF_032027425.1. Classification (NCBI taxonomy): domain Bacteria; kingdom Bacillati; phylum Cyanobacteriota; class Cyanophyceae; order Chroococcales; family Microcystaceae; genus Microcystis; species Microcystis wesenbergii. The sequence goes on along the minus strand of NZ_JAVSJA010000001.1, from coordinate 2,085,062 downwards.
TAACCACCACATCCACTGTAGCTTGATCGCCAGAGGATGTAAAATTATTAACTGAATCTATTCTCTGAACTCCATAGATATAATAAGCGCCATTATTAGCTAACCATTCGGAAGAACTTTCTTGACCATCAGAGCTTTTTATTTTGTCATTATAAGCTTTACCTGTAAGTAATTTTTCTCCTAAATAGGTTTGATAGGAGGGACCGAAAATATCTCTTTTTGCCTTTAACCAGCGCTCGATTAAATCCACCGCTTCTGAACGAGAAATAGAGTTAACTGTCTGTTGAGGAACAGGTGAATAGACAGCTTCAGGACTGGGTGAGGTATCGATGACACCTTGGGTAATTTTAACTTGATTAAAGTATTTAATTAGGTGCTTTTGTAACTCTTGAGCGCGATTTAAGTCACTAAAAGTTGCCACCTGAATATTACCATCATTAACAAAAGCATCGCGACAAAAGTTATTTTTAACTCTCTCTAAACTATCCTCATCAGTTACTACAACTTTATAGTAAGTATCGGTGATATTCTCATCTCCACAGACAGATTTAGGAAACTCATTATTAATGGTAATATCTGAGTCTTGATTCTCTGGGGAAGGTGACGGAGAAATTGACTCATCTCCAGAAGAATTTGAGAGATAATAACTTAAGACAAAACCACCTAAAATGCCAGTACCGATCATACTACCTATAATTATTGCTTTCACCCATTCAGGTAACGTGCGGGGATTAGAAACAGGTTTTGAAGTTACAGGATAAATTATTTGAGTAGGAGCGGGGGTAGCGGCAGGAATAACGATATTTGTTGCTACAATTGATGGAGGAGCTTGTAGCGCTTCTAACATCTCTTTTGCAGTTAAATAACGTTCGTTAGAGCGCAGTGAAATAGTTTTATCTAGCACAGCTGCTAAACTGATATTAGTATTTAAAGCGAACTGCCGCCAATAAATTTTTCCTGTCATCGGATCGCTCTCTAACATTTCAGGAGTTTTGCCAGTTAGTAGATAAATAGCCGTCAATCCTAAAGCGTAGAGATCACTACTATAAACCGGACGACCGATCGCTTGTTCTGATGGCATAAAACCGGGAGTACCGATAACAATAGAATTAAGAGAATGCCCCGAATTAGAAACCACCGTTCCCATAGTTTCTTTAACCGCACCAAAATCAATTAGGATCGGTAAATGATCATAAATTCGTAGAATAATATTATCGGGTTTTATATCTCGATGGATAATTTTTTGTCCGTGAACATAAATTAAAACCTGTAGAATACTAACTAAAATCTCTTTGACTTGATCATCGGTAAAAACTCCTTTACTCTGTATTCTTTGGCTGAGAGTTTCCCCCTCGATAAATTCCTCGACTAAATAAAATTGATTATTTTCCTCAAAATAAGCGTATAGTTTGGGAATTTGAGGACTATTTTCGCTCAATTTTTCCAGGATAGCGGCTTCTCGATCAAATCTTTCTTTGACAAGATTGTGAACCTGGGGATTATCATTAATCGGTTTTAGCTGTTTAACCAGACAGAGCCGTTTTGAGGGCATTTGGCTATCTTCTGCCAAAAAAGTCTCTCCGAAACCACCATCGGCAATTAATCGCAAGACTTTGTAACGATTTTGTAGAATTAAATCCGTCATGGGGAAACATCACTGTTTACTTAACAATCTCCACTGATCAGATTATCGCCGACCTCCCCTCCCATTCAGAACCGTGCTTGAGATGTTCACCTCAGACGGACTTAGTTTGACTGCTCTCTTGTTAAGGGTACAGCTTGACAATGATTGTCTGGGTCAACTTCAACTTGACAGACCAGTAGTTCCCACTATAGCTTAGTTTGAGGCTCAGGCAGCTTCCCGATTCTACCCTCGGATGCTATAGTCAGCAAAAAATTTTTAGAAACTTCTTGACAAAACCGGGGAGATAAATGCTAATATTAAAAAGGTCTGTCCAATGGGGATTAGCCAAGCGGTAAGGCAGCGGGTTTTGGTCCCGCCATTTCCTAGGTTCGAATCCTAGATCCCCAGTTTAAGATTTTTTATCCCCAATCCGCCAATGGTTGAGAATATCCTCGATCAAAGCTTCCTTTAGCCAAATACGACCGATAAGCGTCAGGGGAACCGCCAGAAATAGCCCTAAAAAGCCAAAAATCGAGGCAAAAAACAACTGGGCCAACAGGGTAAAAGCGGGTAAGAGCTTGAGGGACGGCACTGTTAAAATGGGCAGCGGTGGATGATGGTCGAAATATTGAATTAACAGATAAATACTGCTGTAGAGTAGTAAAACTGCCCAGGGTTGCCAGGGAGCCTCCAGAAGGGCGATAGAAAAGGGTAAAATCGTGCTTAAAACCGGCCCGAGGTTAGGGATAAAGGTGAGAAATCCCGCCAGGATAGATTGGGAAAAAGCGAGGGGAATGCCGATCAGGGATAGACCCAGGCAACTGCCCAAGGTCATAATCAACATATGACAGAAAATCCCTTTCAGCCAAGCTTTTAAATCTCGATCGCATTGTTCTAGGATCGATCGTACCCTAGGACGGTAGAAAGCGGGAAATAAACGCAGAAAACAACGGTGGTAAGCGGCAGGATCGGCGAGAATCATCAAGCTCAGGGCAACAATTAGCAGTAAGCTGAGGATAATACCGAAAGTGCCGTAGAAAATGCTTAAACCCCGGCCAGCAATTTGGTTAATCAGGGGTTGTAATTGAGCCAGCAGCGTTTTAAAGTCCGGGAAGACAGTGGCCAGACTAGGATCGAGATAATCCTCAAGACTATGGACTTGTCCCCAGAGTCTTTCTATAGCTTGGGGTAATAAACTAAATAATTGGCGAAATTGTTGGACTAAAGCGGGTATAATCCCCACAAAAATACCGATTATACCAATAAAGAAGCTAAAAAGGGTGATAATTAGGGCGTAGGAACGCTTGAGGTGATGACGCTGCCACCAAGTCACAGCCAAATTTAAAATCTGCGCCAGAAGAATCGCCATCAATAATAATAGGAGAATCTGTCGAATCTGCCAGAGAATCAACAGACAGAAGACTAACAGGACTAAACCGAGGCTGCTGCCAAAAGTCATGATAAGTAAGGAGAAAAATTCCTAATCAGTTATTGTCCGTCTCCAGAGGGCAAAAACCGTGAGCAGAAAAGGAGTAAAAACCAGAATTAAAGTGTTAAGAGGACTGGGAGTGATCGATAATAAAGGGGCAAGATATTTAATTGCCAGGGAAATTAAAGCCGATATCAAGATTATTTTGATAATAAAGCCGCTCATAGATCAGTTTTTAGGTGACACAAGCACTATCTTATCCCTGAATAGGGTAAATTTTGGTCAGAATGTGGCAATCATACCCCATGGATTTGATTAATACTATTGCTCAAGTTAAAAAAAGATATAAAACGGCAAAAATTGAGCTTGCTGGCAATAATAACATTTTTCAAGAATGTGGGCGAAGTTGCTAGATTTTCTGGGCGAGGTCAGTCCAGAGGGAAGGGGAAATTATGAAACAATGATGGTATGGCGGTTCGTTTGGCCACCTCCAGCCTCCAAATTAATCCTCAAACCCCTAGAGGCTCCTTTGGCGGGCGACCAAACCCGGCCATAAAGGGATACTACGGCCAACTAGAAAATATTAAATTTTTATAAAGTTTTTTCAATTTCCCTAGCAAAATGTAAGAATAGATACAGAATAAGAAATAAGATCTTGTCATTTGTTGTCCCTAAATAGAGACGACAAGAGAGATTAAAGTCACTTTAAAGCATTGCAGGGAGTCGGTGATATGACGTTAGTCTATCGAGGAGTTAAGTACGAAAGGGATTCTCTCCCCTTGGAGATGAATACTGGAGATATCGGGGGTAAATACCGAGGTCAAGACTGGAATCACCATTATCCTCGCCATATGCTCCAATTAGAGCCGAAACTGCATCGTCAGTATCGTGGAGTTGCCTACAGCACCCGTCCTCATTTTGCCGAGCAAGTCATCCCGAACACTTGTCCGTTGCCCGTTGTCAAACCCCCTGTTGTTGTCCAGGAGGAAACCCTTTCTAGTATCCATCTGAACAATATTCGTCGTCGTCTGGAACGTCGTTTACAAATCGCTCAAGAGAATGGTGACGAAACCCTCGTTAATCTCTTGAAAAAAGAATCCCAAGACTTAGCCTTAAACTGCTAGATTAGCGGTTTTTCCCCACTTTCCCCTCGGTTCTGCCGGGGGGAATATTTTTGGGCGCAAAAATGCCTAAATCTTCCCCCCGCTCACTCCCAGGGCCGGCACTTTTTGATTTTAAAAAAGCCTCAAGATATTATCCAACAAGATTTTTAGATTTTTTCAGCCAACCCTAGTTAGGAGTTTACAAGCTTTTAATTATATTAGGTCGAGGTCTATTCTAGTTCGGGTTCGGATCGGGGCGTTGTATCATTTCCACAACATTTTTGATACCTTGGATAAAAGTTTGAAAACTACGCGATTTATTTTCAGTTAGGGAAAGATGGGGGGCAATCTGTTTAGAGTGGGTTCCTGCATAATACTCTTTCACTAGCTTTTTTAATTCTTGTTTAGCCGAGTTAAGCTGGTCTGGTTCTCTGTATTTACTTTTATTTTGTTTTTGGCCGCGACTATTTAAATTATACGCCTTGGCCACCGCTGCTAAATCTCCCAGAAACCAAGATTATAATTCATGGCAAATAATCCGAATTAATACTTGAGCATCGCTGGCATTTTGACAAATTTCCCCTAGTTCCTTTTTGAGTTTTTGACAATCGTGGGAATCCTGATCATGGACAATAATAAATTTGGTATTGGGACTAGATTTATTGAAAGCTTTGAGTTTTATAGGAATAGATTTGGCTAGGTCTTGTTTACCTTGATGACCAATATATATATAGCTTATTTCTGGGGGAATAAGTTTAGGCAAAAGTTCTTCTAACACATTTTTTATAGATGACTCTTCTAGCAAAAATACGATATCATAGTTCCTTAGGGTTCTACTCCTTCAAACCAGCCTTGATTCCAAAGATAGCCGGGTAAATCGCCTTCCGCTACTAAGTTTTTGAGGATTTCGCTATCGTTAGCCCTATGGATTTGGGTGATACCTTGGGATTTAATTAGCCAAAAAATACTAGCTAGTGGAACCGCATTGATAAAATCGGGGGAGTGGCTAGAAACAAATACCTGACCCCCCCGATAGCTATAGTGGGCGAATTCTTCGGCTAGTTCTTTTAATAAAGTAGGATAAAGTTGGTTTTCTGGTTCTTCGACACAGAGTAGGGGATGAGGATTGGGATCGAATAGTAATATTAAATAAGCGAACATTTTCATAGTTCCGTCAGAAACATAGCGATCAATAAAAGGGTCTTTAAAGGCCTGATCTTGAAAACGTAAAATCAAGCGACCGTCTTCGGTTTCTTTGGCTTCCACAGAGGAAATACCCGGAACTCGTTGTTTCATTTTTTCGAGAATTTGCTGAAAAATTTCGGGATATTGTTGATAAATATATTGAGCGACTGTAGCTATATTGTCGCCAGTAGGGGATAAGTGTTCAGCATAAGATATTTCTTTACTTCCTCTAGCTTCGCTAATATGAAAGTCAGAAACGTGCCAATTTTCAATCAGAGAACGAAAGGCTGTAGCGGCTTTAAAACGTTGAAATTGTCCTAATCCTTTGATTGCTAGTATATCGTTAGATTCTAGCTGTTGTTCTTCTCGATCGAGTTCTTTATCCGGTTTACTAAAATCTTCTTCGTTGGTGATAGCATATCCTTGACCAAGTTGAAAATCTAAAAAATGAAAAGGTTTACCGTGTTCACCCCGTTTATAGCGAAGTATTTCGCGTTTGATAACGGGGCGATTATTGTTTTGTCCAATTATGATTTGATAAGTAACCAGACGTTCTGTATCTAAGATTTTCATGGGAAATTGCAGCTCGATTTCAATATCTTCCTGTTCTTGACCTCTAGTGATAATTTCTCTATAACCGCCGCGAATTTGTAAAGCTTGGCGAATGTTATTTTTGAGGGCATCTCGCAGAAACCCAAAAATATCAAATAGAGTAGATTTTCCCGTGCCGTTAGCTCCAATAATCACGCAAAAAGGGGGAATATCTCTTATGTGTATATTTTTAAACATACGATAGTTTTTTATTTTAATAGAAACAATTTTCATGATATAATCGAGCCGTTATAGTTTTTTTGATTATACGATTGATCCGGTGAAGATAATTGATCAATTAGTCAAAAAAGCCAGAGATTGGACTCTCTTGGAAATTGGGGTATAAATCAGCTAGAAACTAGAGAGGCAAGCTCAACCGCCTAGGGAAGGGACAAGAAACCAGACTCAACACAAGTTGCCCAAAATAGCGTAAATTGTCTATAAATTTGTTCAACGACTTAAATTAGTACAAATGTTTGACTGTATTATCATCGGTGCGGGACCAGCAGGAGCGACGGCGGGTTATCATCTAGCTAAAAAGGGGCGATCGATTCTGATCCTCGATAAAGCGAAATTACCCCGTTATAAACCCTGTGGTGGGGGGGTATCCCCGGCAATTAAGCAGTGGTTTGATTTTGATTTTACCCCCGTGATCGAGAATACCGTCACGCAAGTGGAGTTTACTTGGAAACAGGGGGATGCCGCCACCACTAAGTTAAATATGCTAGAACCGATGTGGATGGTACAAAGGGATCGTTTCGATGATTTTTTAGGTCAACAGGCGATCGCAGTCGGGGCAACCATCCAAGATAACAGCGAAGTTACCCAGATCAAATTCCTTCAAGATCACTGGCAAGTTACCACATCACAGGGAACATTTTCAGGTAAATATCTGATTGCTGCCGATGGTGTTAGGGGCAATACCAGTCGCTGGTTGGGATTACCGGCGAAAAACCAAGCGATCGGGGCTACCCTCGAAATTACTAACGAAGGGGCTACTATTCCCCCCCAAAAAGCTTTTTTTGACTTTGGTTCCCTAAAAAATGGTTATATCTGGGCTTTTCCCAAGTCTAATGGTTACACAATTAGCGGTGGTTGTTTTAAGGGCAGCATCAAATCCGAGGATCTGAAAAAACAACTGTTAAATTATGCCCGTCAAAAGGGCTGGAATTTAGAGGATTATCGCTATAGTGAGTATGCTTTAGCCCTTTGGAACGGAAATAAACCGCTACACGCCCAAAATGCCCTAATTACAGGAGAAGCGGCGGGGATTCTCGATCCTCTCATCGGTGAGGGTATCCGTCCGGCAATTTTGACGGGAGTTAAGGCAGCCGAGGCGATCGATCGAGCTTTAGCCGGGGATAATCAGGCTTTAGCGGGCTATAGTCGGATAATTCGGGAAGAATGGGGGGAAGATATGGCTTTAGCGGCCAAATTAGCCGGTTTATTCTATCAATTTACCCAAATCGCCTACAATATCGCCGTTAAACGCCCGATCGCCGGTCAACTGATGGGACGTATTCTCGTGGGAGATTTAAAATACCGGGATGTTACGGAACAAGCGATGCAACAATTGAAAAAGCTTTTACTGCCCGGATTCGGTTGGTGATAACACCTCGCGCACCAGGGTGGGGGTGACTCGATCGCTAATGGTGACTTGGCCGATTGCCGTTGGTAAAATAAATCTAACCTTGCCATCTTTAACTTTTTTATCGGCAGTGAGAGCATTTACCATCTCATCGGCATTTAAAGGCGGAATACGGGTTTCTAAGGCGGCTTTTTCGATTAAATCGGTTTGACGTTGATTTTCCCCGGCGGTCCACATTCCCAGTTTAACAGCGATCGCTCCTGCCGCCACCATCCCCATGGCCACCGCTTCCCCGTGGTTAATGCTAGTATATCCCGTTAGACTTTCAATGCCGTGGGCGATCGTGTGACCATAGTTTAAGATCGCCCGCAAACCCGCTTCTTTTTCGTCTGTGCATACCACATCTGCTTTAGCTTGGCAAGACTTTGTAATAATTGTTTGCAATAGATCGCCATCGATCTGAGAAAAACTGGCTAAATTGTCCGAGTCTTCTAACTGTTGAAATAACTCAGCATCCCAAATTACACCGTATTTAATCACTTCTGCCATTCCAGCCCGAAATTCTCGCACGGGTAGGGTTTTAAGCACCCTAGGATCAATCAGAACTAATTTCGGTTGATAAAACGCCCCGATCAGATTTTTGCCCTGGGGATGATTAACACCAGTTTTACCCCCGATGGAAGCGTCCACCATCGCTAACAGAGTGGTGGGAACCTGGACAAAATTAACGCCCCGTAACCATGTGGCTGCCGCAAATCCAGTCATATCACCGATTACACCACCACCGAGGGCAACCATAGTCGAGGAACGTTCCAGCCGGTGAGCGAGGGCGCTATCATAAACTTGGGCGATCGAATCGAGGGTTTTATAATTTTCGCCAGCGGGGATCAGATGAGTAGAAACAACAAAGCCCGCTTTTTCTAGGGAATTAACGGCTATCTGCCCGTAATAGTCAAAAATTTCGGGATTAGAAACCAATAAAACCTTTTTACCTAAGCTTAACTGGCTCATTTCTCCACCGAGATTAGCTAAACTGCCCTTCTCGATCAGAATATTATAGGAGCGATCGGGTAAATTAACGGGAATACAAATAGCCATAGGGTGTGGGGTGATGTTTCAGTAAACAGTGATCAGTGATCAGTAAACAGTGATCAGTAAACAGTAAAAAAGCAGCTCCGAGCTTGTCGCTTAATACTATTCACTGAAAACTTAAATCTTATGACTGATAACTGATAACTGATAACTGATAACTGAGTCGGTTATTGACGCAGCTTAGTCAACTCTAAGAGCAGACGACAGGATAAAAAACAGATAAAGCTCTCTCCCAGAAAGAGACTTAATTGCCAAGCGTCAGCGAGCAAGTCTGTGGATAATTGTAGGGGAACTAGGCCGCGGACTAGGGCAAAAGCTGCCACTGTACCATCTTTGAGATGGGGATTATCGTCGTTACGGACGACATAACGATAGGTGACACCGAAGAGAAATCCGCTAATTATCGCCCCGGATATCTTGACAAAAGCGCCAATTAGTGCGATCGATTCCCCTAACAATAGTCGATCAACAGTTAAAAATAGCAGATAGGGAACCAGGAAAGCCAGAGCCGAGATACTCCCCACCTGTATGGATTCGATTCTTTCCTTGAGCGTAATTTGCACGATCGCCTCTCTAAAACGGAGTCACTGATGAAGTATTATAAATTGAGTAGTTATCTCCTAAGTATTTCGTTTAACAAAGGCAATTATGGATATTTTGACACTTGGTTGGGTTAGCATTCTCGCCCTGTTCACTTGGTCGATCGCCATGGTGGTTTGGGGTCGTAACGGTTTCTAGGTAATCTATAGATACCATGGAAACATCCTTGATTCTCAACACTCTCTTTCTAGTCGCCTTAATTCTCCTCGTTATCGTTAGCGGTGGCATTCTCTACCTGACGACTACAGAATGGCGCGATCGCCGTCGTCAAGATGGCGATAAAAAATTAGGAAAATAATCCTGAACAGGTGTACTTAATTACGCCTGTTTTTCCTTTACTATAGATTTCCTGCAAAAATCAAAAATCTGACCTTAGGTGAGGAGACGGTCGATAGGATAATCCGAGACAGGAGGATAAAAAAGACAAGAAACAACTATGCTATCCACAAAACCTAAGATTATGTCAGATTTATCTGAGTTTTTAGATATTTTGACTAGATAGCGGTTCGAGAACTTACTTTTTCAGGAGGTCTTAAGTAGCTAGACGCAATTAATTAGACATATCTCACCACCTCTTGCCTTTTGCCTCTTGCCTTTTGCCTACTACTTATGATTAAAATACTGCACTTATCGGATATTCACATGGGGAGCGGTTTTTCCCATGGACGTTTAAATCCAAAAACGGGATTAAATACTCGTTTAGAGGATTTTATGGGCAGTTTAAGCCTCTGTATCGATCGGGCTATTGCCTCCCCTGTGGATCTAGTTCTTTTTGGGGGAGATGCCTTTCCCGATGCCACTCCTCCTCCTTTTGTTCACGAAGCTTTTGCCAGTCAATTCCGTCGTCTTGCCGATGCTAATATCCCGACGGTGTTATTAGTAGGTAATCACGATCAACATTCTCATGGTAATGGCGGTGTCAGTCTCTCCATCTATCGTACCCTAGCGGTGCCGGGGTTTATTGTTGGCGATCGCCTGACCACCCATCGCATCACCACTCGCAATGGCGATATCCAAGTAATTACTTTACCCTGGTTAACCCGCGCCACTCTCTTAACCCGTCCCGAAACCGAGGGTTTATCCTTGAGTGGGGTAAATGAATTATTAATTAACCGTTTGGAACCAGTTTTAGAAGGAGAAATTCGCCAATTAGATACAAGTGTACCAACAATTTTATTAGCCCATTTAATGGCCGATCGAGCTAGTTTAGGAGCAGAAAGATTTTTAGCGGTTGGTAAAGGTTTTACCGTGCCTTTATCGCTGCTAAATCGTCCACAATTCGAGTATGTCGCCCTCGGTCATGTTCACAAACATCAAAATCTTAATCCTAGCAATGATCCGCCTATTGTCTATCCGGGGAGCATTGATCGAGTGGATTTTAGCGAGGAAAAAGAAGATAAGGGCTATGTTTTAATAGAAGTGGCTAAAGGAGAGGTTAAATGGGAATTTTGTCCTTTACCCGTGCGTCCTTTCCGTTCGATCGAAGTGGATGTTTCCGAGGCAGAAAACCCCCAAAAGGAATTGTTGAAAGCTCTCAAAAAATACGATATTCAGGAAGCAGTTATCCGCTTAGTTTATAAAATTCGCAGTGAACAATTAGAACTAATCAACACCAATCAGCTTGACGAAGCGTTAAAAACTGCCCATAGTTATAGTATTCGGGCGGAGTTAATTAGTCAATTAACCCGTCCCCGTTTACCGGAATTAGGGGTGGGTAATCAATTAGATCCGATGGAGGCGTTAAAAGCTTATATCGATAATAAGAAAGATTTGCGCGATATTGTTGATGATATGTTAGAGGCAGCCCAGCTTTTATTAAATCAACAGCCAGAAATTTGGCTAGAGGAAGAAACCTCGATTTAGTTATCAGTTATCAGTTATCAGTTATCAGTTTACTGCTCACTGAAACATCTTCCCTATCCCTCTTTGAACTAACAATGAGTTTATGTCTTAATCCCGATTGTTTATATAACAATGATCCTACAGATAAATTCTGTCAAAAATGTCGCTTTCAATTATTACTAAAAGATCGTTATCGTGCTATAAAATTAATTGGACAAGGGGGTTTCGGTAAAACTTTTCAAGCAATTGATGAGGATAAACCTTCTAAACCTTATTGTGTGATTAAACAATTTTTTCCTAGCGCTCAAGATAGTAACGCCCTCAAGAAAGCTGCGGAATTATTTAAAGAAGAAGCGATTAGTTTAGATAATCTCGGTCAACACCCACAAATTCCCTCCCTCTATGCCTATTTTACCAGCAATGATGGGCGACAATATCTTGTTCAAGAATATATTGAGGGACAAAATCTAGAACAAGAATTACAAAGCGAGGGAGTTTTCAATGAGGAAAAGATTAAACATCTTTTATTAGAAATTTTGCCAATTCTTGATTTTATCCATGCTAAAAGAGTCATTCATCGGGATATTAAACCAGCTAATATAATTAGGAGACGCAGCGATAATAAAATAATTTTAGTTGATTTCGGTGCCTCTAAATTTATGACCATTGCTAATCTTTCCCTGACAGGAACAGTGATCGGTTCGGCGGGATATATCGCCCCAGAACAAGGCAATGGTAAAGCGATTAATAGCAGTGATTTATATAGTTTGGGAGTCACTTGTATCTATTTATTAACGGGAATATCTCCCTTTGAATTATTCGATGTGAGTGAACATGAATGGGTATGGAGACAGCACCTGATTAATAATCCTGTTAGTGTTGGATTAGGCGAAATTTTAGATAAATTAATTGAATTTGCCACCAAAAAACGTTATCAATCAGCTGGGGAAGTCCTGCAAGAGTTAGCAGTAAAATTAGCCGTCGTGATTCCGCCAAAACCCCGATCACAGAATACAATTCAAGAAACGGTTTTGCCAGTTTTTCCAGCCGCCACCAGGGAGGAAATTAACCTCAAAAGTGCCAAGGCAATTGATTACACTAACCTACGGTATTTATTGGCGCAAGAAAAATGGCAAGAGGCAGATCAAGAAACAGCTAATCTATTTTTAAAAGTTGCCGATCGAACTAAAGAAAAATATCTTAAGATAGAAGATATAGATAACTTTCCCTGTGAAGATTTAGCCACTATCAATCAACTCTGGTTACAATATAGTCAGGGAAAATTCGGTATATCTGTTCAGAAAAGAATCTATGAAAGTTTAGGAGGAAGCGGCAATTATGATCAACAAAAATGGAACGATTTTGGATCAAAAGTCGGTTGGCGAGTTAATAACAAGTGGTTATACTACGATCAAATTACTTTCTCTCTCAAAGCACCCTCCGGACATCTCCCCACCCTTGTCTGGGGTGTGGGTGGTGGCATAATTCTTTTTTCTCGTCTGGAAGCCTGTGCCGTGGACAGAGTGTCTAGCAAAGGATAAATTAGCTTAAAAACTTTTCTGGAGAATTAAACAATTTCTCCCTTCGCCAGTGCGGATATATTGTAAAGTATCAGTAAAAGAACGCATGAAAAGTAATCCTCGATCGCTTTCCATTTCCAAAGGTGCGAGGGGATGTTGTTGTAGAGAATCAAGTTTGGCTTGCAGATCAAAAGGTTGACCGTGATCCCATATTTTTATTTCTAGAGAATGGGACGAAAAAGTTAATTCTAGATCGATCGCTGTGGTCGGTGGTAAATGTTGGTGAGCGTAACGGACAGTATTAGTAAATCCTTCTGCTAAAGCCACCTTACACTGCCAAAGCACCGAGTCGGGTAGAAAAGAACGGCCGTGGGATTCAAACCATTGTAGGACTGGGATTAAAGCTGCCAATTCCGTCCGGACTTGTAGATGGAAATGGAGGGGGGAAGAAGGGGAATTTAAGACTTCAGAAGGCACCACTGTTTTTTTGAAAGAGAATCAAAATTGTTTTAAAAATCAGTTGTAGATCGTAGCCTAAGCTCCAATTTTCTTGATAGCGCAAATCTAGTTGAATTACCTCTTCAAAATTACGCACCCGAGAGCGACCATTCACCTGCCATTCTCCCGTCATACCGGGTTTTACATCTAAACGTTGCCATTGGGGAACATCGTAGCGTTCCACCTCATCGGGTGTGGGGGGACGAGTGCCAACAAGACTCATTTCACCGGTGATCACATTCCAAAACTGGGGCAATTCGTCTAAACTGGTACGACGTAAAAATTTTCCTACCCGGGTAATCCGGGGATCATTTTTATTCTTAAAAAAAGCTCCCTGCGCTTGATTGGGGATTTTATCCTTGAGTGCTTCTGCATCCACACACATGGAACGAAACTTGAGAATTTTAAATTGCTTTCCCAACCAACCGCAGCGGGTTTGACTAAAAAAAATTGGACCTGGACTGTCTAACTTAATAGCGATAGCAATGGGGACAAAAATAAACCCCGTGATTAATAAACCCACGATCCCACCAACAATGTCAAGACAGCGCTTTAACCAACTGCGAATCGAGGGATGGGTTTCGGGTAGATCGTTTTCAGTGGCAGTAAAGCCGTTTTCTTGGGGTGCTAGGGGGGGGGTTTGGAAAGTGAATAATTGATCTAGTCCCGTAATCGATAAAACCCCCATCACTGGGGGATGGACGTTAGCCAGCACTAACTCGATATTTTCTGCCCTGGCCGCTTTGAGATTATGGACTAAAGCACCCACACCACTACTATCCATAAATTGAGTGGCATTCAGATCAAGAATGACTTTTTCGGGAGTGGGTGTTTGGGCGATGAGATGGTGAAAGAGATCTTTGAACTGTACTGCTTCCAAGACAGTCAAGCGATCGGGCATCCGCAAAACGGGATACTCCATCGGAATGATCAGAAAACGTGTTTCAGGGAGTTGGGAAGTCATCGACACAAAGAGGTGGTTTGATAGATGAACAAGGCCTGATGACCTACCTAATGTTTACTACACTTTTCCCCAAATACCAATGGGTAATGTCAGAGATTGCCTGTGATTATCGGCTAACGAATCTCACCTAGGGGCGGACGGCCTTGGGTTTGGGCTTTCGCTTTGGCCGCACTCTTTCTCAGGGCATCTAAACGGGTCTCATAACGCTTACGCAGACGACGGTTGGGTGTTTGTTCGATTAGGGTTTTAAAGGCACTGCCTAGGCTCTTGTAGGCGTTGGGGAGAGAATAACCGAAACGGGTGGCGATGGCGATCGCTTTTTCATCGGCTTCGATCGCTTCTTTGAGAATTTTATCGCCATTATTTTTGCGCCAGAGACGATAACCGGAAATCCCACATAATCCCATAGCCAAAAGCAATAATAACCCGTCCTGTACCCATAATTCCCCCACTGCGCCACCTAAGCCAATAGCGAGGGCGGCCATTTCCCAGCCTTCCCGGGGAATACTATCATTTTGAATCCTGGCCACTTCATGCCAAAAGAGCAAATTACGCTGATCGATGGCTAAATTTTCCCATTTTGCTAAATCTATCTGAATTTCTACCTCATCTCTGCCAATTTCTTCACAACGGATCAGGGGGGGATTAATCTCTGTGGAACCTTCTACCGTTACCCAACTTTGTAATTCTGGGGGTAGTAGGGTTTTTAGGCGCCGAAGTTCGCTCATTTCGGCTCGTGCAGAGGAGGCCGCATAAGATGTCATAGATTTTTTACCTATTCTCTACCAATGACGATGAATTCTATTTTCGATCATAGCGGTCTTTTTTGTGATCTTGGCAGCTTTTGGCAGTAGGAAGCATTTTCAGTGATCAGTAATCAGTCATCAGTGAGGGAAGTGGGAAGTGGGAAGTGGGGAGTGGGGAAGTGGGGGAGATGGGGAGAAACAATCCATAACTGGGTTTTTAAAGTTCGATTGGGAGTCAATCATACTAAGTAGGTGGGTGTTAAAAATTGTCAGATACCCCCCTTAATAAGCTATCCATTAGTCACATCTTTCTTAACATAAAATTTGACAAAAAGAGAAAAGTGTGCAAGATGGCTCAAGGGAGTTCTATGGGGGACTAATTTGATGAGATAGTTTCCAAGTCTGGCTGATATCATGTAACCTTCGCAGTCCCAACCAAATAGTTTTAACACCAGGTTCACCGTTGACCCTGAGAGAAGCCGAAGGGTCACCTTTTCTACCTAAAAACCCCCCAAGAGAAGCAATCATTCTGACCGCTTCCCTAAAGGAGGGCGGCTTTTCAGGTGGCGGACCCTTTTTATGAATAGTGGCACACAAAGATTGCCATTCATGTTCTTCCAAAAAACTTTCACAACTCTCCTCTCCGTGTAAGCGTGCTTGATAGGTTAACCAAAGTAATCTCCAAGCTACAATCGAATAGGTAGCTAAGGCCATCTTAATTCTCCGACCCGTTTCTAATTGCAGTTTTTCTAGTCCACAACCACTTTTTAAAACAAAATGATAGCGTTCTATCAACCAGCGATAACTATACCAGCGCACGCAGGTTATCGCCGATTCAAAGCTACTAATGTTCAGGCTAGTTAAGAGGAGCCAACTGATAGGATTAACTCCAGGATGAGGATTTTCTTCTTCAGCTAAAATTACCTGTAATTTGACCGGTTGACGAGGGTTCGCTTTCGAGTGATGCTTAGGTACTTGTATTTCAAAACTGGCCAATCTAACTGTTAGTTTAGCTAGTCTAGCCTCGTGATTAGGATTGCGTTTTACTTGCACATCTAGGCTACCACAGGCTTTTATTTCTCTGATGGATTGATGTAAATATTTAGTCTCTGGATGCCCTGAGCTTTGCTTATCTTCGAGATAGTTAACTTTTCGTTTATGAGTTCCTCGGATTAATAAATGAGAGTTAGGACTTCTTGATTGGGCAAATAAATCAAATATGTCTGCCTCACAATCTCCGATTGTTACTACTTGAATTTCTTCGGGTATTTGTTGTTGTGTTTCTGATAAGGAATCTAACCATCTTTGACTTTCTTTTTCTTGGGTTTCTCTTTTTTTGCGTTGCTTGGCAATCCCTAAATTCTTTTCTTCTCTTGCCCAGACATATTGATTAATCAGTCCTAAAGGTATTCCTTGCGGTGACACTCCTAATGTGGTATGAACTTTGAGACCAAAGGATTTTTTATAATCTAGATAACCCATTCCTTTTTTGGCTTTTTGTGTCGTAAAGTCTAAACTTGTTGTGTCTTGAACTGCCAAAACTATTGGATGTTCTTTGATTCTTTCTACTGTACTTTTGGCTTGGGCGGCAATTAGATCTGAGGGGTGAAAATAGGGGGAATTCCAAAAGTCGTAGGTGGCACTCGCTGCGGCTAGATTTCCCGAAGCTTGTGGCACACTTGTACTAGGTTGACTGGCCAAATTTTCCACGATACTGATTAACCTTTTCTTTCTTCTGGTGTCTCCTAGGTCTGCATACTGTAGTTCTTGGGCTGCCCATTTCTCCATTTTTTTGCTCACCTCCACCTTAATTCCTTCTTTCAAAACTATACCTATCAATCGTTTCCCCTTTTTTTAAGTTTCTTCTCTTTTTGTTAAGAAAGATCCGACTAATGGATAGCTTAAAAAGGGTGGCTTTGCTCCTCCTTGATAAGGGTGGCTTTGATCCCCCCAACCCCGGCTGCCGCAAATACGGCGGTGAGAATGTCAGGTCTTACCCCACTCGATTAAAGCGCTAGTCAATCCTTCTAGGGTATATTCTCGCGCCTCGATATCAACACGACCAAATAACTCTTGACAGGTTTTTGAAGTTTGCGGACCGATAGAAGCCAGACAAACTTTTTCTAATAGGGAATTAACCGATAATTCTGCCGTTTCTTGCAGCAATAACCGATAAAAATTCTGGACGGTTTTGGAACTAGCAAAGGTGACTATATCGACTTTCCCCTCTCGAAACGCTTCCCAGATGCCACTATCCATGCGTGCCGGACATCCGGAATAATATGCGGCCACTTCCGTCACCTGACCAGCTTTGGCCGTTAACTCCTTAACTAATATCTCTCTGCCTCCCGTTTCCACGCGAGGAAAGAGGAATTTTTGCCCCTTAATCGGGTCGGGAAACTCGTTTACCAAAGCATCAGCGACAAAATCCCCCGGGATAAAATCCGCTTTTAATCCCCGTGAGTGCAAAACTTGGCTGGTTTTTTTGCCCACCACGGCGATTTTTACGGTCGCTAAAGCCCTAGCATCTTTTCCCCAAAATGTCAAGCGATCGAAGAAAAAATTAACAGCATTGGCAGAAGTTAAAATCAGCCAATCAAACTCTTTTAACTGAGCGATGGCATCGTCTAAACCTTGCCAACGGTCGGGGGGACGAATCTCTAAAGCGGGCATTTCTAGGACTTCTGCGCCTTGATTTTGCAAAATTTCGCTAAATTGACTCGTTTGCTCGGCGGCACGGGTAATAACAATAGTTTTACCGCCTAGGGGTAGGGGAGAAGACATAATCGCCAGATCCACAACTTGACCAATGACCATAATAGAGGGTGAGAGGGACACCCCGGCGGTTTGAGCGAGAATATTTTCTAAAGTGCCGCGCCAAATTTGTTGATCCTTGCGTCCGGCCTGGCGGATAATAGCGATCGAGTCGTCAATATTCCGCCCATTTTGGCATAATTTCTCGATAATTTGCCCTAAGGACTGACCGGCCATCAATAGCACAAGTGTATCAATTTTAGCTAAAGCTGACCAATCGAGAGACTCGGGATCGTGAGCGCTCAAGACCGCAAAACAGCGACTAATATCCTTTTCGGTCAGGGGAATTCCGGCCAACAAAGGAGCGGCTAAAGCGGAGGAAATACCGGTTATCAGTTCAAAATCACAGCCAGCCTGCTTTAAGGCTAACATTTCAGGATATACTCGCCCAAAAACACCCGGATCACCACTTTTGAGCCGAATAACTCGTTTTCCCTCTTGACAATAATTAACCAGTATCCGATTAATCTGATTCTGCTCGGCCCCGGGTTGTCCCCCCCGTTTGCCTACATCGACTAAAACACAGGTTTTCGGCACTAGGGAGAAGATTTGACTATCCACTAGGGCATCATACAGCAAAACCTCGGCCGTGGCTAAAATTGCTCGCGCTTGCAGGGTGAGAAAACTGCTCTGACCGATTCCCGCACCGAGAAGATAAACTTTACCCCGGGGATGGACGACTGCTGACATAATCGCAAATTTGGGTTTAATCTTTAATCTAGCACTGGAGAAGATACAAATTACTAACGCAACAAGGGCAGCAGTAAAGTGACGAAATAATATACTAGGGGAGCGGTGAACACATAACTATCAGTGCGATCGAGTATACCACCGTGACCGGGGATTAACTGCCCGGAATCCTTGACCCCAGCATCGCGTTTCATCATCGATTCCGTCAAATCGCCCAATAAACTGACAATACCAATTAATAAGCCCAAAATTAGGCCCGTCAGCTGCCAATAGGGCCAATCTAAATACCAAGCACCCAAATCGGCCACCGCTATACTGCCTAAAATGCCAAAAAAGGAACCTTCCACGGTTTTTTTGGGACTAATCAGCGATAAACTGGTTTTCCCTAACCATTTTCCCATGATATAAGCTCCGATATCGGCGGCCCAAATGCAACCGAAAGCTAGAAAAGTCACCGTCAAAGCGGCCGGGAATAATTTCGGTTCCATCCACGATTCTGGCCAATATCCCATCAGGGGTAAGTTACTGGCAATAGCCACAGGATTACTTTCAGGAGAAAAACCGACCCGTAAACGAATCCAATAACTAGGTAAGTAACCACCATAAAACAGACCGAGAATTGAGGTGGAAATGTCGGCAATTGTCGCCATTTTGGGCTGAAAGAGCAGATAAAAACAAATTAATGCCCCAGCGAGGGGAAACATGGCATCGGTGAGGGGGGCCGCCATAGTTGCCGTCAGCAGTAATAATTGTGAAACGACAAGAGTGGTTTTAGCGGCCGGTTCAATGCCTTTAGCGCGAACTAAGCGAAAATACTCTAATTGTCCCAAAAAGACGATAACACCGATGCCGAGGGTGAAATACCAACCCCCAACGATAATAATTCCCAGTGCGAAGGCAATAGCAAAAATAGCGCTGACAATGCGTGGCCAAGGCATGGTTAATCCAGAGAAATTAGGCGGCATTGTCATAATTATATAGATTAAGAAAACTTTATGGAAGGTTATCCCCAATTAAAGTTTATCGCCACTCAGGATAAACATGGGATCAACGGCGGCAAAAACTTGGTGAATACCCCTAGTTTCTAGGCGATTTACTGCCGCTTGGACAATCTCGATATTACGCGCCTGTAAATTAGAAAAGCCTTCGGAAAATTGATAGAGGGTTTCTAAATTATTGGCCGTAGCCACGATGCGGCCGTTGGGTTTCAGGTATTGCCACACTTCTTGCAGGACTGATTTAATCGGTTTGCCGCCCTCGATACAGACGCGATCGGGTGCGAGGGATATATTGGGCAGACAATCCGGGGCGCTGCCTTCAAAAACCGTAACATTTTTAACCCCAAAGCGATCGCAATTACGGCGGATTAAACTGGCCACTTCTTCATCTCTTTCAATGGCAATAATCGGACTATTGGGACATAATAAGCCAATTTCAACGGGAATAGTGCCGGTTCCTGCGCCGATATCCCAGAAAACCCCCCCATCTCCTAACCTCAAAGCGGAAATCATCAATAATCTCACCTCGCGTTTACTCAAGGGAATCCCGGGCAAACGTTCAAACAGTTCATCGGGAATACCGGGGGTTTTATATAACCAAGTCATGGGGGATCAATTATTGAGAAGCTTCACTACCAAGCATTATTATATAAGTTTGTCAAGTTTTCTTTATCAAGTAAACAGGGACTTTTCTCGGTATAAAACCCTGATAATAGCTCTAAAAAGCTATTATTTGTCATTACAGCTTTTTTCCTGTCAAAGGAGTAGATACCGAGAGGTGGGAGGGGACTTGATGGAACCTAGCATAATTACACGATCTTGTCAAGGATTTTTGGTTAGGAAAAAAGTAACTTTTTCTGAGCCAATGTCACAGATATTGTTAGCATCGGTAGCTAAACTGTTCTACCGCAAAAAACCGTGTTAGATTGACTTCGATCGATTTTAAATTGAGTTCGGTTAGGCAATTTGTTAAGTCTCTCATCTTTCCGGGGATGAGGGACTTTCTTAGGGGCAATCCACAGCAAAAACAGCCCCTAAAACTGATTATTGACCCGGACTCGGTGCTTCTATCGGGGACTCTGGGGAAAGGGGAGTCGATTCAACTATTGGCGGTGGGGCCGGAGGTTGGAGAATATTGCGCCAGCCTTGCATTTGGGAGCGAGCCGAACTGTAAGCGGTACTTTCTGGGGATACGGATTCAGCAAGGCGAATAGCTTCCAGATAACGGCCATTATTAGCTTGGGCCGTGGCTAAAGACAAAAGCTGATAACTCCAACGTTCCAGCAATTCACTCCGTTGCACACCCGCATCGGTTTTAGTGGAAATATTGGTAACTAAAGCAATCGCCCGGGTTAAACCTTCTGCGGTTCCCGTCGCCGCTAATTGATTAGCCTGTTGGAGATTTTGACTGGCCCGCAATTCTCGGCGCCAACGACGGATATTTTGGGATGCTTCCCCGGAAAGAGCGCGACCGGGGGGAATTTGATTGGCAGTTTCGATCGCCGTGCTATAGTCTTTGAGATTGGCCAAAGCTTGAGCCTGATCTAAAATGGGTTGATCCTCCATGCGTTCAATCCGCGCTTGCCAGTCGCGAATTTCCCGTTGAGCATCTCTGTATAGGACCCGATTGTTAGCGATGGCTCGCGCCTGAATAATAGCGTTACTGAGGGAGTTAATATCGCCAGGGAGAGCTATTTCCCGCGCGCGTTCTAAAATCGGTCGGTCTTCAATGACTTGTATTTGACGATTCCAAGAGCCAATTTCCTGCTGTGCTTGCGACCAGAGGGGGTTATTCCGGGGAACCTCGCCCGCTTTCGCGATCGCGGCGCTATACTGCTCGATCGTCCCTGCTTGTGCTAAATCTCTAGCCTCAGACAGTATTCTTAGATCCTGTACCTGTAACTGCCAGCGTTCCCTCATGCCTAGGGCCGTTTGATGGAGGGGTCGAGAAGGGTCGATTTGTTCTAGTCCCAGTATGCCAGCTTCCAATCCCTCCACCGTGCCGGCTTCCGCATCCAAGGCCGCTGTGGACAAGAGAGACCAATCGGTGACATCTTCTTTAATTTTGAGGTCTTTGGGGGTTTGGTTAGCCAAATCCCGAAGAGCTTGCCATTGCTTCCGCTCAATTAATCTTTCGGCATATTCTTGCAGTTTATCTTCGGTTTTCCCGATTAATTTTTCTGCCTCCTGATAGGCATAACTGCTGGCTTGAATTTTTCTAGCTTCTTCGATGACTTTGAACCAATTGTCGAGACCGCCCCGGGCAAAGAGATTAAAGGCATTATCTAATTTACTACTATCTTCCCGGGCGACGGTAATTTTAGCGATCGCTTCATTATATTTAACCGTTGCCCAATATTCGTTATTTAAGTTCAATAAATCCACCGCTAGACGGAAAGATTGATTCCAGTTGGAAGCGCGGAGATTTTCCTCTAGTTTGCTTAATATCTCGTTGCCTTCCGTCCAGGTTCCTTGCCACTTAGCGATTCTTTCTTCAATAATTGCCGCTACTGCCATATTATCGGGGATTTGACGGGCTTTAGCGATCGCTTGCCTTAAATTTCCCGCTTGATAGTCTTTTTCAGCCAAATTCAGGATATCTCGCGCCCATTCTTCCACCTGTTGATTAACTTGCGATCGCAGGGGATGGTCATCGGGTAAAGCTTCCACTAGGGCAATTGCCTCGAGTAAACCTGCCACGGTGCGACTATCGGCGGAAAGTTGAGCGCAGTAGAGACGCAGGGACGCAGAAGCGATGGGCCAGAAGATTTTTGGGCAATTGGGCGACTTCTGCATATTTAATAACTGCCAAGTGGCGAGAAAGCCAACACTGCCAAAGACCACGACAAATAAAGCCGCCCAAACTTTCCAAGTGAAACGATGCTGGTATCGGTACCAAAAGAGAAAAAGAAAAGACTTAGTTTTCTCAGGCCAACGAGTCAGGGAGTCAATCGATTCTCGTTTGACTAGATTTTCGGTTAATTCTTTTCCTTTAGACATTCACAACTCCCCGGCAGATATTTTAGATAGATTTTACCCTAATGGCGCTCATTGCCCAACTTCTCAGCAAGATTCAGCCTGTAGAGACTCGACTAATTCGATTAATTGTGTCTCGTTGGCATTATACACTTCCCGACAAAACTCACAGACGGCTTCCGCTTGTTTATCTTTTTCGATGATGTCTTTTAATTCATCGACCCCGAGGAATTTTAAAGCTCCTAAGACCCGTTCAAAAGAGCAGCTACAATCAAAACGCAGCATCTGCACAGCAGGAAAAATTTCTAGACCCATATCTCCGAGAAGTTCCTGAAAAATATCTTCTAGTCCTTTTCCTGCGCGTAAAAGGGGCGTAAATCCCGTTAATTTTCGCAATCTCGACTCTAAACGAGCCACTAAGACCTCATCCCGGGCGGCTTCTTTAGAGAGAACTTGTAATAAAATTCCCCCAGCAGCCGTCACTCCTGTGGTCGTACCGACAAAAACCCCCACTTGCAAAGCGGAGGGAATTTGTTCCGATTGGTCTAGATAGTAGGCGATATCTTCCCCCACTTCCCCAGAAACTATCTCGACGATGCTTTCTTGAAGTTCATTTCTCCCCTCGCCTTTTTCTTCGCGTAAGACTCGCACATAACCCTTGTTACCCACGGCGCGACCCACATCTAATTTACCCTTAGCATTGGGGAGTAATTCCACTTGGGGATAGTCCACATAACCCCGCACCGTGCCATCGAGTCCAGCATCAACCAAGACCCCACCCAGAGGACCGTCGCCTTTAATGCGAATATTGACCCTAGAACCGGGTTTTTTTAAACTGGAAGCCAAGAGTAAAGCCGATGCCATCGTGCGACCGAGCGCGGCGGTGGCTACGTTAGATAATTGATGTCTTTGGCGGGCTTCTTCGGTTAAACGAGTGGTAATCACTCCTACTACTCTAATTCCCCCATCGGCGGCCGTGGCGCGGATTAATTTATCTGCCATACTACTTACTGTTATCCTTGGAAAACGCTGTCCCGATTTTTAGTTATTCTTTAACTAACTTAACAAAAATTATCAGATAATAATATGTTCGGCAATTTTCAACAAAGTCAGCTGCGTATCGAAATCTCGGCCAGTGAACAGGCTATCCGGGATAGTTTGCTCAAAACTGCTCATCTCCGTCAATGGCTGTGGCCGCAAATGCTCTCGCCTAATCTACCCGATAAATTAGAGGAAGGTTTGACTTTTACCTCTTGGTTAGGTTTAATTCCCGTACAACATCAGGTTTTATTGGCCAATGACCAGTGTTTACGCTTGCTTTTGAGTCAAGGCATCGATGGCTATCACGAATGGTATTGGGGTGATGGTTGGTTACAATCCCGTTTAGAAGGCATTTCCCTCCTTCCCCTCAATCTCGGTCAAACTCTCAGTTTATTGAAATTACGACTATTTCTGAGCAATCAAAAGTAATCAGTAATCAGTGAACAGTGAACAGTAAACAGTAATCAGTAAACAGTAAACAGTAAACTAAAAACTCACACCTGATAACTGATAAGCTGTTCGTAATTTAAATTGCTTGTTGAGACGAGGCAAGAGGCAAGAGTCAAAAGGCAACACCCCCCCAACCCCCCCGACATCGGGGGGGAGAGGTTCGGCTAATCTAAGAATAAGGGTTTTAAATGCGTCTTAGCTTAACTGATAACTCACACCTGATAACTCACATCTGGTAACTGATAACTGATAACTCACACCTGATAAGTACCTAAGCAAAATTAATTACACATTTCGATAAAGCTTTTGCCTTTTGCCTTTTGCCTCTTGCCTATCTTCACTAGGAAATTTATTTTGCACGACTACTTAACTGATAACTGATTAGGGTTGAGTTCCATCGAGACTGATTTCACATTTACTGGCATCGAGGTTAGTTAGAGAAGTTCCAGTATAAGTACCTTGTTTAATTATTCCTAACAGAGAAGCGATAACTAGACATTTTTTTTCTTGGTTGGGATAGGGATCGGCGGAGGCATCGGCGGCGGGATATAATACGATTATCGCTTGGTTTTGCGGCGGCTCAAAGGTTAACCCCGGCACATGACCCCGAAAGGAAAACTGTACCCCCAGACTGCTGCTAGTAGTGGGAACATTCGTAAAATTATTCACCACCATAAATATTTCCTGCGGCAGACTTAAGGAGCCCGCGTTAGTATTAGTCGCCACTAAACAACCTGCTTCACTGGCGGTTATTTGCCGGTAAACCGTGGGATTATTGCCAGTCCCGTTGGTAAAATTAATCGTGCAAATTCTCCCCAGACGGATAGCTTGTCCTTGGGCATCCTCTAGGGCTGATTGTATAGAATCGGTGGCTTCTTGGACTTTATTGCTATTTAACCAAGCTAATAAATTAGGCAGGGTTAAGGCGGCAAGAACTCCCGTAATTGCCAAAGCTACCAAAATTTCTAACAGGGTAAAACCCTGATTTTTATGGACATTCAAACGACGCATCGGGAATCACCTCAACAGAACTTTTAGCAAGAAATTTTCCTTCTTGTTCGCTTCTTTCGTCTCTTTCTTGAGTTTGATAGTCATTAGCGATTTCATCATCAGCTAACTTCACCTTATACTCTATACGGAGAAGATGGGGATTATCCGATTGGTTATCAATATTAAAAGTCCGATAGAGAGAATAGTTTTTACCGACAATTGTTCTGGTCGCTACTAATTGGGGGTCCGTCGGTATAGGGGTGGGGAGTTTAATATCCGTTAGTTGTCTTCTTAAAGCTGTGGCATAACCCTGATTGATATTTGTACATACATCTGGACTGACATAATTGGGACTGGAAGTCACATTTAAAGTCGAAGCTATATATTTGGTATCCTCGAAGTCTTCTTGAATCCAAAAGTTAGCTTGAGCTTGTCTTTCTGACCGAACTTTATATAAGGCATCCACTGCCATTAACTGTAGGGTTCCCGTTAAGAAAGCGGTAATAGTCAAAATGGCAATGATTACTTCTAACAGGGAGAAACCTGACTCAGACGATGACAGTTTTAGCGGTATCCTCTTTCCTTTTGATTTCACTTCCTAATCCTCCCAAGTTTTTCCTCAAAACTACTGGCTTTTTTAGCCCTCAACTACAGAGTACCCAGATGATGGGATATTTCTAACTCTAGCCAGGGAATTAATTCCCCGCAACCCCTATTGCTCCAGTGAGTCAGATTGTCTAAACTCTCATCCAGTTAGCATTGTACACTAATCTATTCTTTGTCTGTGATCACAATCGGCGATCGAGATCACACTTAACCAGTAATTTAGATACACTAACAGCTTATCCGCCCAAAATAGCAATGCCTACGCCGATTAATAGAATTAATCCGCCATAAATTACTTCTTGGGGGGGTATTTCACCAAAAATGAACACTCCTAACAGACTCGCGGCGATTGGCTCTAATAAAATTACCATGGTTACTATTGTCGGTGCTACCCATCGCAAAGCCCAGTTAAAGCTAGTATGACCGATTAATTGCGGAAAAATCGCCATCATTAACACATAAACATACACGGACAAAGGATAGCTTTCGTAACCTTGACCGAAGAAGAAAATATTGGGTAATAAAGCTAATCCTGCGGTAGTGTAGGCTACAGTTATATAATTCTTAATATTTAAGCCCTTTCTTTGTGCTTCCCGTCCGAGGAGAATATAACCACTAACGAGAATTGCCCCAATTAAAGCCAAGCTATTGCCCAATAAAGGGTTAGGATAAGAACTACTGACATCTCGATCGGCTAAAACAATCAATAATCCCCCCGTTAAAGCCACAAAAATGCCGATAAAAGTTAATTTTGTCGGTTTTTCTCGAAACCACCACCAACCCAACAGAGAAACCCAGAGGGGATTAGTGGTGACTAAAGTGGTAGAAGCGGCGATCGAGGTGTAGGATAGAGAAGTAATCCAAGTAGCAAAATGGAGAGCTAAACAAAATCCTGCCCCCACTGCGTAATAATAGGCTTGAATAGGGACTTTTTGGCGTGATAAGGTCAACCAGTTCGGAATTAGGACAACAGAAGCCAATATCAGACGGGAAGTCGCTAAAAATAAACTAAATGCGATCGTAGCATTACCTACCGCTTCGATCGCTAACCGGATAAAAATTGCCGATGCAGAAACCGACACCACACCGATAGTTAAAATAAAAATAATTTTGGCGTTGGAAGGAGGCAAAATAGGCTGCGCTCGCACGATGATCAATGATGTTATTTACCAGTTATTTTAGCCGTAGGCAGGAGTCAGGAGTCAGGAGTCAGTTATCAGTGATCAGTAATCAGTGATCACTGATCAGTTTTTTGCTCCCATCACCCCACACCCCACACCCCACACCCCACACCCCACACCCCACACCCCACACCCCACACCCCATCACCCCATCACCCCATCTGCTATTTACTTGATCTATGGAACTACCAGAATTAAATATAGAGACAATTTGGGCGATTATTAACGATGAAATTGACGACGAAACCGTTAATAAATTGGTCTGGCAAACTTTAGGTTATCGCTACGATGAAAGTCAAGGAAAATGGGATAATAGTCAAGTAGAGGAAGATTGGCGACGTGAATATCCTCAACCCCCAGATTTTATTGCCAATCGTCCCCCAACAGTAAAATTAACTCGATCGATCTTGCCAGAAAATAAACAATTATTAAAAGATAAATTGGGGTTTACCGGTTATAAAATTGGCGAATTCAATCCCCGCATGACTCGCCGTGCCACCGCCGCTAATTGGTTGTGCTTTTATGGGTTAAAATAGATGAGGAAAGTTATTTTATCAAGCTTCTAGCATGGTCACTATCCCTGTCAAGTCCTCCTCTCATCCCCTAGCATCCTATATTGATCGTCTCACGGCTGGGGAAGCATTGTTAAAAGATACTCCCCAGAATTTGATCGAGGTAGTGGGTATCCTGAAAAGTTACGGGGTGGTGTTAGATGCTTATTCCAAAAATTTAATTTATATTGCGGAAAATCAGTTTTTGGTTTTTTTCCCTTTCTTTAAATATTTTAATGGTCAAGTATCTTGGCAGAAATTACTACAACACTGGTGGCACGATCGCATTAATTTTGAGTATGCTGAATACTGTATGAAAGCCATGTTTTGGCATGGTGGGGGTGGTTTAGATAGTTATGTAGATAGTGCCGCTTTTCGGGAAGTGACAGCCAAGGTTATTCAAGCCAAATTTAGGAATAATCCCCTAGTTTTAAGTTTAAATAAAGCCTTTCCTGAATTTTTGCCAGAACAAATGCGGATGATGGCCTACTATAGCGGTTTAGGTCAATTTTGGCGAATTATGGCCGATACTTTTTTAAGTTTATCCGATCTCTACGATGCCGGACAAATTACCAGTATTCCCGCAGTGGTGGCACACATTAAGAAAAATTTAGTCGATAATGCTAGTCAAGCAATTGTCTATCAGGTAAAAATCAAAGGACAAACCTATGATCTGATCCCCAAATCGGCAGGATTAACCTTTCTTGCAGATACAGCAATCCCCTACGTTGAGGCGGTTTTCTTTCGCGGAACACCTTTCCCCGGTACAATTTCCTATAATGCCCAAGCCTATCAAATTCCCTACGATCAAGGAATGTTTGCCTATGGTGCTTTGTATGCAGATCCTTTACCCATCGGAGGTGCAGGGATTCCTCCCACACTATTAATGCAGGATATGCGTCACTTTTTACCAGATTATCTGCACGACATTTATAAAAAGAGTTTTCGTCAAGAGGAAGATTTATTAGTCCAGATCTGCGAAACTTTTCAAAAGTCGATGTTTTGTGTAACAACGGCAGCCATTCAAGGATTAGCACCTTACCCTTTAACTACCACAGATTTAAAAGAACAAAAAGCCAATCGCATCTATCTAGAAGCATGGATGAATCGCTTTGTCAAGTCGCGATTAGAAGCGGTAAATCAATAATTATTTTGCCAATTATTTTGCCGATAAATCGGTAATTTTTGCAGTCAACAAACTCCCTTATATTTATGTCAGATATTAACGCCCAACTTCAGGATATTTTAGCTCAATTGCAATCTTTAAGCGAACGGGTTGCCCTCATCGAAGCGCGGCAGATGTTAGTACCGGACATCGAGCGCTATGGTAAATTACAGCAATTTCTAGCTGAGGGGAACTTTAGGGAAGCAGACGCGGAAACTCTGCGAGTTATCCTCGAAGCTGCCGGCAGAACCCGCGATACTTTAACTCCAGAGGATATGATGCGGTTTCCCGTTAATGTGATTCGGGTACTTGATCGCCTTTGGAAAAATTATAGCGGCGATCATTTCGGTTTTAGCGCTCAGGTGAAGTTATATTTTGCCGTCGGTGGTAGTATTAACACCCTGCGTACCCAAGATGCGGAAACGATTAGAAAATTTGGGGAATTGGTGGGATGGCGCGACAAAGATGAGTGGCGTATCGATGATTATGATCACTGGGATTTTAGTCTAGCAGCTCCTCAAGGCTGTTTTCCTGCCCTCTGGTGGAAGTCTCCCTACGGGTTAAAAATGGTGACTTTTTGTTTTACTCGCCTGATAGAGTGCGATTTATAGGCAATGAAAGGAATTATCGGCTATTTTCGGGCTTTATTATCCCCCCAATTTGCCCCCACTGGGATAAAAGTGGCTGTAGTGGTGGGGACAATTTTATTGACAATTAACCACGGTTATGCTATAATGTCTGGTCGCATGACAGGCGATCGCTGGCTGGCGGCATTACTGACTTATCTAGTTCCCTATCTGGTCAATGTTCATGGGCAGTATAGCAGTTATCACCGTCAACAGTGGCCGAAAAAATCGCCCAAATAAGGCTCTTGGTTACTCTTTATGCTGAATTAGCAGACAAAATGCCGAGATAATATCCTTCTAACCCCAAAATTCCTCTAGCATTCTTTTACTCTCTTACGCTAAAGGTTTCTACCCAAATTTCCAGCCATAGCAGCAGTAAAGATCAGCCCAGAATTAAAAGCTAGGCTTTCAGTATTAGGACTATTTCAGGTTAATGGCGGGAAGCGGATTTGAACCACTGACCTTCGGGTTATGAGCCCGACGAGCTACCAGACTGCTCTATCCCGCGTTGCTTTATCTAGTATAGAACTAAATCTCGGTAAATGCCAAGGAGTTTGTAAAATTCCTTTACATTTACCGTCCGACCAGAGGTTAATACTTACGTTCCACGGGGGTGAAATCCTGAATCACCACGGGCATATAGTCGATATCGATGCCGGAGGGGGAATAATAGGCGAGGGTATGCTGAAGGAAATTTTGGTCATCCCGTTGGGGAAAATCCTCGCGGGAGTGGGCCCCTCGGCTTTCTTGACGATTGAGGGCAGAGGTGAGGATAATTTCCCCCACCACCATGAGACTTTGTAATTCCCAGGCCTCGATTAGTTCCGTATTCCAGCAATCACCCCTATCATCGAGGTAAATCTGCTCGTATTTGCGCTTTAATTCGCCGATTTGTTTAATTCCCTCGCGCATGGTCGCTTCGGTGCGAAAAACGCCGCAATGTTGGGTCATACAGTCTTGGAATTCCTGACGTAGTTGACCGATGCGAATCGTGCCTTTTTTGGTCAATAAAGCGGTGATTTCCTCTTTAGCATCCTGAAGGTAAATATCGGGATTAAAGACGGGAAAAGCGCGTTTTTCGACGTATTTAGCGATCGATTTGCCGGTTCTTCTCCCATAGACCACACATTCTAACAGGGAATTACTGCCCAAACGATTGGCCCCGTGGACGGAGACACAGGAACATTCCCCGGCGGAGAAAAAGCCCTCGGTGAGGGTATCGGCACTTAAGCGAACGCGACCATCGGTATTAACGGGAATGCCTCCCATACAATAGTGAACTGTAGGACGTACAGGCATCGGTTCCTCTACCGCATCGACACCGACGAGACGGTGGGCCTCCTCCCAACAGAAGGGAATGCGACTCATAATTTTTTCCCGGCCTAAATGGCGTAAATCCAGATAGACAAAGGGACCCCCGGCGCTACCGTCCAGATTTACCCCCCGGCCGGCGCGAATTTCTAGGGTAATGGCCCGGGAAGTGATGTCCCGGGGGGCTAATTCCATGCGCGAGGGGGCGTAATCTTCCATAAAACGACGACCTTCGCTATTGATTAAATAAGCGCCTTCACCCCGGACCGCTTCCGAGATTAAAACACCGACGGGATAGAGTCCAGTGGGGTGAAATTGGACAAATTCCATGTCTTCTAGGGGAATACCCGCTTTTGCCGATAAAGCTAAACCGTCCCCCGTACAGGCGAAATCGTTGGAGGTGGTGTTATAAACGCGACCATAGCCCCCCGTACCGAACATAATTGCTTTTGCCCGGAGGATTTCTAACTGTCCGGTGGCGATTTGGTACATAACCACCCCTTTGGCCGTACCTTCTTCGAGGATAAGACGCAAAACGTACCATTCATCGTAGATTTTTACCTGATTACGGCCTAAATTGCTGACCAATTCGTGCAGCATGGCGTGACCGGTTTTATCGGCGGCGTAACAGGCCCGGTTATGGCTGTGACCGCCAAAGGCTCTTTGGGCAATGCGTCCATCTTCGAGACGGGAGAATAACACGCCTAGATGTTCCAATTCGATGATAACTTCGGGGGCTTCTTGGGTGAGAATATCCACTGCATCCTGGTCAGCTAGAAAATCGGAACCTTTGACGGTATCGTAGGCGTGGGCCTTGGGATTATCTTTGGGGTCAACGTTTTGCAGGGCGGCGGCGATACCCCCCTGGGCGGCGACGGAGTGGGAACGAATTGGGTGGGTTTTGGCAACGACAGCAACATCGATAGTCGGGTTGAGGCGTTTGATTTCTAAGGCGGCGCGGCATCCTGCTAACCCACCGCCCACTATAACGACATCGTGTTCTTTCATGGCTGATTTTTCTACGGGCTTCTGTTTCTATGGTGGAGGGAGAATTGCTCAGAGGTGAGTTTTTGTAACCGAGACTTTATATTTCAGGAGGCAGCCCTTTCAATTATCAGTTATCAGTTATCAGTTATCAGTTATCAGATGCGAGTTTTCAGTTCACTGATTACTGTTTACTGATTACTGAACTTGGTATGGTTCGCTCGGGGGGCATAAATCGACTAAATCCTTATCTGGCAAAAAACTTAATTGATGAGTTCGTTCTAGTTCAAAAACAATTGACAAAAATCGCCAAATGTCTTTCTCTATAAGAGTTTCATTCCTTATAACCCTGTCCGTTGCATAAGACAAACTGAAGAACCTCACTGATTACTGATTCCTGTTTACTGATAACTGAAAAGTCTTCATAATTCCCAAAAAAACAACCCGCGGCAGTTAACCGCGAGTTATTTTTGGTTAAAATCGGATAATTACTGAACGGTAATCGTTCCGACCATACCGGCGCCGCGATGGGGTTCGCAGTAGTAGGTGTAAGTACCCGGTTCGCTGAAAGTGCTTTCAAAGGACTCACCAGCGGAAAAAGCCAGACCTTTATGGGATAATTTAGCAGCCTGGGCTTCGGGAACCTTGGTGCTATCGAAAACTATGTTATGGGGAGAAAGTTTGTTATTGACCCATTTCACCGTATCTCCTGCTTTAATAGTGAGGGCGGGGGGATCAAATTGTAGTGTACCTGCATCACCGCCCATCTTCACCGTGAAGGTTTCCGCAGCAGCGGAGGCAGTGTTGAAGAAGAAGCTAGAGACGACTAGCGCCACGGTAGCGAACAATAAACCTAATTTTTTCATGCTTGTTAATCCTTTACACGAGGGAAGATGACAAGTTTGACAGCCTGTCTTTTGACAAAAAAGTAAAAGTTTGCTTTTAACTGTCCCATGAATTAATTCTACACCAAGTTTGACAGCTTGTCTTTTGACAAGAAAACCGGTTTTTTCTGACGATGGTTGGGGAATTTCTTAAGAAATAGAGGAGAACCTATCGTGAAAAGATTATTAATTTCCCTGTGCTTGCTCTTGGCTGTGGTTACTTTCGGTATGGCTCGTCCCGCTTTAGCTGATGGGGCTTCGATTTTCAGTGCTAACTGTGCTTCCTGCCACATGGGCGGTAAAAACGTGGTTAATGCCGCTAAAACCCTGAAAAAAGAAGATTTAGTTAAATACGGCAAAGATTCCGTTGAAGCTATCGTTACCCAAGTTACCAAAGGTATGGGGGCGATGCCCGCTTTCGGTGGTCGTCTCAGCGCTGAAGATATCGAAGCTGTAGCTAATTATGTCCTCGCTCAAGCGGAAAAAGGCTGGTAAAAGTTAGTTATCGGTGGCGAGTTATCGGTTGTCAGTCTGGTAAGAATTGTAGCGATCGAAATTCTTGGGTCAATTGCTGGCTTAAAATAGCTAATGGTTCATCTCGGGACAAGGTTGTGAAATTGCGATCGTTTTTCTATCTTTTAGGTGCGACGGTAATCATTCTCCTAGGAGTCGCTACAGCCAGTTTTGCTTGGATTCTCGCCGATAGTCCTCTGTCTTTGCTCAAAGGTGGGGTGTTGCGGGAACCGGCGGCGGCGATTTTTGTGCCGAAACAGGCCCCGGTTATGGTATCCTTGTTGGTCAATCCCGAACGTTTAGAGTCTTTTGGTCAATTAATCGCTACACCGGCTAATCGACGACGTTCCCACCAACAAATTAAAGATTTAGAAAAAAGTCTGCTCGGCAAAACGGGATTAAATTATCAAAAGGAAATCAAACCCTGGTTAGGGGAGGAAATTACCCTCGCTGTTACTTCCCTAGATTTCGATCGCGATACCGATAATGGTATCCAACCGGGTTATCTTTTGGCAATTCAAAGTAAAGATGGTGAACGCGCTAAGGAATTTCTGCAAGCTTCCTACTCAAAACAGGCGGTTTCGGGCAAATTTGACCTCGTTTTTGAACTCTACAAGGGAGTTAACCTCATTTATCAACGTCCCTTGACCGCAGGAGATAATAATCGTTTTCTCGCTAGTGCCGTCGTCGGTGATACGGTGCTTTTTGCCAATAATATCAAGGTTTTGCGCGAGGCACTTAATAACGTGCAAGTACCGGATTTAAACCTAAAAAATAGCCCTGATTACCGAGAAGCCCTCAAAAATATCACCGAACCGCGTATAGCTATAGTTTACGGCAATTTACCCCCGTTATCGGCTTGGATCGCTAATCAACCCGTCCCAGAGAGTCCCGAAGCAAAACAACGATTAGCCACGGCTTTTACCCTCAAATCTGGGGGAATAGTCGCTCAAACCGCCTTAATTGGAGTCTTAGGACAGGATGACCAAGCACCAATTTTATCTAGTCCCGTGGGAGCATTATCTTTTATCGGCGAAAATAGCCTTTTAGTCGCCGCTAGTCGCGATTTAAATCGTTTTTGGACTCAGGTAGAGGAGGGGTTAGA
This sequence comes from Microcystis wesenbergii NRERC-220, assembly GCF_032027425.1. Taxonomy (NCBI): domain Bacteria; kingdom Bacillati; phylum Cyanobacteriota; class Cyanophyceae; order Chroococcales; family Microcystaceae; genus Microcystis; species Microcystis wesenbergii. Next base: position 2,051,395 of record NZ_JAVSJA010000001.1, on the reverse strand, counting down.
AGCAGATAGTCCCCTACAGGAATTAATAACACAGGTCTTAAACCGCTTCCAGTCGCCTTTAGGTTTAAATTTGCCTGAAGACGTTTTTAGCTGGGTTAGAGGCGAATATAGCCTCGCTCTCGTGCCTAGTTCAAAGGGGATGGAACCCGATAGTGTTTTTGTAGGGGAACGGGTGATGGGGGTAGAGGTGGACAGTGCGATCGAGCATTTGGATGAGTTAGCCCGCAGTCGCGGCTATAATGTGGTTAATCTGCCTTTACTCGATCGAACGGTGACAGCTTGGACAAAGTTAACCACGGCGGTCCCGGGAGGAAAAGCGCAACTAGAAACGCTCGTGACGGGAGTGCATACTAGGGTCGATAATTATGAAATTATCGCTAGTTCTGTGGAAGCGATGGGTTTAGCTTTATCTGCACAGAAAAACCCCATCTTAAGTAGTGGTAAGTTTCGACAGGCAATTACTGCTCTACCCGCAGAAAATGATGGTTATTTTTACGTCGATTGGCGACAATTGCAACCAGTAATCGAGGCAAAATTCCCGATCGTGCGGGTGTTAGAATTATCGATTAAGCCTTTATTTAATAATCTGCGTTCTCTTACGATTAGCAGCCAAGGTAGTGAAAATTCTGTGCGTCGGGGAACGATTTTCTTTAACCTGGGAGTGAAGTCTTAATCAGTTATCAGTTAAGTAGTCGTGCAAAATTAATTTCCTAGTGAAGATAGGCAAAAGGCAAAAGGCAGGAGGCAAGAGGTGGTTAGATATGTGTAATTAATTTTGCTTAGGTACTTATCAGTTATCAGATAGAAGCTTGTAGGTTTGGTTGAGCGATTTAATACTTAGGAGAAAACTGCTCGATTCAATGGTTTGAGCAAAACCCAACATTCTTGACGACATTGGTGTGGTTGGGTTTTACTCAAGCGTCGCTAATAACCGTTCTGGATCCGTTATCAAGTAGCCAGTGGTATTGATTCTGTGGAAGGACTCTCTTGGGGTAGTATAAATGTAGAGGGAGAAACATTACCTCTCCAGACGCGAATCGCTGAGGGTCATCAATTCCCAGATTAGATTCCAAGGTAGCAAGCCCTAGCTTGAAAAATTCGCTAAAATATATATAATTAACTTGATCAGATTATTTATAAAGTCTGTTTAACAGCTAAAGTTAATAAAGTTGATTCTGAAGCCGATGACCAAAGAGCTACTCATACAAATCAATCGAGAAGGAAACCTCGAACTTCCTCCTGAAGTTCAAACCCGCCTCAACCCAGGAGATAAATACATGATTTCCCTGACGGAAGACTCCATCATTCTCAAAAAAGTTCATCAAGATAAAGTCAATCTAGAGCAATTCTTTGAGCGACTAGAAGCAATGGAACCAGACCCCAATCAACCGACTCTGGCTGAGATTAGCCAGATGATTAAAGAAGCTCGCCAAATTAGACGCGCCAACTCATGAAAGTTGTTCTAGATGTCAATGTTTGGATTTCAGGATTGTTGTGGGGAGGAGTTCCGGGTAAAATCCTTAAATTAGCTAAAAATCAAAGAATTACAATCATTACTCCCCAAGAATTTCTTAGTCGCTACTTTAATGAGTAGAGAAGAGGAGTAAGGTAATTAATTGACGATTTACACCAAGAGAAAAGATAAGTTTGACCGACAATAATTGCTATGATTACTGTAGGATTTAAAAAAAGCGATCGCTCTTACTACTTTCTAATTACTTTAGATAGTAGTAGCCTAGTGCTTTTTAGACAAAAAAAGCCTATTCTGCATATTCCCAAAAAAGCAGCCTATGAATTAAGTAGGGGTTGCTGAATCAATCTAAAAACCTTGTTGGATAATATTTTTAGGCTTTTTTAGCCCAAAAACCTTTTTTAGCAGGATTTACACCGATATTCAGCCAACCCTAAGTAGAATTTAAAACCATCCCCAGTGAGGAACTAGCCATGAAATCCTTTGCCCTTCTTACCACCGTCAGCCTAATCAGCCTTTCCACCCTCGCGACTGTTCGCCCCGTCATGGCGCTAGAGAGCCGACAACCAGCCGAAACCCGGATCGCTCAAGGGAACAATCAAGACGCGATCGGCCACTATAACCGGGGAGTTGACTACATCCAACAAGAAAAATACGATCTCGCTCTCGCTGAATTCACCAAAGCGATCAACATTAATCCCCGATTGGCCGAAGCTTACCTCAATCGGGGGGTTCTTTACGACGAACAGGGGAAACCCGACCTCGCCCTGTCCGATTACAATCAGGCGCTCAACATTAATCCCCGATTCGCCGAGGCTTACTACAATCGGGGGGTTCTTTACGACGAACAGGGAAAACCCGACCTCGCCCTGTCCGATTACAATCAGGCGCTCAACATTAATCCCCGATACGCGAAGGCTTACTACAATCGGGGGAATCTTTACGACGATCAGGGGAAACCCGACCTCGCCCTGTCCGATTACAATCAGGCGCTCAACATTAATCCCCGATTGGCCGAAGCTTACAACGGTCGCGGGCTTCTTTACTACGAACAGGGGAAACCCGACCTCGCCCTGTCCGATTACAATCAGGCGCTCAACATTAATCCCCGATTCGCCCTGGCTTACAACAATCGCGGGCTTCTTTACGACGAACAGGGGAAACCCGACCTCGCCCTGTCCGATTACAATCAGGCGATCAACATTAATCCCCGAGAAGCCCAGGCTTACGCCAATCGGGGGGTTCTTTATTACTCTCGACAAGAAAGGGAAAAAGCGATCAGAGATTTCCGACAAGCCGCCGAACTGTCCCGCCAGCAAGGAAACGCGGCGTTATATGAAAAGATTATGGAACTCCTACGGCTATTAGGCGCGGTCTAGTCCTTTTTCTTGGGTTGAGTCCGTCGGTGGGGTTGAGCGAATCAATAGGTTAAAGAAAACCTCTCAATTTTAGGGGAAAGGGAAACCCAACAGCCAACACCTCAATCCGTCTCAATAGGCGATCGCAAATTTTGTCGGCTGCATTAACGAAGTGTCAGGCGGCAATCTCGCTGCCAACCCTGATAATAAAGCTGATCGTGGCTTGAGAGCAATTCCGTTATAATAGGGGTCAACTTAATATCGTTAGCAACGCAGAATGAGGATTTCACCATGAGGATTCCATATACATATTGGAAAGAATCAGATGGGATGTTCTTGGGCTATTTGAATGAATTTCCCGATCATTGGACCCAAGGTGTTGACTTAGAAGAATTAATCGAAAACCTGATCGATCTCTACAGAACATTTACTACGGAAGAAATCCCCGGAATCAAGAGAGTTGCAGAGTTTGAATTCGCATGAAAAGACATGATTTAATTGCACAATTGGAGCAAGCTGGCTGCTACTTGATTAGACGTGGAGGGAAACATGATATTTACCATAATCCAGATACTGGAAAAACAGAACCAATTCCCAGACATCGAGAAATTAATGAGCGATTGGCTAAAAAGATTATCAAAAGTCTTACTGGTGACAGATAAATTCACAGTGCCAATCAAACAAGGCTACAAGGAAGCAAAGGAGCTATGGAAAAATGATTACTGTAGGATTTAAAAAAAAGTGATCGCTCTTACTACTTTCTAATTACTTTAGATAGTAGTAGCCTAGTGCTTTTTAGACAAAAAAAGCCTATTCTGCATATTCCCAAAAAAGCAGCCTATGAATTAAGTAGGGGTTGCTGAATCAATCTAAAAACCTTGTTGGATAATATTTTTAGGCTTTTTTAGCCCAAAAACCTTTTTTAGCAGGATTTACACCGATATTCAGCCAACCCTAAGTAGAATTTAAAACCATCCCCACCGAGGAACTAGCCATGAAATCCTTTGCCCTTCTTACCACCGTTAGCCTAATCAGCCTTTCCACCCTCGCGACTGTTCGCCCCGTCATGGCGCTAGAGAGCCGACAACCAGCCGAAACCCGAATCGCTCAAGGGAACAATCAAGACGCGATCGGCCACTATAACCGGGGAGTTGGCTACATCCAACAGAAAAAATACGATCTCGCCCTCGCTGAATTCAACAAAGCGCTCAACATTAATCCCCGATACGCCGAGGCTTACCTCAATCGCGGGTTTCTTTACGAACAACAGGAGAAACCCGACCTCGCCCTGTCCGATTACAATCAGGCGCTCAACATTAATCCCCGATTAGCCGAGGCTTACAACAATCGCGGGTTTCTTTACGCCGAACAGGGGAAACCCGACCTCGCCCTGTCCGATTTCAATCAGGCGCTCAACATTAATCCCCGATTAGCCCTGGCTTACAGCAATCGCGGGCTTCTTTACCGACAACAGGAGAAACCCGACCTCGCCCTCGCTGAATTCAACAAAGCGCTCAACATTAATCCCCGATTGGCCGAAGCTTACAACGGTCGCGGGCTTCTTTACTACGATCAGGGGAAACCCGACCGCGCCCTGTCCGATTACAATCAGGCGATCAACATTAATCCCCGCTTCGCCGAAGCTTACAACAATCGGGGGCTTCTTTACGACGAACAGGGAAAAGCCGACCGCGCCCTGTCCGATTACAATCAGGCGCTCAACATTAATCCCCGAAACGCCAATGCTTACTACAATCGCGGGACTCTTTACTACGAACAGGGGAAACCCGACCTCGCCCTGTCCGATTTCAATCAGGCGCTCAACATTAATCCCCGATTAGCCCTGGCTTACAGCAATCGCGGGCTTCTTTACGACGAACAGGGAAAAGCCGACCGCGCCCTGTCCGATTACAATCAGGCGCTCAACATTAATCCCCGATTAGCCCCGGCTTACAACAATCGCGGGTCTCTTTACGAAGATCAGGGAAAACCCGACCTCGCCCTGTCCGATTACAATCAGGCGATCAACATTAATCCCCGATACGCCAATGCTTACTACAATCGCGGGAATCTTTACTACGAACAGGGAAAAGCCGACCTCGCCCTGTCCGATTTCAATCAGGCGATCAACATTAATCCCCGATACGCAATCGCTTACGTCAATCGCGGGGTTCTTTACTACTATCGACTAGAAAGGGAAAAAGCGATCAGAGATTTGCGACAAGCCGCCGAACTGTACCGCCAGCAAGGAAACGCGGCGTTATATGAAAAGGTTATGGAAATCCTACGGCTATTAGGCGCGGTCTAGTCCTTTTTCTTGGGTTGAGCGAATCAATGGGTTAAAGAAAACCTCTCAATTTTAAGGGAAAGCGAAACCCAACAGCCAACACTTAAATCTGTCGGAATCGGCGATCGCTTCTCATGGCTTTTTGTTGGGTTTCCTTGGGTCAATTCAACCTAGGATAATTGTTATCAGTATTTAGTTTTTTCTAGTCTAGTCTGTTAATTGTTCATTAAAAACCTTCGGGATGGATGTTATTTTATGACCCTAAAACAACTCATACAAGACAAACGAGAGGATATCCTAAAAATTGCCACCAAACATGGTGCTTTTAATGTGCGTGTATTTGGTTCCGTTGCTAGAGGTGAGGAAACCGAAAATAGTGATATTGATTTTTTAATTGATTATGATTTAGCTAAAACATCCCCTTGGTTTCCTGGTGGATTATTAGTTGATTTAGAGGATCTCTTAGGGTGTAAAGTGGATGTAGTAACTGAAAAAAGCCTTCATCATCTAATTAAACAGCGAATCTTAAAGGAGGCAATTAAGTTATGAATGAAGATCAAGTTTATCTTGGATACATTTTAGACTGTATTGATAAAATTAAGGAGTATTGCCAAGGAGGAAAACAGGAGTTTTTTGCTAATTCAATGATCAGCGATGCTATCATTAGACGCTTACAAACCTTGGCAGAATCAACTCAACAGCTTTCGGAGGAATTAAAGGCAAATATTCCCGATGTTGACTGGCGTAATATTTCTGGTTTTAGGAATATTTTAGTACATGATTATTTAGGAGGAATTGACCTTAATACAGTTTGGGATGTGGTAGAGAATTATTTGGATAATTTAAGAGAACAGATTTTAAGGCATCTAGAATCAGTCAATACTTAATCAAAGTCTAATTTTGTAGGTTGGGTTGAGCGAATCAATAGGTTAAAGAAAACCTCTCAATTCTCAGGGAAAGCGAAACCCAACACCCAACACCTAAATCTGTCTGAATCTTTTTGTTGGGTTTCCTTACGTCAATCCAACCGACGATAATTGCTATGATTACTATAGTCCGTAGTCGTGGTCTTTTATGTGCCATATTAAAACAAACCGAAAAAGTAAAAATTTATCTACAACAAGCAGCTATATTATTCCTCCAGCAGGATAATATGGCAACTTATGAAGAGGTGATGCAACTTTTACGCGAATTAGGGAGGTGACAAATGATAAAAACACCCGTTGATTTATACCGTAGAGGTAATGCTACATCTCCCAGAATGGATCATGTTCGTCCTAACAAAGATATTGCCATCTATGAAAATAATGGGCAAATATGGGTAAAAGAAACCCTTGTCGATGGACAAACACCGGGGGGAATTTCCACCTTTTCCGTTCAGGGAATAGGAAACAACTGGTGGAAACTAGATCGGGGGAATTCTATTCCCAGTGAGCTAGAATTAATTAATGATCGAGGTAATCACTGGTTATGGAAACCCTTATTTCCCATGTCAATAGAAACCTATCAACAAGCCTTAAGGGTAATTGGTGAATTTTTTTATCGTGTAAGTTGAGGTAAACTATGAAAACTCTATCATTTAAAGACATCCAATTTATTATCGAAGCTCTCGAAGCCCTTCTCAAAAATTATAGTGACCGTATTCAACAACTAGAAACTCTCGAAAAATATGAAGATGAAATTTCAGACTTAAGTAATGATTTTCTATTTTTACAAGAGTTAATTACTGACTTACAAAATCAACAAACAAAAGAATTGGCTCTACTTGTGCCTGAATTTGATTTGAAAAAAATGCCTTTACAAACATTAATTAAACAAGGAAAAACCCTGTCAATTGAGGAAAAATTAATCTTAGTGGAATCTCTAACTTCATCAATCCGCGAAGAATATAATCTAATGCGAACCTGAAATGAGAAACATAATGATTACTTATTTAGCCACCGTTCATAAAGTCCGTAGTCCGTAGGTTGGGTTGAGCAAATAAATATGTTAAAGAAAACCTCTCAATTCTCAGGGAAAGCGAAACCCAACACCCAACACCTAAATCCGTCTGAATCTTTTTGTTGGGGTTCCTTTCGTCTATAGTTGGGTTTCCTTGGTTCAACCCAACGGACGATAATTGCTATGATTACTATAGGATTTGAAAATGGCGATCGCTATTTCGATCCTCTTATTTTTTTGTTGGGTTTCCTTCTTGATTTTGAGAATCGCAATATTAACTGATTTTGGTAGATAATTGAGATGGGATTTAATCATTATTCTTCACTTAAATTAAAGTCAATTCGTTGATAAATATCCAGCAGTGAAATTTGAATATCTACAGAATACAACCTTAAAACATCATTCTCTGATTCATAAAATTTAAACAACCATTCTCCATTATTTTGTTGATAAAATTGTTCCACATAATAACGGTATTGATCAATTAAAATATATTCCTTAAAGTCAGGAATTGAGCGATAAAACTTAAACTTATCAGTGCGGTCATAATCTCTAGTAGATTTCGATAAAACCTCGACAATAATTAAGGCATTAGTTACAGTATTTGTGCCTTTTCCTTCATATAATGGTTTGCCTTTAATCACCATTACATCAGGATAAGTATAAAAGCGATATGTCGGCATCCATAACCGTACATCACTCATGAAAGTCCAATAATCTTCATTATTAATCTTAGCTGGAAAATTTTTATAAAAATTACCAGCAATCAGATTATGATTGGTTGTTGCTCCCGTCATAGGAATAATTTCTCCATCTAAATATTCATTTTTGTATTCTGCTGTTTCTTCTAGCCGACAATATTCTTCCGGTGTATAATACCGTTTTTCGATTTGAACTTGCATACTAACCTCCCTTATCTTGGTTAAATTTCCATTCAATAGCTAACTTAATATTAGCTTGTGCTGAACCTTTTGTCACTAAAGGAATCCCCGTTTTACCCCCAACTTGTAAGCCAAATTCTCAAGTAACCTGACTGGGTGGATTAGCTTGGGAAACTCCCTGTTTGATCGAAGTTAATAATAATTGTACATAGTCATTGACAATATTAGTCCGTAGGTTGGGTTGAGCGAATCAATAGGTTAAAGAAAACCTCTCGATTTTAAGGGAAAGCGAAACCCAACATTTCAGTGATCAGTTTTGTAGGTTGGGTTGAGCGAATCAATAGGTTAAAGAAAACCTCTCGATTTTAGGGGAGAGCGAAACCCAACAGCCAACACCTAAATCCGTCGGAATTAGCGATCGCTATTCCCCTCCTCTCATGGCTTTTTGTGGGGTTTCCTTGGGTCAATCCAACCGTACTATAGTTGGGTTTCCTTAGGTCAACCCAACCTACTGTAGTTTCGTAGTCAAACCAACCGACGATAATTGTCATGATTACTATAGTTGGGTTTCCTTGGGTCAATCCAACCTACAAGGGGGATTATGCGCCAAAATAATCAATACTTATTATGCAGTATCGAAGGGCAAAAATTGAGGGAGGAACTTACTTTTTTACTCTTGTCACCCACAAGCGTCAAAAATTCTTGTGCGAACCCGAAAACATCTCCCTCTTGCGAGAAGCATTTCGCTACGTTATGCAACGTCACCCATTCACAATCGATGCCATTTTCATTTTAGGCGTTCCTGATTTGAGATCTGAATTTTTTTTGGTGGAATTTCTTAAAACCTAGACCCAAACTAACTTTTGCACGGGAACCTGCACAGTTGGCATTAATACCTTGATTCAGCAACGCCTAAAATCGATATTCAACTTGTTTACATTCCTAAAATCTGATTTCTAGGTTTTTTATCCTTGAAAAATTAATTATGCCAAAAATCCGATATAGCAGTTATATTAATTGTGAGATACGAAGTTTTCCGGCTCTCTTATTCTTTGTGTGATAAGTTTAACTTATATAGAACCGATCAATCTTTGTGTCCTTTGTGTCTTTGTGGTTCGTTCCAGTCGCTCGCTGGCAAGACTGTATCTTAGAATACATTTTACCCACCAAACCCAAGAGAGCCGTTTTCCTTTTGGGGAGTCAGGAGACTCCGAGACAGGGATTTAGGGAGATAGGGAGATAGGGAGATAGGGAGATAGGGATTTAGGGAAATTTCACACACCCCACACCCCACACCCTACACCCCACTCCCTGCTCCCATAAGGGAAGATGTTTGATTTTTGCCAGGTATCTGACATTTAAGAATTGTCTGCGATCGCCCTATCTACCTGCTGTCCGCCCTATCTTTCGCGGGCAACCCCTGCTAGGATAAAATAGGGGTGAAAAATTGCTAATCCAAGGAGTACAGACGTGATTGAACCTTTAGTGCTAGGGATTGTCCTAGGCTTAATTCCCATTACCCTAGCGGGTTTGTTCGTTGCCGCCTATTTACAGTACAAACGGGGCAATCAATTCGGCTTAGACTAAATCTATCACGCCAATCCCCCGAATTGAGACAATCTCCCGTCAAGCTAGGCACTAGACGGGAGATTTTCCACAGGACAAATTTGCCGCTTAACAGATTGTGGCTGCCGGCGTTGTCATCCCCGCAAAACTCATCTGTCTTGGGAGAGCGATCGCCGAAAACCAAAGGCTACAGGGCTGTTAAACTAGGAAAACGAATGACAGTCTCCGTGTATTCGGGAACCCATCCGGCGGTAGTGGTGAAGTAACGCACTGCTTTAACTCGTTTACTGGCAGTGAGGTGAAACCAGTGTTCGCTATGGGCGGGAACATTGATATATTCTTGAGGTTGAATAGTTAATTCCCCCTGAGAACCATCGGGAAAAACAAAGCCAAAAACCCCTTCCCCATCAATGATATAACGCACCTCATCGTCAGCGTGGGTGTGACAGCGCTCGAATTTGGCCAGTAAAGTGTCGAGATTGGGAATTTCAGGGTGTAAAACGATTAAATCTCTGGCTTGATAACCCGCTTCTTGCTTAAGTTGCTCAAAATAACCGTCTAAGCTGGTTAAAACTATTTCTTTTTCTTCGTCAGTCAGAGAAGCTTGCTTAAGTAGCTGACGGGTGGCTTCGTTTTCGATCGGCCAATAGTTTAAAGTAACATTTAATTTGGCCAATTCCAGACTAATGTCGGCTAACTGGGTATAGGTTGTCCCATTCTCTAAGCGTAGTATCGCCATTAGTTATCATCCTCAAGATTACTTTTTCTATTTTAAAGTTTTCCAGAGGCAAGCCGCCCGATTTTTTGCCCCTCGATCCCTTGCCAGTTCCTAGGATTTTCTGCTCAAAAATGCTATTATGGCCCATATATGGGGAATTAGCTCAGTTGGTAGAGCGCTGCGATCGCACCGCAGAGGTCAGGGATTCGAGTTCCCTATTCTCCATTTTCCAGAGATATTAACCAGAAAGCAACTAGAAAATACCTTTTAATTCCTTTTCATGGGTGTAAATCCAATCAAAAATATCTTGGATTAATTTTCTACCGTCTCGCTGGGGTTGCCATCCAGTTATAGAACTGATTTTGCGGGAATCAGTGATAAAAATTGGCATATCTCCGGTGCGATTTTCGGGAACTGCCTCAATCATTATACTATTGCCCGTGATTTCTTGACATAGTTTTGTAGTTTCATAAAGGGACAAGGAAAAATCTTGCCCACCCCCCACATTAAAAGTCTGCCCTTTGAATTGTTCTAAATTAGCAATCTGAATATCGATTAAATCGAGTAAATCAGCTACATGAAGAAAATCTCTAACCTGTTTCCCTGTACCCCCATAACCGATATATTTTAAGGACTTCTGAAAGTAATGATTAGCCACCCAAAGGGCAAAAACTCCCTGATCAACTTTTCCCATCTGCCAGGGACCAGTTAAAACTCCACAGCGATTAATTAAAGTTCTTAATCCGTAGGCATCCCCATATTCATTAATAATCAATTCCGATGCTAACTTAGTGGAACCGTAGAGAGAACGGGGCAAATCTAAGGGAAATTGTTCACTGATACCAAAAGCAGAAACCCCGGGTAAATCTTGCTGTTCAGATAACTGAAAACGAGTATCTGTTTCTGTATAGTTTAATTGATTAAGATAGGTGATGGGATAAACTCGGCTGGTGGAGAGAAAAATAAAATCTGCTTGGGTTTGTCTAGCTAATTCTAAACAGTTAATCGTTCCAATTAAGTTAGTCTGCAAAACGTAGCCAGGAGAAGTATAACCAGCTAAAACGGAAGGTTCTGCCGAACATTCTAGGATTAAATCCACTGGCAAAGCGGATGCTTCTAAGTCTTCCGCATTTCTGACATCTCCATGAACAAACTCAATTCCCGCCTGTTTGAGACGGGGAATATTTAACTCGGAACCGCGACGTTTTAAGTTATCTAAAGCGATAATTTTCCAGTCGGGATAGAGTTGGGCTAATCCTAAACCTAAAGAACTACCCACAAAACCCGCACCACCAGTAATTAACACTTGCCTAGTCATAATTGTACAATCTTGATTAGTATTTGTAGGTTACTTTGAATCACTGTATTGTCAGTAATTATCTAGGTTTAGTGGCTTTGACAAATAGCTGCCCACCCAAGAAATTCCAGAAAATAGGAAATTTTAAATAAATTTTGAGTAAGGTGGGTGAAGCGGGTCTTCCTTTCGTAGAAAATGGTAGAAAACGAGGAATTAAAGTATCGATTCTAAAACCAATTGTTTCCAATAACTCCTTTAAAGAAAGGTGAGTTATTGGTAGTTTATGATCAATAAAATCATAGTATTCTTTATAAGAATACTTAAAATTAGGTTGAATCACTAGAAGTGATCCGCCCGGTGTTAAAATGTCATAACAAAATCCCAAAACTTCGATTAATTCTTCCGCACTATTTAAATGCTCGAAAAAGTTGGAGATAAAAATTTTATCAAATCTTATATCAAGTTTTTGCTGCTCATTAATACTGAGAATATTGAGATTCAATACCGTTACATCAGGATTAGCAAAAACTTTTGCATCAGGATTAAGATCGATTAAGTATTTATTTTTAGAACGAATTTGATTAATAAATTCACAGTAACCTCCACCAATATCTAAAACTGTATCATTGACAGTAACATAATTTTGTAAAAAATTATTAACCAAAACTTTCCAAAGAGCTAATTTTGCTTTTCTTTCTTGAGGATTAAAGCGACTTTCGTAAAGTCTCTTTAAGTATTCCATTTGTCGGGTTACTTGCTCGTCTAACATGGTTTTAACCTCTGAATTTATTGGTTACTTTTATCTGATTTTTTGGACAGGTTTGCGCTTATAGTCGCCTCTAGAAAGGTATTTTTCTAACCAGATAGAGAGAACTATAAATAAATAACGACTACCCATTTCCTTGAGTTTTAACTTGGAAATCCCCGTGGTACGATTGCGCCAAGTGATGGGAATTGTCGTGTAGGAATATCCTCGCACGATTGCTTTTAAGGGCATCTCTACTGTTAAGTTAAAATGGTGAGACAGTAGAGGTGATATTCCTTCGATAACCTCCTTCCGATAGATTTTAAAGGCATTAGTGGTATCATTAAATTTTAGCCCAAATAAAACTTGAATGAATAGATTGGCCAAACGATTAACGAATAACTTGTGTATGGGATAATCAACAACTTTTCCTCCTTTGATAAAACGAGAACCAAAAACGCAATCGTAGCCTTCTTGGAGTTTATAATAATAGTCCACCATGTTATCGGGAGAGTCGGAATTATCTGCCATTACTACTGCCACTGCATCACCGCTAAAATTTTCTAATCCACAGCGCACCGCAAAACCAAACCCGTTAGGATAATAATTATTGATGTAGAGAATGCGGGGATTTTCTTGGTTGATTTTTTTCAGAACTGCTTCGGTGTTATCTTTGCTATTGTCATTAACCACCAGGATTTCATAATTAATTTTATCCCGTTCTAAACGTTCGGATATTAAGTGAGCAGTGCTTTCGATGCAATCTTCTTCGTTGTAAGCAGGAATAACTATTGATAAGGTTTTTACTGCATAGTTATCCCTTGATTGACGTGGGTGAGAGTAACCGTCCATCTCGAAAGCTGGTGCTAATCCTTCGGGATAGTACATTTCTGTCTCATTTGTCTTATTCTTAGGTTTAAAAATTAGGCTATCACTGGCGACATAATTAATACTAGCTCCCAGTAAAACCCCAATCATTGTGTTGACTCCGGGGCTAACTCCTAGCCAGTTTAAGAATGGAAATACCAAAAAAACTCGCAGTAAAACTGCTAAACCTGCCGAGAGATGATAGAGAGGAAGTTGTATCAAAATTACATCTCTAATTGTCCAATCTCCCCCAGTCCACACCCAGATTCTATAGATAAAGAAACTAGCAATTAAAGATATTTCTATCGAAATAACATTAGCAACATTCTTCAGAAATGGGGTATTAAATCCTAAGTCGTCAATGAACCAATAAATGAAGAATAAGTTGATTAAAAATGCCACTCCCCCAGCAATGAGAAATCGAAAAATTTTATTATTGTAGATTTTAGTTAACATAAGGAACTCAACTCAATATAAATTACAGATAATTATCTCTTATTTACCGTGTCTTGTTGTGTATATATCACAACGTTTGTTAGAAAAAACGGGCTTGTCATTAGGATTATACAGGCTATTTAAATATTTTTTATCTTCTCGGTTTTCTCTTGTTTCGTTGCAAAAAACTATCGCCTCAACTTGATGATTAGCTCTTGATAACTCAGAGAAAGCATTTTTTAATTCTTCCTCACTTGCTTCACTATAAATCATTAAGGCACGACGTTGACTGTAGTAAGGTATCATTGAATTCCATTGATGTCCGTAGATTAACAAAACACCATCAGAAGAAGTAATACTTTGGACTTGAGAGGCAATTTCTAAGTAATTGATACTATAAAATTTTGTTTTAGGATGCCAGAAAGCTCGATAAAATTGCAGTTGTGATAACAAAATTAAAGCTAGGAAAAACCAGCCTACAGACTGCCAAATTTTCCGTTGTTTCTCTATTAATCCCATGATGGTAAATCCAGAAGCACCGAGGAGAAAGATAGCATTAGCATAGGGATAATAGTTGTGAACAAAATGCAAATTGGTAAAAATGGCAACTGTCAATATAAATAGTAAACTTAAGCCATAACTTAGTAACTTTTTTGAGGTGAAAATTGGTAATATTACTAAAGCCATAACGCTGATTATCAATCCGCCAAAAACGTCATTTAGAGTCCTAGTTAGATAATTTCTCCACTGTGACCGAGATAATTTTTGAGCGATAGTTCCAAAGTTCCAATCTCTCAAAGCTTTCGAGGTGATAAAATCTGCTGCCATGGGATTGAGTAGCTTTTGGGCATCGGTAAAGTTAACCCAAATTTTGGCTATAAGGAAGGGTATGATTATAAAAACAACGACCGGTATCAATAAATCTTTCGCTAAGTTACGAGATGAGTCTTTCTTAAACCAATTAATACCTATCCAGACACAAGCTAAAATTAAAAATCCAGCCATAGTCGTTACTTTAGTCAGACTGGCAGCGATTCCAAAAAGACAGGCTAATAAGGCAATAATTGGCGATTTATAGCGAAAATAAACAGCAATACAGGCAAGATAAGCTAAAGAGAAAAATAGGGCGGTTGATTCAATCATGAATGTTCTGGCCCAAAACAGATAAAGGGGACTGGCTAAAAATAAACTCAAAAACAGCCAACGGAAAGCTCGCGCTACTTGTAAATAAGATAGGATTACATATATAGGAATCAAACTTAAATAAAAGAAAAAAGCACTCACAAATCTACCAGTTTGGTCAATGGGAGTCTGCAAAAGCTTAACTAAAATAGCCACTATTCCTTGATAGAGCGGAAACTCCAGCGGAATTGACCAAGGCACTCCTAAAACAGGGGTTTCATAGGCTAACCAAGGACTACCTTTGAGTAAATAAAAGACCGAGATGGCCGTTTGAGTTTGACGAAAGGCGTGAGCATCTATCAAAGGATTATTCCAGCCCCTGCTAATCGCCCACAAACTATGGATTAAGCAAACTGCAAAAATTAACAATAATATTTTCTCAGTCCATGATTTAAAAGCAAGCATATTTGACCATCTCCAGTTTTTTAAACGCCTATACGCACAGACCCAGATAGTTTTGACATAGTAATCTAATGATCTACTATAACCAACGGCTAACGTTTTGACTAAAAATCTCTTTGAGAATATCTGTTACTGTGTAGGTTAACTGCCAATCAGGATAATGATTTTTAAACTTACTCACATCAGAAATCCACCAGATATGATCACCAATGCGATTAGTCTCCACATACTGCCAGTTTAACTTTTTATCCGCAATCGCTTCACATTCTTGAATAGCTTCTAACATGGAACAATTACTAAAGCGACTACCACCGATATTATAAACTTCTGCTACTCGCGGAGTCTGATAAAAATGATAGAAAGCATTGACCAGATCGTAACTATGAATGTTATCGCGTACCTGCTTACCCTTATACCCATAAATACTGTATTCTTTGCCGATCATCGTACATTTCATTAAGTAGGATAAAAAACCGTGTAATTGCGTTCCCGAATGACTTGGACCGGTTAAACAACCGCCACGAAAAGAGGCAGTTTTCATCTCAAAATAACGCCCGTATTCCTGTACTAACACATCCGCCGCCACTTTCGAGGCACCAAACAAAGAATGTTTACAAGCATCAATACTCATCAACTCGTCAATACCATGAGCAAAATAAGGATGATTTTCCGAGATTTCCCAACGTAATTCTTTTTCTACTAAAGGCAATTCATTCGGTCTATCCCCGTAAACTTTATTGGTGGAACAGAAAATAAATACTGCTTGGGGACAGTGTTGACGAGTATTTTCTAATAATACTAAAGTTCCGTTAGCATTGACACTAAAATCCATATAGGGATCTTTAGCTGCCCAATCGTGGGAAGGTTGCGCCGCCGTGTGGATAATTAAGGATATATCATGACTATAGGTTTTAAATATATCTGCAATAGCTTCATGATCCCGAATATCCACAGCATGGTGAATGTATTTATCCCCGTAATCTTGGGATAATTTGGCTCGATTCCACTCCGTCGAAGCGTCTTCGCCAAAAAATACCTGACGCATATTATTATCGATACCGACGACAGTATAACCCCGATCACAAAAAAACCTCACTGATTCGGAACCGATTAAACCAGCAGAACCGGTTACTAGAACGATCGCCATAACTATATCCTGAATTTTTTGCCTAGTTGTTCAGAAATTTCCCAAGTTGAGAAAACTTTACCCGACTTTACTAGATATGTTCGCCTTTGTCAATTAAACAGGAGGAGATTCCCTTAACTGCGGCAATTCCCTCAAAAATTATCGTCTTATCCACTAGGGGTGATTTAATGGCGTTTTCTTGCCAGTAATCCCTAATTAAGTCCCCATCTCCCCCTGTTAAAATTATCCCGCTCTCTGGATATAAATTTAACCATTCCTGACTGAATTTTTCTATTCCCGCCAAAATTGTATAAATTATCCCACTTTTTATACCTTCTGCTGTTTCTTTTGCCCACATCTGCGGTAATCTTTCCGGTAAGGACACCTCTGGTAAGGCTGCCGTCCGTTCCCTTAAACTGGCTAATTGCACCTTTAACCCGGGTAAAATTGCCCCCCCCACTAGCTTTTTATCCCCATCCACTCCCGTAAAAGTTAAGGCTGTTCCCGCATCGATGACTAAACAGGGAAATCCGTATTTTTTTCCCGCACCTAAGACAGCTAAAGCTCGATCGATGCCGAATGTTGCATATAAATCCAATAAAGGAATATCTTTTAAAGTAATTATCCGTAAATTGCCATAATTTGCCCATAATTCTCTTTGGCTAGGAACCACAGAGGCGACAATTAATTCACAGTTGCATTTATTTGTCAAGAGTTTAGGGAAAATTTGTTGCAAAAATTCATTACTTAGGGGTTCGGTCAGGTGGGGAGTATCGAGACAAGCTAACAGGGTTTGACCGCGAAAATACCCCCAATGTAGCCGAGAATTGCCGATCATCAACCCTATCCAGTCAGTATCTTGCTCAGTCATTTAGTTAGTGGGAAGTATTTTCAGTGAACAGTGAACAGTAAACAGTAATCAGTAATCAGTGAAAAGACAGCACTGTTAATGCTATTTAATACTCCTCACTTACAGCTTTTCTCAGATACATGAGGTTCGTTCTTGCATCTGAAATACTTGATTAGCAAGAATGAGCTTGTGCTTCACCTTGACGAGAAAGGCTGTCATACTATTCACTAAAAACTCACATCTGATCACTCATAACTGATCAGTGATCACTGATCACTGATCACTGATAAGGCTGATATTTGGCGGAATTATCTAGAAATCATGACAAAAGTTTTTTAATGGTTGCACAGGCAAGAGAATAAGATAACCTAGGTATAGAATTTAACAAAAAATCTGGTTAACGGACATTGATCAAGTCGATAGCACAGTGTCAAACGAGTTCTTTTCCCGCTCAGGTATGGCAATTAGATCACGGCTTAACCGTAATTCATCAGTACTTACCCGTGACTCCTGTGGTGGTGGTGGATGTGTGGGTGAAAGCAGGTGCGATCGCTGAACCCGACCCATGGTTAGGTATGGCCCATTTTCTCGAACACATGATCTTTAAGGGGACGAAAAAACTTCCCCCCGGACTCTTCGACTATTTAATCGAAAATTGTGGCGGAATGACCAACGCTGCCACCAGTCACGATTATGCACACTTCTATCTCACCACCAGTGTTGACCAAATTGAACATACCTTACCCCATCTGGCCGAAATTCTCCTCCATGCTGAGATTGACGATGAGGAATTCTATCGGGAAAAAGATGTAGTTTTAGAAGAATTACGGGCCTGTTATGATGATCCCGATTGGATTGCCTACCAAACCCTCTGCGGAAGTATCTATCAAAACCATCCCTACGGACGCTCTATTCTAGGGGATCAACCCTGTTTAGAGCAATTAACCCCCAATCAAATGCGCTGTTTCCATCGCACCTATTATCAACCGGAAAATATGTGTGTGGCGATTATCGGGGGAATTGAACCCCAACCAGCTTTAGAAATTATCCGGCAATCTTTTCGGGAATTTCCCGTCCCCTCGGAATCCCCCCCCCATCTAGTGGCTGCCGAACCCCCCCTGATCGAAATTCGTCGTTCCCAAGTATATTTACCCCACCTAGAACATTCTCGTCTCTTGATGGGATGGATTGGCCCGGGATGCGATCGCCTAGAAGATGCCTTTGGATTAGACTTGCTTTCGGTAATTCTTGCTGGGGGACGCTGTTCGCGGTTAGTGCGACAGCTGCGGGAAGAAGCGCAAATCGTCCTCGATATTAACAGTAATTTTTCCCTGCAACGAGATTCCAGTCTCTTTACCATCGGCGCTTGGCTATCTAGCTCACAAATCGGGGCAATTGAAGCTATTATCTGTGAACATCTTCAATCTCTGCACGATCATCCCGTCACCCCCGCAGAATTACACCGCACTCAACAGTTATTAGCTAACGATTATATTTTCTCCACAGAAACCCCGGGCCAATTAGCCGGACTCTATGGATATTATCAAACCCTGAGAGCTGCCGACCTAGCAACGATCTATCCCCAAGTTATCCAAAGTTTGCAACCGTCAGATCTACAGCGTCTGGCTCGTCAGTATCTCTCCCCGGAGCGATATGCTATTACAGTAATGCAACCCTGTGAATAAACGATGTCCGCTTCCCCCATTCACCGCTTAACCTTAGAAAATGGCATCACCCTTTTAGTGGTGGAAAATACGGCCGTGGAGTTGGTTGCAGGGAGGATTTTCCTCAAAAATGCGGGTACTCGTTGGGAAAAAACCGAAAAAGCGGGTTTATTTCGTCTTTTAGCCGTGCTGCTCACCAAAGGTACAGAAAAGTTATCTTCCCTAGAAATTGCCGATCGCATTGAGTCCACGGGGGCCGGTTTAAGCGCCGACACGGGGACTGATTATTTTGTGGTTAGTTTAAAGACCGTTACCAAGGATTTTTTAGATATACTGCGTCTAGCGGCGGAAATTATTCGTTTTCCCAGTTTTCCACCCCCAGAAATCGAATTAGAGAAAAATCTCACCCGTCAAAGCATTCGCTCTCAATTGGAACAGCCTTTTAATGTGGCTTTTAATCAATTACGCGCCGCTATGTACCCGGATCATCCCTATGGTATGTCTTTATTGGGTACGGAGTCAACGGTTTCGCAATTGCAACGGGATGATCTGCTGGCCTATCATAGTCGCTTTTTCCGTCCCGATAACCTAGTGATTAGTCTTTCTGGCCGTATTACCCTAGAGCAAGCAGTAAAAGCAGTGACGGAAATTTTTGGCAGTTGGTCAATTCCCGATCTTCCTTTATCTAGTTTACCCCCCGCCGCTTTTGATTTTCAGCCCACCTGTTTAACTACCGTCCAAGCTAGTCAACAGGCGATCGTTATGTTAGGATATCCTGGCTCTTCTGTGCAAGAGGATGATTATGCGGTTTTAAAATTATTGAGTACCTATCTGGGGAATGGGTTATCTAGTCGTTTATTCGTGGAATTGCGAGAAAAACGGGGATTAGCCTACGATGTTTCCGCTTTTTATCCCACCCGTCTCGATTCTTCCCAATTTGTCATTTATATGGGAACTGCACCCCAAAACACAGCGATCGCAGTGTCGGGATTGCGTCAGGAAGCAGAAAGGTTATATCAAGTAACTTTGAGTGAGGAGGAGTTACAGTCAGCTAAAAATAAGTTATTGGGTCAATATGCTCTCGGTAAACAAACTAACGCCGAAATCGCTCAATTATACGGTTGGTATGAAAGCTTAGGTTTGGGGATTGAATTCGATCGCACTTTCCTGGATTCTATTAATCAGATTACTGCCGAACAAGCGCGATCGGTAGCCAGTAAATATTTTCAAAATCCTTACATTTCTCTAGTCGGTCCAGAAAATGCGATCGCTGAAATTCTCTAGTCAGAGCAAAAAGCAGCAATAAAAAACTATTGCCGCTGCTATTTTTGATTAACTCCCCGGGTGGGATTCGAACCTACGACCAATCGGTTAACAGCCGACCGCTCTACCACTGAGCTACCGAGGAAGGCTACTCACAATTAATAATTATAATCATAAGTCCCTCAATAATGCAAGTGCTTTCTGGATTTTTTCTCAAAAAAATTTCCGGTGCCGGTAGCGGTGGGCGGAGAATCCACTATTGTGGAGATAAGGACACCATTAAGTCTAGTCTATGCTTGCTCATCACCGCCGTCCCGTTTCCTTCTGTCTGCTCTCGACAGATCTACCCATCCTCTCCACTTTAGACACTTCCGCTACCCTCTACCAAAAGGATCGCCACCGGTTTCATCTTCTCCTCAATCAACCACCGGTGGCTCTCGCAGAAATAGAGACACTTAAACCCGAAAATAATCAAAATAAATTAATTTGGCTAGAAATTTCGGCCAATCGGGTAATTATGACCATGCAGGGCCAGGGAAAATTCGCCTATCGTCATTTTTGGGAGCAAGGGGTTTTTGGTGTCAGTCGCTACTGGTTAAATGCCGAAAGTTCTCAACCGGGTTACGCTTTTCGCCTCCGCAACTATACCCGTAGTCTCAAATTAGAGGGGAATAATTTCCCCGAATATTTGCGTCTAGAGTACGAATTATGGTCAGATAACCTGATTTTAGGTCATTATGTCCTTCATTTGCAAGTACCCAATAAATCGGGTTGGCTGCATAGAGCTAAAAACTTTGTGGGATAAAACTTTTAGGCTTTTTTGTCCTCAAAAAGTGCCAGCCGGTGGCAAAATTTAGGCACTTTTTCCCCGAAAATTAGGTAATTGTGGGGTGGATTGAAGACTTAGTGCTACACTTCCCGAAAAGTCTATTTTATTTGAGCTTGTTGTTAGGAATCCACTTAAAAGACGTTGTTTAATCTGGCTAATAAGCTCTTGGGTATGATATGGGGAAAAGTTCCAGCGATTGCGCTAAAATGGGGGAATATGCCGAAAGTTTCCACCTATCGTTACTCTGAGGACTGTTATATGGACGACAAGCTACTTAAAAAATACCTTGAATACGCAAAGACCGAAGAGTCCTTTGCAGTTCTCTTTGTGAAAAAGCATCTCGCTCAAGCAAAAGAGCATTGGGTAGATATTGTCGATTGCCGACGTTATGAGATGTCCTCGGATAATCTACATTTCAGATTCGTCGTAGGTGGCTTGTATAAGAGAAAGATAAAACCTCAGTATCCATCAAAATCTGTGTACACCATTAATGGCAAATTTGATGAAGGCAGATATTACTTAATGGTACGAGCTATAACGTGGGAAACCGCACATAAGGACATTGAACAGCAAAAATCAAAGAACATAACACCACGGAAATTCAAGATAACAGGGATAAGCTACGATAAAAATCGAAGCAACAAAGACTTTTTCCGGAAGGACGCACCACCAGAAATAAAGGCTCTTGCAAATAATCTTAACGACCGTACAAACCCACTATGGGATAGGGCTTTGCAATACGCTAACAAGCCAGAGTTTGTTTATGAGATTAAGAAAGTTTACATCAACTAGCATAGTGCCTAACAATTCAAATGCAGATCGCTATCGCTGTAGGGTGCGTTCCCTAATGCAAGTCCTGCTACAAAGCGATCGCTTTTTGGGAACGCACCATGCACATTGATGGCAGCTGTGAAGTTAGAAGCATGAAAACCAACCCCCGATCATGTTACGCTACCGCTAACCCGTCCTACAAATAATTGTGCCTCCCTACTTATCAAAAAAATGTTTGATATTATGCTTGAAATTTCTAAAACCTCTCTTCAAGTATTAGGCAGTGAAATATTTAATTAGATAACCAAAAGTAAATAACTAAAAACAAAATATTTATTAAATCAAAAAAGGTTGAAAATGGTAAGAAATGCAACAAATAAATTATTGCAAAATGCTAAAAAATTAAAAAGTGACGAGTTTTATACACAACTTTCAGATATAGAAAGTGAGTTGCAACATTATAAAAGTCATTTTGAAAATAAAGTAGTTTATTGCAATTGCGATGACCCCAGAATTAGTAACTTTTTTAAGTATTTTGCTGCAAACTTCACAAAGTTAGGTCTAAAAAAAATAATAACATCTTGTTATCGAGAACAAGGGAGAGATTTATTTAATACAGAAGAAGATGAAAAGGGTTTTTTCTTTGAATATACAGGTACAGAGAGAGAAAAAAATAAACCTATTTCCACTGACATTGTTTACTTTAATGGGGATGGGGATTTTCGTAGTCCTGAAAGTATTGAACTATTAAAAAAGTCCGATATTGTTGTTACTAATCCCCCATTTTCATTATTCAGAGAATATGTAGCTCAATTAGTTAAATATGACAAAAAGTTTTTGATAATTGGCAATATTAATGCAATAACCTATCAAGAAATTTTCAAACTAATTAAAGAAAACAAAGCTTGGTTAGGAATAAATCTTGGTAGAGGTATTTCTGGCTTTATTGTTCCCGAACACTATCAACTTTATGGAACAGAGGCTCGTATTGACAATTCTGGAAATAGAATAGTTTCTCCAAATAATTGTTTATGGTTAACCAACTTAGACACATCAAAGCGGTACGAAGATATAGCTCTCACAAAAAGATATTTTGGCAATGAAGCTGAATATCCAAAATATGACAATTATGATGGAATTAATGTCAATAAAACCCAAGACATTCCCTTAGACTTCAAGGGGGTTATGGGTGTACCAATAACATTTTTACATAAATTCAATCCCGACCAATTTGAAATAATTAAATTCAGGAAAGGGAATGATGATAAAGATTTATCAGTAAATGGGAAATGTCCTTATTTTAGAATACTAATCAAGAATAAACGAATACAAACTGAATATATTGATTTAACTGACAAAGAAAAACAATGTATAACTCAGTCCTAGGGTGCGTTCCCTAATGCAAGTCCTACTACTCCAGCGATCGATTTTGGGGAACGCACCATGCACATTGATGGCAGCTGTGAGTTTATGACGATTGCACCTAAAAATCAGCGAATTTCTTGACAAATGAAGTTAAATATGGTATCTTCATCGCTGATCTGGTAGTGGATTGTTTCAGCTAATTTGGTGTATTAGAAAAATGCTATAAATTCTAGAATCTAAGACTTTAAGCCGAAATCTATTGCCCTATTTTAGCTGAAACAGTCCACTACCGTGCTACCGTGCGACTTGAGTGCGATCGCTGTCACCTTGTTGATTAAACCTTAAAACTGGGATCTCTTTGAGTGTCATTAGTGCGATCGCTTTTCTTCTCATCAGTTCTAGCTCATGCTGATTTTGATATAATAGCCATAATTGTTTGACATCTTAAGAGAAAAAATCATGATTAGAGCGATTAAACAGAAAGGAATTGTTGGCAGAGAAGGAAAAATAGAGCTTTATTCTACGGAACTAGAAGAAGGAACAGCTGTGGATATTATTATTTTAGTATCTGATCCTGAACCCGATACAACCGAATATCTTCTTTCAACAGAAGCCAATCAGCGTGAATTATCCGAAGCTATTGACAGAATAGAAAAGAAAGAAAACTTAGTGACAATTACTGTAAAAGAATGGCGTGAAAAATATAGTATTTGATCCGAAAGCTTTTACACAATTCAATGAATGGGCGATAGAAGACAAAAAACTCTATAAAAAAATCGTTGATTTAATTGACGACATATTGCGCCATCCCTTCTCTGGAATCGGTAAACCCGAACCCTTAAAACATCAACTCAAGGGTTATTGGTCAAGACGCATTAATGATGAACATCGCTTAGTTTATAAAATTACAGAAACAGAAATTATTATTATCAGTTGTAAATTTCATTATGACTAGGCTCAATGCGATCGCTGTTATCCTGTTGATTAAACTTTAAAATTGTCATTGCTTGGGATAGGAACGCAAATGGCGATCGCTTTTGGGGCAGGGGTAAGAACGATCGCATCTCTCTTAGGGTAGAACGCTGATGGCAAAGGATGGTCAGTCAGCCCCAGATAGTCAACAGCCTACCCGAAAAAGCTAGATTTTGTAACAAAATTTAGTATTACTTAGGGCTGTGTATAGAGAAGTTGCGAATTGTTAACCTTAGCTTTGCTAGGAAAATAAAACATGGTATTGTGACCCCAAGGCCGTGAAAAACGGCCAGGTTTTCAGTTTTTTTAAACATCAGGTCGCTACATTCTACAGCTATTTTCGCTGAAAAAAAAACGATTTTCTAGGCATTTCTATGACTTATCTTGTTGAACATCCTTCTACAACCTTTTATTCCTATACCGATACGGGGGTCGATCCCCTGAAAACCGCTCACGGAGTTTATATCACGGTTCACGGACATTTTTACCAACCACCGCGAGAAAATCCCTATCTAGACAGAATTGAACGGCAACCGAGCGCCCATCCCTTCCATAATTGGAATGAACGCATCCATCACGAGTGTTATCGTGCCAATGCTTTTGCGCGCATTTACAATGACCGGGGGGAAGTGATCAAAATAGTTAATAACTACGAATATCTCAGCTTTAACATCGGGGCCACCCTAATGTCATGGATGCAATCCCATGATCCCGAAGTTTACCAACGCATCCTGACAGCGGATCAAAAAAGTTGTCAACGCTTAAACGGTCATGGTAACGCCATCGCCCAAGTCTATAATCATATCATTCTGCCCCTAGCCAACAAACAGGACAAATACACCCAAATTCGTTGGGGAAAAGCCGATTTTAAGCACCGTTTCGGTCGCGATCCCGAAGGAATGTGGTTAGCGGAAACAGCCATTGATTTAGCCACAGTGACAGCTTTAATCGATGAAGGGATTAAATTCACCATTTTAGCCCCTTCCCAGGCCCTGCGCTGTCGTCCTTTCCCTAGCGACCATGATCCCCATCCCCAATGGCACGCGGTGGCCGGAGGTCAAATCGATCCCACCCGTCCCTATCGCTGTTACATCCCCGATGGTCGTTATCTGGATATTTTCTTCTACGATGGTCCAATTTCTCGGGATATGGGCTTTAATGATGTCCTAGCCAGCAGTGATTTTCTCGTCGGTCGTCTGGGACAGGCAATTAAAGGGGATCATCGTCCTTCCCAGTTAATCAGCGTCGCTACCGATGGGGAAACCTTCGGCCACCACAAACAGGGGACAGAGAAGTGTCTTAGCTATGCTTTTACGGAATCTTTCCCTAAAAACGGCTGGACAGTCACCAATTTCGCCCATTATCTCAGTATTTGCCCCCCCACTTGGGAAGTGGAATTAAAACCCGTGACCGCATGGAGTTGTGTCCATGGCGTAAATCGTTGGCAGGATGACTGTGGTTGCGGGGGAGGGGGCAATTACCAGCAAACATGGCGTAAACCCCTGCGGGAGTCCCTAAATTGGCTCAGAGATGAGTTGATTAAGGTCTATGAGATTCAGGGACGGGAATTTTTCCGGGATCCTTGGCAGACAAGGGATGACTACATTGCAGTTATTTTAGATCGCTCCCCAGATGCGATCAAACATTTCCTCGCCGGGCATCAAAGTCGCCAACTGAGTAAAAGCGAGAAAATCGATGCTTTGCGTTTATTAGAAATGCAAAGACAGGCTTTATTGATGTTTACCAGTTGTGGCTGGTTTTTTGAGGAAATTTCTCGACCTGAAGGCACGCAAATTTTGAGATATGCTGGCCGGGCCCTGGAATTAGCTGGAGAAGTGGCTGGAATTCAATTAGAAATGAATTTTCTCAGTCGTCTAGCTTTCGCCCCCAGTAACGTTAAGTTATATCAAGATGGGGCCGATGTCTATCGACAATTGGTCACTTCTGCGCGGGTGGATTTGGAACAGGTGGCGGCCCATTACGCTATTAGTTCCCTATTTACCGATTATCCCGGTCATCATCGGATTTATTGTTACAATACCCGTCAATTAGATTATCAAAAACAAGCGATCGGGTCTTTAACTTTAGCAGTGGGACAGGTGGAATTAACCTCAGAAATTACCCAAGAAAGTGAACATTTTGTCTTTGCTGTTCTACATTTAGGAGGTTGGGATTTTTACTGCTGCATTCAACCTTTTAACGGTCGGTTAATCTATACCAATCTTAAGGAGCATCTCTTTGAATCTTTACAACAGGCCAGTGTCTCGACCATGATCGTAGAAATGGGGCGCGGATTGGGAGAAAACTTTTTTGCTTTACCCCATCTTTTTGCCGATGAAAGACACCGGATCATGCAGAAGGTGACAGCCGAAACTAAAAAACGTCTCGATCAATTATACACCCAAGTTTATCGGGATAATTACGGCATTTTAGCGGCTTTCCAACGGGATGAGCTGCCCGTACCTCAAGAGTTACAGGTAGCGGCCGATATTGCCATTTCTCACCGTTGTTTACAGGTGATTAATGCCCTCGAAAAAGATTTTAAGCATCGGCAAGCGACGGAAAATAATCTCGATCAATTATTGGCTATTGCTAAGGAAGCCAATCATTTACGCTGTCAATTAAATATTCCCGAAGCGCGTCAAACCTTAGAAAGTCTGCTCTGGCAATCTCTTTGGAAATTATTACACGATGGTGATCCTTTAACGGCGGAGGAGGATGCCCGCTTAATCACCCGTTTAAGTGAAGTTAGCCAACAATTAAACCTAGGATTATCCCTCGATCGCTCTCAGGAATTATACTATTATTACTTCCATGATCGTCTAGTTCCTAATTGTTTGCGGTCTAATTCAATAGATGTTTCCTGTCCCTGGCCGATGACTCAATTAAAATGGTTATTACTATTAGGACAGGTGTTAAAAGTTGATGTGAGTATTTGGCTGTAAAATCAGTCAAAGGGTGGGCAATGCTCACCCTTTGATTATTAAGTAGGTTAGGCGATGATTGCCCTGAAACTCAGGTTAACCCAGAGACTAAACCCTTAGATTTATAATGGATCATAAGTCTATCATCGAAGGTTTACATGACTATCACGCCGATTTATACCGCCTCAGCCAGCACAGTAACCCAGTATCCCGATGCTTTTGGGCGTTTTGGACGCTACGGGGGCAAATACGTCCCGGAAACCCTGATGCCAGCCTTAAGTGAACTAGAAACGGCCTATAATCAGTATAAGGACGACCCCGATTTTCAAGAAGAATTAAATCAACTGCTCAAGGATTACGTCGGTAGACCCAGTCCCTTATATTTTGCCGAACGTCTCACCGCCCATTATGCCAAAGCTGACGGCACTGGGGCGCAAATTTACCTAAAACGGGAAGATTTAAACCATACTGGGGCCCACAAGATTAATAACGCCCTCGGTCAGGTTTTATTAGCCAAACGCATGGGTAAAAAGCGAATTATCGCCGAAACCGGGGCAGGACAGCACGGCGTGGCCACCGCTACGGTTTGCGCTCGTTTTGGTCTAGAATGCGTGATTTATATGGGAATTCACGACATGGAACGCCAAGAACTCAATGTTTTCCGCATGAGACTGCTTGGGGCGACGGTGCAACCCGTGGCCGCCGGGACGGGAACCCTGAAAGATGCCACCTCGGAAGCGATTCGCGACTGGGTAACTAATGTCGAAACCACTCACTACATCCTTGGTTCTGTGGCCGGTCCCCATCCCTATCCGATGATGGTGCGCGATTTTCACGCGGTTATCGGTCAAGAAACCCGTCAGCAAAGTCTGGAAAAATGGGGCGGTTCACCGGATATTCTCCTCGCTTGTGTGGGGGGTGGTTCTAATGCTATGGGTTTATTTCATGAGTTTGTTAAAGAAGCTGCCGTGCGTTTAATTGGTGTTGAGGCTGCCGGAGAAAGTATCGCCTCCGGAAAACACGCCGCCACCCTTACCCAAGGTCAACCGGGGGTTCTACATGGCGCAATGAGTTATTTATTACAAGATAGCGAAGGTCAAGTTATCGAGGCCCACTCCATTAGTGCCGGTTTAGATTATCCCGGAGTCGGGCCAGAACATAGCTTTTTAAAAGATAGTGGTCGCGCCGAATATTACAGCGTCACCGACAAGGAAGCATTAGAAGCTTTTCAAAGAGTTTCCCGTTTAGAAGGGATTATTCCGGCCCTAGAAACTGCCCACGCTTTAGCTTATTTAGAAACTCTTTGCCCGCAAGTAACCGGTAGTCCTCGCATTGTTATTAATTTCTCCGGACGGGGTGATAAAGATGTGCAATCGGTGGCTAAATATTTATCGATGAATGGTTAACAGTGAGCAGTTATCAGTTATCAGTTATCAGTTATCAGTTATCAGTTATCAGTGAGAGGGATAAGCTATTGTGCATCTAAATTTGATATTCGTTTTGACCTGTTTCCCGTTCCAGACTAGCTTAATATGAAAAGTTCTTTTAAGAAGGGTTATCAGTTAGGAATTTTGATGATTGTATCGACAAGTTTAATGGCCTGTAGTGCCTTAAACTATAGCTCTTTTACGGAACTTGTACCATCTTTATCTCCCTCTCCTTCTCCCTCTCCTTTGGATGCGGCAACTTTACTTATTTTAGAGAATAAAATCTATCAACAGGTCAATCGCTATCGTCAATCTCGCAATTTATCTCCCCTACTGTTAAATCGGACAATTTCGCAACAAGCAAGATTACATAGCCAACGCATGGCCGCGGGTTTAGTTCCTTTTAGTCATCAAGATTTTGACAAAAGAGCGCAAACTATTGGCGTTTCAGTTCCCTATCAAGCAGTAGGGGAAAATCTGGCAGTTAATCAAGGTTATGATGACCCGGTAATGATTGCTGTGGATGGTTGGATTAAAAGTCAAGGTCATCGGGAAAATATGGAGGGAGATTTTGATAGTACCGGGATTGGAGTAGCGACGGATAATCAAGGAAAATTGTACTTTACTCAAATATTTCTCAAACGTCAATCCGCTCCCGTTTCTACTAATACCCTTAGCTACGATACTATCGGGAATCAATCTTTTTTAATTACCCTTGAAGAAAACACTAATTATCAAGTTAATCGCTACCGAATTTCTCAAAATTTACCGCCCCTACGTCTCGATGCTCGCATTAGTCATGAAGCTCGCTTATTTAGCCAAAAAATGACCAATAAACAGGCTCCTTTTAGTCATGATGGTTTTGAGGGAAGAATGAAGGCAGTACAAAGAATGATTCCTTTAGAAAAAATGGGCGAAAATTTGGCTTTTATGAAGGGATATACCGACCCCGTTAGTGTTGCCGTCAAGGGTTGGATTAATAGCCCCGGCCATCAAAAAAATATGGTTGGTGATTATAATCTCACTGGTATCGGTATCGCTCAAAATAATGCTGGTGAATATTATTTTACACAACTTTTTGTTAAAAAGCGTTGACAAAATCCCCCCGATTATATTTAAATTTAATTACCAGTTTTTAACATCAGTTATCAGTTATCAGTTAAGTAGTCGGACATAAATTCTGTGGTCTATCTTAAGAAATGTAAATTGCCGCAATTCTTACTGACGACCGACTCGGAGACTCCTTACCCCACAGTTAACTTTACTTTTGTCCAACTACTTATCAGGGAAATAAAGGCAGTCGTGCGATAGGCAAAAGCATTACAAATTTCCCTCCTGTCTCCTGTCTCCTGTCTCCTGTCTCCTGTCTCCTATCTGCTAACTATATGAACTTAGACAATTTTCAAGTGTGCGATCAAGATTTAAGCGATGACCTATTATCCCGTTATCTAGGGGTTAATTCGATCGCTGTAGATACAGAAACGATGGGATTAATACCGGGGCGCGATCGACTGTGTTTAATTCAACTCTGTGATCCCAGTGGTTTTGTCACCGCTATTCGCGTTTTTAGGGGGCAAACAGAGGCTCCTAATCTCAAAAAGGTCATGGAAGATGAGCGGATAGAAAAAGTCTTTCATTTCGCCCGTTTTGATGTGGCTCAACTATCCCATACTTTTGGCATTGCCACTCAACCGATTTTCTGCACCAAAATCGCCAGTAAACTCGCTCGGACTTATACCAGCAGTCACGGTTTAAAAAGTCTCGTGCAGGAATTGGAAGGCATAGAATTAGACAAAACCGCTCAGAGTTCTGATTGGGGAAATGCCGCTAATCTCACCCCACAACAACTGAGTTATGCCGCTAACGATGTGCGCTATTTACTGTCAGTGCGAGATAAACTAATTGTGATGCTGCAAAGAGAAGAAAGATGGGAATTAGCCCAAAAATGCTTTAGTTGTATCCCCATCTTCACCGCTTTAGATTTACAGCAATACAAAGATATATTTGAGCATTAGTCAGCAAAAGTTACAGTCTATTTAATAAGTAAATAGAAGATAGATTTTGTCTTTGATCCCCCCTGCCCCTAGGTAGGGCTATTTCAAGGTCGATAGAGGGCTTGTAAAAAAGAGTTTACTGTGTATAATCACAATATTAACCTGACATAAGCCAAAATATGCCTAAAAATCTCATTTATTATCTGGAGAAAATTCCTGACTTCCGAGAGCCGAGAGGATGCCGTCACCGATTGCCAGTTGTCTTGCTTATTACCATCCTGGCCATCATGAGTGGAGAACTGGGCTATCAAGCAATGTCTCGTTTTTTAGAACGCCATCGTCGTAACTTATCTTTTGTTACTCGGTCTGTCCATATCCCGTATCTCCGGGAGCATCAGTGATTAGACGAGTTTTAAGAGAATTAAACTATAAAGAAGTCGAAGAACAATTGAACGAGTGGCTAAAAGAGAATGCTAAAGTTCCCGAAGGTGAATGGGTCAGTGGAGACGGAAAAGCACTTAAAAATACGGTGTTGAATTATGATGATTCTCAACAAGTATTTTTTAATTTCGTCTCGTTTTTTAGTCATCAAAAAGGGGGCGTGATGGGGGTAAAAGTGATGAATAATAAGGAAACTAGCGAGATTCAGACCTTAGAGGATTTATTAGATATATTAGATAAGTACCTAAGCAAAATTAATTACACATATCTAACCCCCCCTTGCCTCTTGCAAGAGTGCCTTTTGCCTTTCTTCACTAGGAAATTTATTTTGCACGACTACTTAGCAAGGGAGTCACCTTTTCCCTCGATGCCTTGCATTGTCAAAAAAAACGCTCGATAAGATTGTAGAAAAAGGGAACAATTATTTAGTGAAAGTAAAAAACCATCAAAAAAAATTGTTTAAGGCTAAGTACCTAAGCAAAATTAATTACACATATCTAAACACCTCTTGCCTCTTGCAAGAGGCAACAGTAAAGGGATTGGGGGAGATTCGGCTAATCTTAAGAATAAGCGCTTTAAATGCGTCTTAGCTTATTTTCCCGTACTGCCGAGATAGACCCCAAATGGCAGTCGGCTAACTGTGTGGTTAGGGTGACCCGTCAGGGAAGGAGAGAGGAACATGACTTTGAGCGAACAGGTTACTATCTGACCTCTCAGGCGCCCAACTGCCGTCATCTTGCTCTGGGAATCAGAGGAGATTGGAAAATTGAAAATCGCTTACATTGGGTAAAGGATGTGATTCAAAACGAGGATCGTAGTCCCCAGAAAAAGGGACTTTCCCCCATCAACATTTCCTTGTTAAAGACATGGGTTTTAACCTTGTACAGGTTAGAGGGTTATGATTCTTTAACAAAGGGAATTGACCACAATAAGCACAACATCCGCCAATTATTGTCTTTATGTCGCTAAAATTTCGTTTCTAGCCGTATTTCTCCTTTTTTCTTGAGAATGAAATAGCCCTACCCTTATCAAGGGGGGCAGGGGGGATCCCCCCTTGATCCCCCCTTGATAAGGGGGATGTCTGACAATTTTTAACACCCACCTACTTAGTATCAAAATCTCTGTTTATTTTAATAATAATAAACGCTGGGGAGATAAAGTAACAGTCCAAGGCAAAGCTTGCTCCTTAATTTCTAACCATTTATCCTTATATAACTCTGCTTGGATATGAAAATCGCGGTCGTGGTTAGAGGGTTGATTAAGTTTCAGATAGAGAGTCACCCGATGGGGTCCTTCAATGGCATTAGCTAACCAACAGGGAAAAGTATTAATATCGCCTAAATCTCGACCAAAAATAATTTGATGGGCGCGAATTCCCGTATAGGTTAAATAGTCGGGAATCCTGGAAACAGTGTGTAATTTAACATCCCAATCAATCGCTTCCAATTGTTGATTATTAATGATTATAGCACGGGAAAAATTCTTACAGACCGTAATTTTTGCCAAACTAACGCTATCTGGCTGCTCAAAAATTTTCTGTTTAGAATTATTAGCAATTGCCCGCCCTTTTTCCATAACTAATAAATTCTCACATATTCGATAGGCTTCATCCATATTATGGGTAACAAAAATTGTCACGCCATCGTAATTACTTAAAGTTTTGATCATCTGACGTTCTAATTGAGTGCGTAGATGGGTATCAAGGGCAGAAAAAGGCTCATCTAATAATAAAGCTTCCGGACGACTAGCTAAAGCGCGAGCGATGGCGACCCGTTGCTGTTGTCCCCCCGATAATTGATGGGGATAACGGTTTTCCATGCCGGGTAACTGCACTAATTCTAATTGGTTGGCAATCTGCTGACGGATAATTTTTGTGGGTAACTTTTGCGAGAGACCAAAAGCGATATTTTCCGCCACGGTGAGATGGGGAAAAAGGGCATAATTCTGCACCACAAAACCGATACGACGCTGACGACTGGGGAGATTAATTCCCTTTTCGGAATCGAAGAGAATGCGCCCATTTAAGACAATACGACCCCTTGAGGGCGTTTCCACACCAGCCAGCGATCGCAAAATGAGGCTTTTTCCCGACCCCGAAGCCCCTAATAGTCCTAATGGCTGATTTTGGCAGTTAAAAGTGACCGAGAGATTAAAACCGGGTAAATATTTCTCTATATCGACAAATAAGCCTATTTTATTCTTATAATGCTGATTTTCAGCTGCTAAAAGGGCAAAATCGCGACCCTCCCAGGGTGGCAGCCAGTCCTCCATCTCGTTAGGTTTGCTTTCTCCCGGTCGTCCTAATTGCTGTTTGCGTTGACTTTGCCAGAGATTAACGGCGATAATCCCCGATAGGGAGATTAATATGATAATAAACACCCATATCCAAGCCTCAGTCATCGCTCCTGCTTCCACAGCGAAGAAAATCGCCATCGGGATAGTTTGAGTTTGCCCCGGAATATTACCCGCTAACATCAAAGTTGCCCCAAATTCCCCCAAAGCGCGGGCAAAAGCTAGGGTTAATCCCGCTAATACTCCGGGGAAGGAAAGGGGCAAAAGTACGCGCCAGAATATTTTCCCTTCCGATGCCCCTAGGGTGCGGGCAACCTGTAGGATGTTGGCATCCACCTGTTCAAAAGCCCCTAGGGTGGTTTTGTACATCAGGGGAAAAGCCACCACCGTCGCGGTGATAACGGCGGCATACCAAGTAAAAACGACGCGAAAGTTAAATAAGTCTAATAACTGTCCTAATGGTCCGTTTTTGCCGAATAGGAGCAGTAAAATGAAGCCTACCACCGTCGGGGGCAAGATTAAGGGCGCGACGAAAACTGCCTCGATTAGGGATTTCCACCGTCCGCGATAGCCTAACATCCAATAAGCGGCGGCAATACCGAGAAAAAAGATGATTATCAGGGCAATGGTGGCGGTTTTCAGGGATATCCATAGGGGAGAAAAGTCTGACATTGTTTATCTGGCTATTCCGAAGCCGAATTTTTCAAAAATGTTTTTAGCGGCTGCGCTGGTGAGATATTGGGTGAAAGTCTTGGCAGCTTGCGGGTTTTTACTGGCTTTAATCACAGCTATGGGGTAAATAATCGGAGAATGGAGATTATTGGCAGCCGTAGCCACTACTTTTACCCGGTCGGAAATTTTGGCATCGGTGATGTAAACAATGCCAGCATCGGCGTTACCAGTTTCTACGGCGGCGAGAACATTACGGACGGAGTTGGCAAAGACCAGTTTTGCTCTTATTTGCTCTAAAATGCCGATATTTTTCAGAACTTCTTCACTGTACTGACCGACAGGAACGCTGCGCGGTTCACCCACGGCAATTCTTTTGACATTACTGTTAGTCAGGGAACGAAAATCGCTGATTTTTAGGGCGGAATTCTTGGGAACGATTAAAACTAGGCGATTAGTGAGCAGGTTTCTTCTGGTAGTTGTATCGATTAAACCAGCTTTTGCTAAAGCGTCCATTTGCTTAGTGGCAGCCGAGAGGAAAACATCGGCCGGCGCACCCTGTTCGATTTGCCGTTGCAAAGCTCCCGACGCACCAAAGTTATAGTTAACTTTAATGTTACTATGGGCTTTTTCAAACTCTGGCTTGATTTCTTCTAGGGCCTCTTTGAGACTAGCGGCGGCAGAAACTAGAATTGTCTGGGTTTGGGCGGTGGTGATAGTAGATGAAAAAAGGTTTATGCCCGCAGATAATAAGCAACTAAGGGCAATTGAGCCGATAAAAGCCAGAAAATATCGTCTTTTCATCAAGATTGATAGCAAGCGATCGATATTTATATTTCTATCACAACCAATCCACTGCCCGAAATCTGTATCTAGGGTTTGCGGCAAAAAGTTTTTCTTGGGGAAGTGGGGAAGTGGGGAATGGGGAGGTGGGGAGATGGGGGAGTGGGGAAGTGGGGGTGTGGGGAGAAAAAAGCTGACTCCTGACTCGGAGAATACTGACTCGGAGAATACTGTCTCGGAGAATACTGACCCCTGAATCCTAGAACTTAGGGAATCCTGTGAATTTTGAGGAAATTAGTGCCTTTAGTTTTCTGCATGGGAATTCCCGCCATAATCAGGATTTTATCGCCCGATTGCGCTAGATTTTTCTGAAGTAGAATTGATTCCGTTTGCTTTAACACATCCTCAAAGACGGACACCTGATGATCGAGAAGAATCGGGATCACACCCCAGACTAGGTTGAGACGGTGATAGACTCGTTTATTGGGAGTCATGGCAATGACGGGAACCGAGGGACGTTCCTTAGAAGCCAGTAGCGAAGTGTAGCCAGAGGTGGTAAAAGTGACAATATAACGGAGATCAAGGGTTTGATCGATCGCCACTAAAGCCTCACTGAGAGCGTGAGTTTCATCGGACTGATTGGGGGGAGCATTATCAAACTTCACATCCGCTTCCACATCATGGGCGATTTTGGCCAACATAGCCACAGCTTTGACGGGAAAATCTCCCACTGCTGATTCCCCCGATAACATCACCGCATCGGTTCCATCGATAATCGCATTAGCCACATCACTAGCCTCGGCCCGAGTCGGTCGGGGATTGTGAATCATGCTTTCTAACATCTGGGTGGCAGTGATGACGGGAATAGTTTTCATATTGCAGAGTCTGATGATGCGTTTTTGCAACATGGGGACTTTTTCGGGACTTAATTCTACCCCCAAATCGCCCCGGGCCACCATAATGCCGTCACATTCCTCGACAATTGACTCTAAATTTTCGATCGCTTGCGGTTTTTCAATTTTAGCTATCACTGGCACATCCGCGTGATTTCTCTCGGCTAAAAATGCCTTAATCGCTTTGATATCTTCTCCTTTACGAACAAAACTCAGGGAAACCCAATCAACCCCCTGAGCAAGACCAAATTCTAGGTCTTGTTTGTCTTTTTCGGTCATGGAAGGTAAGCGCAAATTGAGACGGGGTAGATTAACTCCCTTGCGACTCTTGAGAATTCCTCCCTCCAATACTTGACATTTTAGGTCTTTTCCGTTAATTTCAACGATTTTTAGCTCTAATAAGCCATCATCAAGGAGAATTTGCTCACCTAACTTGGCTTCCTCGGCCAGATAGGGATAATCGATCGAAACGGTGTTCGCTTCTCCCCGATACTCATCCATGGGGACAAGGGTGAGATAATCGCCGTCGTTGATGGAAATCGAACCATTGGGGAGATTGCCGACGCGAATTTTTGGCCCTTGTAAATCTTGCAGGAGGGTGATAGGATTGTCTAATTCTTGAGAAATTTGCCGTAAAAGACTAACAACTCTCGCATGATCTTCGTAGCTACCGTGGGAGAAGTTTAGCCGCGCTACATTCATCCCCGCACCGATCATCTGCTTGAGGACTTCTGGCGAATTACTGGCAGGGCCGATCGTGGCTACGATCTTAGTTCTATGGGTAATAATTGACATGGAACCCTTACTAATCGATCTTGGGACGATTACATGATATTCACTTTAGGTTAACTAACGGTGAAGCGGAAAACAAATTAAGCTTTTCCACAGAGTTGCCATCGCTCTCGGTCCACTGCTTCACCGTCAGGAGTCAGCTATCAGCAGCAACGGTTGAGATCTTTAAGGTAGGATAAACTAATAACCATCTCCGCTCTTCGGCGTAGCTCAGAGACCACTCGTTTAGATTTCGTTATGACCAACACATTAGACGATAAAGCCATAGTCAAGGACTATTTTAACGCCACAGGATTCGATCGCTGGCGCCGGATTTATGGGGATGGCGAAGTTAACAAAGTACAAAAAGATATTCGCATCGGTCATCAACAGACGCTCGATACCGTTATCGGTTGGTTAGAAAGTGATGACAATTTGCCCAATCTCTCAATCTGTGATGCCGGTTGTGGAGTCGGTAGTCTGAGTATTCCCCTCGCTAAAGCGGGCGCAACTATTTTCGCCAGTGATATTTCTGAGAAAATGGTGACAGAAGCCAAGGAAAGAGCGGCCAAAGAGTTAGCAGATACCAGTAAACTCACCTTTGCCGTTCAAGATTTAGAAGCATTAACCGGCCAATATCACACGGTCATCTGTCTTGATGTTCTCATTCACTATCCCACAGAAGAAGCCTTAGGCATGATTAAACACTTGGCATCCCTAGCTCAATCCCGTTTAATCCTCAGTTTTGCCCCTAAAACCTGTTTATTAACCATTCTCAAGAAAATTGGTCAATTTTTCCCCGGTCCGAGTAAAACCACTCGTGCCTATCAACACAAGGAAAAAACTATTGTCGCCGCTCTCAACGAAAATGGCTTTAAAATCGAACGGACGAGTATGACTAGCACTCGTTTCTATTTTTCCCGTATCCTCGAAGCTGTCCGCAGTGAATAAAGAATGGCAGTCACCACCAGCAAATTAATCGAGTGGAAACAGCAAAAACGCGCGATTGTCACCCTCACAGCTTGGGATTATCCGATCGCGCGACTGCTCGATCGAGCAGGAATTGATATTATCTTGGTAGGTGATTCCTTAGCTATGACCGCTTTGGGCTATCCTACCACTTTACCGATCACCCTAGAGGCGATGATTCACCATGCGGCGGCCGTGTCTCGTGGGGTAAAACAAGCTTTAGTTGTCTGTGATTTGCCTTTTCTCAGCTATCAGGAAAGTGTCAGTCAGGCAATTCACTCGGCGGGAAGGATGTTAAAGGAAGCGGGAGTGCAAGGGGTAAAATTAGAGGGAGGTTATCCCGCTATGATCGGGACGATTAGCCGTTTAACCGAGATAGGCATCCCTGTTATGGGTCATATCGGATTAACTCCCCAGTCAGTGCATCGTTTAGGATACCGTCAGCAGGGAAAAACCCCATCGGATGCACAAAGATTAATCGAGGAAGCTTTAGCCTTGGAGAAAGCGGGAGTATTTGCCCTGGTTTTGGAACATATTCCCGCCAATTTAGCCGCTACTATTACCGATAAATTGACTATCCCGACGATTGGTATCGGTGCGGGGGAGGATTGTGATGGTCAGGTATTAGTAACGGCGGATATCCTAGGATTAACCGAAAAAGCTCCCCCTTTTGCCAAAGTTTATGCCAATTTAAGCGAGACAATTACAAAAGCAGTGGTGGAATTTGCCAAGGATGTGAGGAGAAATGAATAGCGGCGAAAAAGCCACCTTTGGGGCCGGCTGTTTTTGGAAAACCGAGGACGCATTTCGGCGTTTATCGGGGGTTTTAGCGACTTCCGTGGGTTATATGGGGGGAAATTTCCCCAATCCTAGTTATCTCGATGTGTTATCGCGAATTACCGGTCATGCGGAAGTGGCACAAATTGCCTATAATCCCCAAGAGATAAGCTATGAGGCGTTATTAGCTGTTTTTTGGTCAATCCATGATCCGACTCAGTTAAATCGCCAAGGACCGGACCGGGGAGAACAATATCGATCGATTATTTTTTATCACACCCCGGAACAAAAGTTAATCGCCACTGCTTCCAAGGGTCAACTACAACTATCGGCAAAGTTTCAGCAAGATATCGTTACTTTGATCGAACCCGCAGGAGATTATTATCTGGCCGATCAGTCCCATCAACAGTATTTGGAGAAAAAACAGGCTCGATCGGTCGAGGATTTCCAGAAGAAAATATAAATACAGGTTCGGGGTATAATGTAAAATTGCTTTCGCAGGAGATCAGGAAAAATGCCCGAGGCGGTCGGAGTCATTCAAACACTGGGTTTTCCCCCCGTTTTAGCGGCGGCGGATGCCATGGTTAAAGGGGGACGAGTCACCCTAGTTTATTTCGATCTAGCGGAAAGGGGCGAATTTTTGGTGGCGATTCGCGGTCCGATTTCCGAGGTTAAACCAGCAGTAGAGGCAGGATTAGCGGCGGCGATGACCGCTTTTGGTGGTAATGTGGTCAGTCATTACATCGTACCGAATCCTCCAGAAAATGTACTGGCGGTTTTACCAGTGCAGCATACGCCTAAGTCAGACCGTTTTCGCAGTTAATTTCCCTAGCGATTTGCCCCAAACTAGACTATAGTTAAAGACTGGAAAATAGATTGGATTCTATCAATTAAACTTATCTGATTTTTGTTATTAGGAGTTAATTTATGACAGCCCAACCCGCGGTGGGATCGATCGAGACAAAAGGTTTCCCCGGTATTCTAGCGGCCGCCGATGCGATGGTAAAAGCAGGACGGATCACGATTGTTGGCTATTTAAGGGCAGGAAGCGCCCGTTTTACCCTCAATATTCGTGGGGATGTACAGGAGGTAAAAACCGCTATGGCTGCCGGCATTGAAGCCGTCAATAAAACCGAGGGGGCAGCTTTAGAAACCTGGGTAATTATTCCCCGTCCTCACGATAACGTGGTGGCTATTTTACCGATCGATTATAGCGAGGCAGTGGAACCTTTTCGCGCCGCCGCCGACGGTGCGAACGCTCCGATTCGTCGTTAATATTCAAGGTTAATTTTTGGTGATCGGTTGAAACTTGTCTAGTTCCAACTTAGTTTTTATTGACGTTCGCCCCTGCCTAAAGGCGAGGGCATTCTTCATTCAACGAGTTTCCGTAAGAGGGCAGCATTTCTCCAACTAACCAAGAGGTAATCTCTCCTCAAGCGTGAGTTGGCCGCTATAATCAGTTACGATCTGAGTAAAACCCCACTAGCTAGGATTTGATAGCTGCGATCGCTCTCTTTTCAGTAAGGCACTAGCGAGAAAAATGCCCAGTATTGCCAATACAGCCATAGCATAAAAAGCGTAAGTGTAAGTACCGAACCAGTCGCGAATTCTACCGGTTACTAAAGTGCCGATCAAAGCACCGACACCGTAGGCAGTAAAAACAATACCGTAATTTTGGGCGTAGTGGTCAGGATTAAAGAAGTGGAGAGTGGTAGCGGGAGCTAGGGCTAACCATCCCCCTAAACAAAACCAAAATAGACAAAAAGCCACTAGATAGCTAGTAACTGCCCCTTTTTCGGCCTTGACCATCAACAGACAACCAATCAAAATGAGTGTATAGGCCCCGATCGCTAAATAATGGGGTTTCCAGCGATCGCTCAGCCAACCGAACAAAGGACGACTAATACCATTAAACAAGGCAAATAGCGCAACACTACTAGCGGCTAACCCCGGCTCGATCTGGATAATTTCCTCAGCGACAGGACTAGAAATACCGATGGCACTCAAGCCAATTAAAGCACCAATAGCATAGCAAAGCCATAAGCCATAAAATGAGCGACTTTTCAGCATATTCACTGGATAATTGGCCAGAAAGTCGGATTTTCGATTAGCTAAATTGGCGGGAGGTTGCCAGTCCTGGGGGGGTAATTTCATGGCGAGGGCAATCATCACAATAATTATTGTAAAGATAATCCCCAAAAATCTTAAACTTGGTCTAACGCTATATTCATTGATCAATCGATTGGCTAAAGGTGCGGTAATCAGGGGAGAAAGGCCAAATCCGATGATAGTTAAACCCACCGCTAAACCTTTTTTGTCGGGAAACCAGCGTGCCACCACTGCCATGGGAACACCGTAAGCGATGCCGACTCCCGTGCCGGCAATAACTCCGTAGGTAAGAATAATTGTCTGAATCTGAGCGGCAAAACTAGCGAGAATATAGCCTAAACCGACGATAATTCCGCCGATAGCAGTCATCCTGCGAGTGCCTACCCGGGGGATAAAAAAACCAGCGATCGGCATAGAAGCGGCATAAAATACTAAAGCCACAGTGTAGGGTAATAGGCTTTCCGTGGCGCTGAGATTTAACTCTGTTTCTAGGGGTTTTCTAAAGATACTCCAAGAGTACACCGTCCCTAAACAGAGTAAAACGCCCATTCCTAGAGGTATTAATAACCATCTACCTTTGGCTGCGGGTAATCCCAAAACTGTCAACTCGGAATCATAATTACTGGTAGTCATAGATCGCCGTGACTCTTTCTAGACTTGTCTGGCCAGTATTCTAGATGAGGTCATGGCTAATGGGGCCAATTTTCTGGAAAATTTTCCGATTAAAATAAGGGGCGAATTATTTCGCCCCCCTTTAAAAGTCTGCCCCCCATCTATAGCGGAGGGACTTCTGAGGATTTTTAACTAAACTGCCGCGAAGTAAACTTTCGACTTCACAGGGTCGGGAACCATGGTAGCATCCCCTTCTTGCCAACCGGCGGGACAAACTTCATCCGGATGGGATTGGACGTATTGAATCGCTTTCAGAGTGCGGAGGGTTTCATCGACACTGCGACCAAAGGAAAGATTATTAATAGTAGCGTGTTGGATAACACCTTCTTTATCGATGATAAAGAGACCACGCAGGGATACCCCCGCATCAGGATCAAGAACATTGTAAGCGGTGCTGATTTCTTTTTTCAGATCCGACACCAACGGATAGGCCACATCACCGACACCACCAGATTTTCTCTCGGTTTGAATCCATGCTAGGTGAGCAAATTCGCTATCGACGGACACCCCTAAAATCTCGGTGTTGATACTGCTAAATTCGCTAACTCGATCGCTGAAAGCGGTAATTTCCGTGGGGCAAACAAAGGTAAAATCGAGGGGATAGAAGAATAAAACGACGTATTTACCCCGATAATCCGATAATTTGATGGTTTTGAACTCTTGATCGAAAACGGCGGTCGCGGTGAAATCCGGCGCCGCTTGTCCGACTCTTAAGCAACCTTCGGCGGTCATACTTTTAATCTCCTTAATCTAGTTTCTGGGAAAATGCAACTATTTTTACATTCCTTAACAACTATATCATAGTCATAACGATTTTGAGTAGTCAGCAATCAGTTATCAGTGGCCAGCGGGGAGATAGGGTGATGGGGTGATGGGGGTTAGGTGTTAGAGAGGTTTGATCGGGCGAGAGAAAAACAATTTACCCACTTTTCGCACTTCTTAACATTCAATAGCTACAATCATGGATTTTTATCAAGGTTAAGAATTGTATTTTTTTTTTCTCAGAAAAAATCAATTATTGAAAATGTTCTCAATAGTAGGTTCTACAATGAAGGTTTTTCGTCAAAACATCTTGGGGAATGTAAAAATATATAAAAGTATATGAAGATTTGCGGAATGTCGGATTTAATAAACTTCATAATGTTCACTTTTGCAGCCGAAATAATAATTTAAGGACAGCGAAAGAGATCGTCACCCGGGGAATTCAGCCCATTGTACAACTTAGTACAACTTTCTTGCCTCAACGCTCCGACCTGCTGCTGTCTGCTTTTACTTATAGTTGCAAAGGCTATGTCAATGTCATCAAGCACCGGTAAATATCTATCCTCATCCCAACGTCAGCAACTTCTCGAAATCTCAACAGAACCGAATATCTCTGATGTTGATCGCAAACGGATTCAAATCATTCTTTTCGCTGACGAGGGCAAATCCCAGAA
The DNA here is from genome assembly GCF_032027425.1 of Microcystis wesenbergii NRERC-220. Lineage (NCBI taxonomy): Bacteria > Bacillati > Cyanobacteriota > Cyanophyceae > Chroococcales > Microcystaceae > Microcystis > Microcystis wesenbergii. The sequence goes on along the minus strand of NZ_JAVSJA010000001.1, from coordinate 2,009,248 downwards.
CGAGATCCGTAAGCTTCTCGATTGTACTGCCGCCACCGCTAGTAAATGGATACTGATCGCCGAGAGTGGCAAGATCGATCGCTGGCAAAAATACCGCCGCGGTCGCCCTTCAAAAGTTGATCAACCTTACCTCGATCGCCTGAAGGAACTGATTAGTAAATCCCCCCGGGATTTCGGCTATTCCTTTAAGCGATGGTCGGGAGTTTGGTTAGCGCGGCATCTAGAGAAAGAATTCGGGGTTGCACTCACCCCCACCCACATCAATCGCCTCCGCAAACAGCTACAGCCGCTCCGCATCGTCGATCTTTCTCCTTCAGCCAAAGCTTAAAACAACTATGCTCGATACTCACAGCCTCGTCAATCCCTGGCCGGAATTCCTGTCCGAAACCCAGTGGCGGAGTCTCCAGAAAACGGCGATCACCCTCTCTCCCGAAGCAGGTACACTGCCCCTACAGCCCGGATTATACCTAGTCGTTGGCGGCAAAGTTCGGATAGCGAACTCGCAGCAAAAAGAGATGATTGCGCTCAAAACCGGCGAATTTTTCGGGGAATTCTCCCTCTTTCCCCGATCGGGTTTTCTGCTCTTCGGCGTAGCTCAGAGACCACCCTACTCGGTTCGAGTCTCCGCAAAGGCGGAACTACTTCTTATCCCCGAGTCCGCCCTGAAGCCGATCCTGAAAAAACACCCCGCCCTGAAAAAAACATTACTACAACGGGCGCGGGAAATTGATCAACTTCTTGGGACGAAGACAGAAGAAACGGACAAAAAAAGCGATCGAGCCTATTTTCCCTCTCCAGCGCAGCGGTTAGGTCACTGGATCGGGCAATCCCTCCGCCGTTATCCCTTCTTCGAGCAACAGTCCGCCTCCGATTGCGGGGCGGCCGGTTTAGTCATGATCGCCCGTTATTGGGGCAAAAGAATCAGCGTCAACCGTTTGCGGGAAATGGCCAACGTCAACCGCGACGGGGCAACCCTGTCGGGACTGATCACCGCGGCGGAAAATATCGGCCTCTCCACCCGTCCGGTAAAAGCGACTCTAGAGGGATTAGGGAAACAGCCCCTACCGGCGGTCTCGCGTAGCGAGCGCGTTGCGACCGCTCACTGGGAAGGCAAACACTTCGTTGTGATCTGGAAAATTACCGCCAAACAGGTGATTATTGGCGATCCAGCGATCGGGCAATTAACCCTAAGTCGTGCCGAATTCGCCAGTAAATGGACGGGATTCACCCTGCTGCTCCAACCGAACCAGAAATTCCGGGACACGAAAGAGGATAAAACCTCTCTCTGGCAGTTTTATCGCTTACTGGAACCCCATTGGTTCGTACTGCTGGAAATTTTCGTCGCCTCGCTTTTTATCCAGATATTCGGCTTAATTACGCCGATTTTCACCCAGTTAATCCTCGATCGGGTAATCGTGCAGGGGTCCTTAACTACCCTTTGGGCGATGGGGATCGGTGCGCTAATTTTCGGGGTTTTTCGGGTGGCAATTACTGGTTTACGCGCCTATCTCCTCGATCACACCGCTAATCGCATCGATACGGCATTAATCACCGGTTTTATCCGCCATACCCTCAGCCTTCCCCTCGGTTATTTCGAGTCCCGCTATGTGGGCGATATTATTTCCCGCGTCGGGGAAAATCGCAAGATTCAGCGTTTTCTCTCTGGGGAAGCTCTCTCGATTTTACTTGACTTATTAACGGTTTTCGTGTATGTGGCGGTGATGTTCCGCTATAGCTGGCAATTAGCCCTCATCAGTTTAGCGATCGTGCCACCGTTCCTTCTGCTGGCGTTAATTTCTACCCCTTTTCTGCAGCGAATATCCCGGGATATTTTTCAGGCGATCGCTAAGGAAAGCAGTTACCTGATCGAGATTTTAACCGGTATTCGTACCGTCAAATCTACTGCCACAGAGCGATCGACCCGTTGGCACTGGGAAGACCTTTTCTCGGTGGAGGTCAAGAAAAATTTCTCTGGGCAGATCATTGGCAATAATCTCCAGATATTCAGTAATCTGATCGAATCTTTAGCGACGACGGGGTTACTCTGTTTCGGTGCCTATCTAGTGATTCAAAATCAATTATCGATCGGACAATTGATCGCCTTTAATATGCTTTTTGCCCAGATCATCGCGCCTTTTCAACGCTTAACCGTTCTCTGGACGCAATTTCAAGAAGTCAATATCGCCGTCGAGCGCATTAACGATGTACTAGACGCAAAGCCGGAGGAGAATTTAGAGGAACTTTCCCGTCAATTTCTCCCGGAATTACAGGGACATATTCGCTTTGAGAATGTCACCTTTCGCTACCACACCGACAGCGATCAGAATGTTTTAGAAAACCTCAGTTTTGAAATTTTACCCGGTCAAACCGTTGCCATCGTCGGTCGGAGCGGTTCGGGAAAAACCACGATCTCGAAATTACTGATCGGCCTCTATCCCCCCACCGATGGGAAGATATCGATCGACGGTTACGATCTGAGTACGATCGCCCTCAGTTCCCTCCGGCAACAGGTGGGAGTCGTCGATCAGGATACTTTTCTCTTCGGTTCCACGATTCGGGAAAATATCAGTTTAGGTCATCCCGATCACCCCCTAGAAAATGTGATCGAAGCGGCGAAATTAGCGGGAATTCATGAGTTTATTCAATCACTGCCCATGGGGTACGAAACTCAAATCGGCGAGGGTGGAGGGCTACTTTCCGGGGGACAGAGACAACGAATCGCCATCGCTCGATCGTTGATGGGAGAGCCGCGGTTATTAATCCTCGATGAAGCCACTTCCCACCTCGATACCGAATCGGAACGGATTATTCAAACAAATCTCCAGAAAATTCGGCAGAATCGCACGATGGTGATTATCGCCCATCGCCTCTCTACGGTGCGGAACGCAGATTGTATTCTCGTTCTCGATCGAGGGGTATTACTCGATAGTGGAACCCACGAAGAATTAATGGCCCGTCCCGGTATTTACCGTAATTTGAACTCTAATCAATTGAGTGAATAACTATGACCACCAATCTAGACAGAGAGCGCGATAACTGGTCTTTCCAGACCAAGGAATTGATCGATACTTTACCCCTACCCTGGACGCGTGGTTTACTCTATTTTCTGATTATTTTCGTCTCGATCATTCTCCCCTGGGCGATATTCTCAAAAGTCGATGAAACGGGTGTCGGACCAGGAAAACTGGAACCCCAAGGAGAAACAGTCAAAATCGATGCTATCGCGACGGGAAAAGTGGAAAAAATCTATGTCCGTGAAGGCCAAGAGGTGAAAGCAGGACAACCGATTTTAACCCTAGATTCCTCATTAATCGGCAAGGAAATACAACAAATTGAGGAGAAAATAGAAGGACAAAAAAGTCGTCTTTCCCAACAGAAACTTGTCAAAAGTCAGTTAGAGATTTCTTTAACCACCCAAAGCCAACAAAATCGCGCGGCAGCAGCGGAAAAAGAAGCCTCGATCGAACAAGCGCGGGAGAATGTGGACGCATTAATCAAGAAAGCGAAAATATCCCTAGAAGAACAACAGGCGCGGGTAAATCAAGCGAAAACCGCCCTCGCACAAAGTCAGACTGATTATCCGATTCTCAAAAGTCGTTATCAAACGGCTTTAAAAGAAGTCGATCGCTACCGAAAAGCGTGGGAGGATGGCGCGATATCGGAGGTGCAATTCATCGAGCGTGAGGACAATGCCAAGGAGCGCCAACAACTCTACGAGCGGGGAAAAGCGGAGGTAAAAGAAAATCAACATAAACTAGCGGAATTAGAAAGCAACCACCGTCAGACGAGTCAACAAACGAGCGCCGATATCGCCCAAGCGCGTCTGCAATTACAGGAGCGGCAGCGGGGTTATCAAAGTCTCCGCCATTCCAACGAGTTGGCACTCTTAAGGATACAGGAGCAGATTAACAATCTAGACACGGAGATCGGAACACTGGCATCGGAAATCGCCCAAAGCGAGAGCCAACGGCAAGCGCTCCAAATCCAACTAAGTCAGAGGGTTTTAAAGGCGAATACCGACGGCACAATCTTTTCATTACCGATTAAACGCGCGGGTGCGGTGGTGCAGTCGGGAACGCGGGTTGCGGAGATAGCACCGAAGGGATCGCGGTTTATTCTCAAGGCAGAAATGCCCACGGATCAAAGTCAATTTCTCCGCGCCGGTATGCCGATAAAAGTCAAGTTCGATGCCTATCCTTTTCAGGATTACGGCATTATCGGCGGCAAGATCACCAAGAAATCACCGACGGCGATCGAAAAGGAAACGCCCAACGGAAAAATTAACGTTTTCGAGCTAGAAATTCAACTCGATCGCTCCTGTATTCAAAAGGGAAATCAATGTATTCCCCTCAATCCGGGGGATACGGCTACCGCAGAAGCGATCGTCCGTCAGCGTCGGGTGATCGATTACATCCTCGATCCCTTTAAGGATCTGCAAAAAGATGGGTTAAAACTGTAGTTTTTTTCAGGAGTCATTATGTCCCATAGTATCACCATCAGCAATCAAGACCTTATCCAACAGCTTAAGCTATCGGGGAAAGTTCCCGAAATAGTCGAGGGAATTATCGGTCGGAAAATCATCACCGAAACCGCCACGGCAGCGGGGATTAAAAACACGACTGACGAGTTACAACAGGCGGCCGATCAATTCCGTCTCGCCAATGAATTACATAACGCCAAAGATACATGGAATTGGTTGGAAAAACAGGGCTTATCCCTAGATGATTTCGAGGAGATCGTTCAATTCAATTTACTATCGGGTAAATTAGCCGAACATCTTTTCGCAGACAAAATTGAATCCTATTTTGTGGAACACCAGCTAGATTATACTGGCGCGGTGATCTATGAGGTAGTGTTAGCAGATCAGGCGATGGCGGAGGAGTTGTATGAATCGATTCAGGAGGAGGAAATCAGCTTTCAGGAAGTAGCGCATCGCTATATCGAGGATGTGGAATTACGACGCAAGGGGGGTTATCGCGGTACTGTTTACCGTAAGGATTTACGACCGAATCTTTCGTCCGCAATTTTCGCATCGGATTCTTCTCGATTGTTGAAACCGCTGCAAGGCGATCGGGGTTTTCACCTGATTTTTGTCGAGGAAATCCTTAAACCAAAATTAACCGAGGAGTTGGCTCTGAAAATCGGTGTTGATTTGTTTAACGGCTGGGTAAAGGAGAAGATTCAAGAGATAGAATACGAGTTTAGTAATTAATCGTGAACGGGGTGGGCATTGCTCACCCCGCAAACATAGTAAGGGAAGATAAGAGTTATGGAATGTGTGATCTGTAAACACGGTACGACTCGATCGGGTTTTGTTACCGTTACTTTAGAGAGAGATAATTGTATCGTGATTTTAAAACAAGTCCCTGCGGATATCTGTCAGAATTGCGGGGAGTATTATCTAAGCGAGTCGGTCACTGCGGAAGTTTTACAGAAGGCTGATCGCCTATTTTGTAGGTTGGGTTGAAGCATGAAACCCAACATCATCCCCCTATTATTCTTCATGTTTTGTGTTGGGGTGCACTTCGTTTAACCCAACCTACGGATTATTTTACTATAAGATTAATACAATATGGATTAATAAAATACCAATAATCCGATTATTCTTGAGTGAGCTTATTCAGCATAAAAACCAACAAAGTGATTTTTAATACATACACTTTTAAAAATTACTGAATTTATTCATTAACAGAATTCCCAGTTAATTTAAAAAATAAATAACTCAATTAAGTTAGCTTGGTTGGTTCTCTTTGCTTCCAACAAGACAGGTTCAGAGTTTTTTGTACATAAATTACTTATTTTTGTTTCTTTAAATAGCTTGGAAGCCCGTTGTTTAATCGGTTTTGATGTAAGGATTCAGGCCATACAAAAAGCAGTCAAACTCATGCTGTGTAAGCATTTAGGCGAATTATGTCCAAATCCTCATTCTCATTCAGAAACCCTGAAAGCCTTAATTTTCGTGCTTATTGAGAATGAAACTGTTAGTTTAGCGAGTTCTGAGATTTTAGAAGCCGCTCTGTGACTGCATTTGAGGCACCTGAATCCTTACGTTTTGATGATGTTTTTGTAAAAAATAGTCTTTCAAAAAGAACATAAATAACTAAATTATGTTCTTTTTGTTCGATTTTGATAGTTGATCTGGTGTTGAAAAATTGTTATGGTTTTCTTGAATCAATAATTTGATTCATTCATTTAGCGAAAATTTGGAGAATACATCTCATGGCTAACATCAAAATCAACGAGATCAAAAACACGGTGACTAACGAAATTATCGAGCTTCGCACCGATGCCGTTAACGACAGTCCAGAAAGCATCACCGCTTTTAAAACTTTACGTCAAGTGGTAGGCGGTGCTGCTGCCAAATGGGTAGTCCGCTAACGACAGTCCAGAAAGCATCACCGCTTTTAAAACTTTGCGTCAAGTGGTAGGCGGTTGTTGTTGGTGCTATTATATGCAAATGTAACTGATTGATAAAATACAGAGATAAATCAGTATTTTATCTCTGTATTTCTCCTAGTTTCCACGGTAGTTCAGCCAAACAAGATACTCCGTTGACTATCGTGGAAATACCAACCAGATAAAGATCGCATTTCTTGAGAATATGTATGCTATTTTTAAACGATTTTCCGATCACTTGGAGCCATCGTCCTTATTTCGATCTTAGTCCCTATCAATCTGGAGCTTGGCATATTCAGGGAATTGACTATAGTTATCGAAATCTTGTCTCCGAAGTACGAGGTGTCGATACGTCATCTGTTACCCCGGTTGCTCTCGTTCACCCCGCTTCTTTTCGAGAGCAATTGATTCGAGAGACCAGTCTTTTTCAATACCCAATTAACGATCCTCTCACCCTCCCCGATGAGTTGAGAACCGAACGTTGGAGAGTTCTTTGCGAGCATTTAGAGCATTATCGTGAGCTTTCACCCGCTACTCAACTGAAAACAATTAATTTATTATCGAGTTTATGCTTTCATGAAGCGATTATTCGCTATATTCCCGCAATTACTGATGAAAACATTGGCAGAGACCCCACGTTCGCTAGATTAGCTTACAGCCTGGCGATGTCTAAAATCCTTTGTCAAGAAGATATCGGTACATCAGAAAACCTGGAAGATTTTCAACGAATCGTTCAATACGCTTCTAAAGAAAGCCTGGTGGTTTTCGGGGCAGCCGTAGAATTAATCGTTTTGCAGGCTACTGCCTTTCGAGATATAGCCGCAGTCGCCTATTGGCGAGAAGTAGCCAAGGAGGCACTCTCTCACTTCGAACCTTCCCTCGATCGTTTCGATTTTAAACATTTAACCAGTGCTTTCCAGCGTGCGGCTGTTTTCGCTCCACTTCTGCGGGGTGAGCGAGAAACGGTTGTCCGTGAAATGGATCTCTGTCAATCCCTAGCGGAAGAACTAACTCGCGAGTGTAAAAACGAGAGCGAACGACTTTCCGCCTACGACAATCTAATAACGGTTTTCGAGAGCCGAACAAAAGAAGCTCTCTGGTTAGGCGATATTGATCTCGCCGAAGAGAGAGCGAAGAAAATGGTGGCGATGGAACCTCTTTACTCTCGTTATCGCCTGAAACTGGGGGAAATTTTACTAAAACAAAATAAATTTGAAGAAGCGGCGAAAATCTATCGTTCTGCTACTAGACTCGGCCCACCTGGAATGGCGATCGCTTGGTTTATGGCTGGCCAATGTCACGAACGATTAGGAGAGATAGACATCGCCTGTGATTGCTATCTAGCTTCCCTACAGATGGATGAATTGGGGATCTCCGCCGTGGAGAAAATTAACAAATTGGCCCCCCGGCTAGGTAACTCGATGCTGACCGATTGGAGTACCATGCGTCTAGAACAATTACTCGAACAACAGGGAGGTATGGTCTCTAAAACGAAAACTTCCTATATTCCTGAAGCCGCTTCTGCACTGAAATTAGCGGGTGAACGCGAACTCTCTCAAATTTAACTCAAGGCGATCGAGGAATTCGGGAAAGATTCTACCTCGATCGCCCCGCAGCCGGAATTCCCTTAGAAGAATTTCTAACCCCTCACTGAATCGCCTGTTTTAAACTGCGGCAGAATTCTTCGAGGGATTTTAACCCATCGCTGGGGGAATTATCGGCCAGACGTTTAACCATGGCACTGCCGACAATTACCGCATCAGCACCCCAGTTTTTCACCTGTAGTGCCTGTGTCGGGTCAGAAATGCCAAATCCTACCCCCACGGGTTTATCGGTGACAGAACGGATAGAATCGAGCAATTCCTCCACTCTGGTGGCCACTTGGTTACGCATTCCCGTCACTCCCGTGACACTAACCAAATAAATAAAACCTTGGGATTGCAGGGCGATCGCTTGTATTCGTTCCGGGGGACTGGTAGGCGCTACCAATAAAATCACTTCAATTCCCTTAGCGGCAGCCGGTTGCAGCAGACTTGCCGCTTCCTCTAGGGGTAAATCGGGAACCACCAAACCACTCACCCCGGCTGCTTTTATTTGGTCTAAAAAGACATCTATCCCGCGATGATAGATGGGATTATAGTAAGTAAAGAGAATAATGGGAGCTTTCACCTCTCCCTGAGCATTTTTGACGATTTCTAGCACATCTTCCAACTTGACACCCCGATTTAAAGCGCGGGTGGCTGCCGCTTGAATAACCGGACCATCCGCAAGAGGATCGGAATAGGGAACCCCCAACTCGATCAGATCGGCCCCTGCCCGGTCTAAAATGCGTAAAGCTTGGGCAGTAGTGGACAAATCGGGATCACCAGCAGTAATAAAGGGAATTAAGGCACAATTCCCCTGGGAACGGAGAGAACGAAAACACTCGGAAACAGCAGTCATCGAAAATTACTGGAGACATAAAGCACCGTCTATTATCTCATGGTGGGGAATAGCTCGTAGCCGGTCGCCGCAAGCTCAGGTAAAGAATTTTTCGAGTAATACTTAAGGAATATTGACAAAATGGCGATCGAGGTTAGAATAGGCTCAGTCTGACAGTTTTAAAAAAATTTCTTGGATAATAAGGGTTTTCATTCCGCTTTTTCCAGTACACAATAGAACTACTGCCCGATCGGGTTTCGTATAATCAAACACCATATTATATCTATGTTTTCCATTTACATTCTCACTCATAACGAAGAAATTGATATTGCCGCCTGTGTGGAATCGGCACTTCTATCCGATGATGTGATTGTGGTTGACTCCTACAGTAGCGATCGCACAGTAGAGATTGCTTCTCGTTATCCAGTGCGCGTGATTCAGCATCAATTCGAGAGTCATGGTAAACAAAGAACTTGGATGTTAGAAAATATCGAGACTAAATACGATTGGGTTTATATTCTCGAAGCAGATGAAAGGATGACACCCCAACTCTACGCAGAATGTCTCCGTGCCACGCAACAACAGGAATTTACTGGTTTTTATGTGGCCGAAAGAGTTATGTTTATGGGAACTTGGATCCGTCGCAGCACCCAGTATCCCCGTTATCAAATGCGTCTATTTAGAAAAGATCAAGTCTGGTTTAGCGATTATGGTCACACGGAAAGGGAAGAATGTCGGGGAAAAACCTCTTTTTTACAAGAAACCTATCCCCACTATACCTGTAGTAAAGGTTTAAGTCGTTGGATTGAAAAACATAATCGTTACTCTACCGATGAAGCGGCAGAAACCCTGCATCAGTTGGCTAACGGTGGTGTTAGTTGGAAAAATTTATTTTTTGGTGAAACCGAAGTAGATAGACGGAGAGCTTTAAAAGATTTATCTCTACGATTGCCTTTTCGTCCCCTGCTTCGTTGGTTTTATATGTATTTTATCTTGGCAGGAATTCTCGATGGTAAAGCTGGTTTTGCTTGGTGTACTCTGCAAGCTTTTTATGAGTATTTGATCCTCTTAAAAGTAGCGGAAATGAAACAGGGTTTACCCACTCCCCCCGAAGTGAGAAATCCTTTTCATCCCCCGCAAAATGGTGACAATAGTAATTCCCATAGGCCCGATTTCGTCTCCCTAAAAGGAAAAGCCGATTAACATTCAACCATTATTAATCAGTCAGCAATCACCTAACAACAACCTAGAGACAAAAAACAATCCCGATCTATGTATTGGTAATTTTAGTACAAATGCTGAGACTCTCTCTCCCCTCTCCCTTCTCCCCACTTCATAATTCATCTCAAGCTGTACTGTATTTAAACTTCGTATTAGCATTTTAGTACAAATGCTCAAACTCCCTCTCCCATCTCCCCACTTCCCTGATTAATAACGGATGCGAGGATCAATGTAAGCATTGATTAAATCGATAAAAATACTGGCAAAAACCACTATTGTCGCAAAAAAAGCCATTAATCCCTGCACTGTTGGGTAATCCCGCAGAGAAATCGCCCTATATAACTGATTTCCCAAACCTGGCCAGGAAAAAGTAACTTCCGTCAAGACTGCACCACCTAAAAGAGCCGCAAAAGTTAATCCTAAGACAGTAATTGCGGGTATTAGAGCATTTTTCAGCGCATGGGCGATCATAATCGTTTTTTCTGGTATTCCTCTCGCTTTTGCCGCATCTACATAGTCCGCTTGCAAAGTTTGTTTCAGATTAACTCGCACCATCCGTTCAAAAATTCCACTCAAGAGAATGCCGAGAGTAAAACTAGGTAAGGCTAGATAATACAAAGCTGTGGGCAACTTATCTAGTTGTAGAGTCATCAGACTATCAAGGGTGTATAAACCCGTAATTGTCTGGGGTGGAGTTTCACTCAAAGGAAAACGAGTCCCCAAGGGAAACCAGCGCAACTGTACCGCAAAAATTAGCTGTAAGAGCATTCCCACCCAAAAAATCGGCAAGGAATAGGTTATCAGTCCAAATAAACGTCCCCCCGCATCTAAGGGTGTATTCGGACGGGAAGCGGTAATAATTCCCAATCCGACTCCCACTATCACCGCAATTAGCATTCCATAAAAAGTTAGTTCCACCGTCGCTGGAAAATGTTTAGCGATAATCTCCCACACAGTCACCCCTTTACTGGTTAAAGAGTCTCCTAAATTGAGACGCATTAGGTGAAAAATATAGTCTAGGTACTGGAAAAATAGGGGTTTATTCAGTCCTAATTGTTCTCTTAGGGCATTTTTGGCACTTTCAGGGGCGCGGTTGCCTAAAATCGCATCCGTGGGATCACCGGGGGCAACACGCATCAGTAGAAAAACCACCGTCACGATCGTCCATAACATCAAGGGAGCTAGGAGTAAACGCACCAGTAAATAGGATTGTAAAGCAGCGCGGCGAGACATGAGGGCTTTCCGATCAGAAAATACATTCTCAAGGAACCATACCCCAAAAAGGACCGAGCGATCGAGAGGTACTGAATAAAAAATTAAATTGAGAAAAACATTTAGTACAAATAAACTAATATATCCGCACCGCCAGTTCTAATCAAGGGACTAGCAAAAAAGACCAAAAGCCGAAAGGCTTACGTAGCAAGGGATAGAAAAAAGATCAAAAAATTTTGCCAAAAGGGGTTGACAAACTTAGGGAAGTTAGATACATTGGTAAATGCGCGGTTGAAGCAAAGCGAAAGCGAAGCGAAACAAACGACGCTGGAACCTAGACAAAACAATAGTTTGAAAGCCAAGCAAAACAGCCTCGTTTAGAAGCAATTCTATAACAAAGAAGTCAAACCCGCAAGGGGGAGACGAAAAAAAGTCAAAGAATCAAACGATTCATCATGGAGAGTTTGATCCTGGCTCAGGATGAACGCTGGCGGCGTG